>CACLLR010000017.1 GCA_902607805.1 uncultured Pelagibacteraceae bacterium
CGATGGTTTAAGTGTTTGTAGAAAATTATAATGTTTTATATTTCAGGTTTCTATAAGTTTAAAAAAATTTATGATATTAAAAAAGCTAAAAAATCATTAAGTAATATTTTCATCAAATATAAAATTAGAGGAACAATAATCATTTCTACCGAAGGTATTAATGGAACAATATCTTCTAGCAAAATAAACTTAGAATTAGTACTAAAAAAAATTAAAAAAGCTTTTAATTTTATAAATTTTGATAGTCAAAATTTCGCTAAATGTAAATTTCAGATTTTTCATAGAGGTAAAGTTAAAATTAAAAAAGAGGTAGTTCCTATGGGGATAAAAATATTAAAAAGAAAAACAAAAAATCATCTAGAACCAAACAGTTGGAATAAATTTATTAGTAATAAAAAAACAATATTGATTGATGCTAGAAAACCATTTGAATACAAAGTTGGCTCATTTAAAGGTTCAATTAATCCTAAAATTAATAATTTTAGAGAATTCCCTAATTACCTAAAAAAGTTGGATAAAAAACAAACTATAGCAATGTTTTGTACTGGGGGAATAAGGTGTGAAAAAGCTAGTATTTATCTAGAAAAGAAAGGTTTTAATAACGTTTATCAACTAAAGGGTGGAATAATTAATTACCTAAAAAAAATAAATAAAAATAAAAGTTTGTGGAAAGGTGAATGTTATGTTTTTGATAATAGAGTCTCATTAAAGCATGGATTAACTCCCGGAACCTATACTATGTGTAGTGGATGCAGAAAACCGATATCAATTAAAGATAAAAAATCATTGAAATATGAGGAGGGTGTTTCGTGTCCAAATTGTCACGATACTCTTACAAACTCACAAAAAGAAAGATTTAGAATGAGACAAAAGCAAATAAATGTTGCAAAAAAACTTGGAAAAAAACATATATTCCAAAAAGAATTTTAATATGGATTTGCTAAAAGATAATATACCTAAATTAGTTAGAAGAATTGCATTGCCAGCTAGTATAGGAACATTATTTCAAACTCTTTATAATGTAGTGGATGCATTTTTTGCAGGCAAAATATCTCCAGAAGCATTATCAGCATTAAGTAAATCATTTCCCATATATTTTATTATTATAGGCACATGCATAGGTGTAACGGTAGCTGGCACATCTTTAATAGGAAACAGCATAGGTGAGTCTAATAATGAAAAAACTCTTAACTATTTTACACATACTATTTATTATGGAATTATAATTTCAATCTTTATTACTTATATAGGTTTAACTTATGCAGATGATATTTTTAATATTATGGTTACATCTGCAGAAGTTCAATCATTAGGATTAGAATATACTGATATTATATTTTCTGGTTCTGTAATATTTATTCTTGTTGTATGTTTAAATTCTTTATTGCACGCAGAAGGAGATACTAAAACTTATAGAAATTTACTTATATTAAGTTTTCTCTTAAATATTTTACTTAACCCAATATTTATTTTTGGTTTTCTATTTATTCCAGCTATGGGAGTTAAAGGTATAGCTGTAGCTACAATAATAGCACAATTTATTAGTTTGTTAATAATTTTTTTTAAAATATTAAATAATAATAGAGTAAAAAAATTATCAATAAATTATTTTAAACCTAAATTTAAATACTTTAAAAATTTATTATTTCAATCTATGCCAATTACAATATCAATAAGTGCATCATCTTTTGCATTCACTATAATCTTAATTTATGTTGGTATTTCTGGTGAATACGCAGTTGCAGGTTATGGTGCTGGAGAAAGATTCATCCATGTTATGCTTCTTCCTGTTTTAGGTCTTAATACCGCAATTGTATCAATCATAGCACAGAATTTTGGAGCGAAAAATTTTGCAAGAATTAAAGAAGCATATTTTACAGCCTTAAAATATGGAATTTCAATAATGATTGTGTCAGGTGTCCTAGTCTATTTATTGGCAGATAATATTATTGGAATATTTTCTAACAATTCAGAAGTGATTATTTCAGGCAAAGATTATTTGAAAATTCAAACTTTTGCATTTCCTGCTTACACAATTTTTTTTATGTCTAATGGTTTTTTTATTGGATTAAAAAAAGCTGAATATGCAATGGCTTCAAATTTAATTAGAAACTTAATAATACCAATACTAGTATATTATATAGCTGTTTATTTAACCGTTAGTTTAAATACTTTTTTTTGGTTTTGGTGCTTGTCAAACATAATTTATTCTTCAATATTACTAATATTTGTTTTCTATTTTTTAAAAAATAACTTAAATAAATCTAGCACTGTCGTTCAACCATGACCATAAGTGCATTGAAAAAGATCTTCTAACAAATAAATTTAATTCATTAGTGTTCTTATTATGAATGATTACGTCTATATGGTTAACTAAAGTCTGTGTTACTGCTCCTTTTGAATTTTTAAAATTACTAAAATTGAAGGGACAACCAGCTGATAACAAATCAAAAATTTTAGTACCACTTAAATTTATCTTTACCCAATGGTCAGAAACATTTGTAACAGAACCTAATTTTTTTTTAGAAATTTCATTAAAAAGACTATCTTCCAAAAAATTAGAATCTTTTAATTCGATCTTATTATTTGAATACAAAAACCATTCGTCTGGACTAAGCCAAAGAAGATTTAATTTTTCATTACTTGATGATGTATTAGGATCTACAGGAGGAATTATAGATAATTCTTTTCCAACTTTAGTTACAAAGTCACGATTTTTTCCCCTTAAATTTATTTTAAGAATAGGTTCAACTTCTGAAATTTTTATATCAGGATATTCTTTTGTTTCCATTATTGGTGAATTGTAATTAAGCATTTAACCTCTTATTTTCTTTATCTAAAAAAACAGTATCTGTAATGGTAACATTAATAGTTTTGTTTTTCATAGGAACAAACATTTTTTGTCCTTTTAGTTTTTTACCATTTTTTACCACTGCAAGAGCTATTGATTTATTTAAATTTGGACTAAAATAACTGGATGTGACATGACCAAGCATTTCTATTGGTTGTTTTTTTGTTTCTAAAACAATTTGTGCACCTTCTTCTAAAACTTCTTTTGGATCATCTGTTAATAATCCTACAAGTTGTTTTCTATCATCTCTAATTGTATCACTTCTGTATAATGATCTTTTTCCAATAAAATCATATTTTTTCTTGCTAATTATCCAGTCCATTTGTAAATCTACTGGTGTCATTGTACCATCAGTATCTTGTCCAGCAATTATAAATCCTTTCTCAGCTCTAAGTAGGTGCATAGTTTCAGTACCATAAGGTGTAATATTAAATTCTTTCCCAGCCTCAAAGCATTTCTCCCAAAGAGACTTGCCATATGATGATTGAATATTAATTTCATAACTATGTTCACCGGTAAAACTAATTCTCATTACTCTGCATTTTATATTATCTATTAAAGCATTTTTAAAAGACATATGTGGAAACTCTTTATCTGATAAATTTAAATCAGGAATTACCTTTGAAAGAATTTTTTTTGAATTTGGTCCACAGATGCTAACAGTTGCATAATGATCTGTGACTGAAGTTAAATAAACATCTAACTCGGGCCATTCTGTTTGTAAATAATCTTCTAATTTTCCAAGTACATTTGCTGCGCCTCCAGTTGTTGTTGTCATTAGGTAGTGATTTTCTGAAATTCTTGTAGTAACTCCATCATCATAAACCATTCCATCTTCATTCAACATTAAACCATATCTGCACTTTCCTATTTCTAATTTAGACCAAGCATTTGTATAAACCCTATTTAAAAATTCTGATGCATCACTTCCTTGAATATCTATCTTTCCAAGAGTCGAAGCATCTAAAATACCAGCGCTATCTCTAGCTGCTTTGCTTTCTCTTTGTACAGCTTCATGCATATTTTCGTTTCCTATTGGATAGTACCAAGCTCTCTTCCATTGTCCTACATTTTCAAATTCTGCATTATGTTTGGCATGCCAATCATGTATAGGTGTTTTTCTGGTAATATCAAAAAATTCACCAACGTTTCTTCCAACAATCGCTCCAAATGTTAATGGGGTATAAGGAGGCCTAAATGTAGTTGTTCCCAATTCTCCCATTTTTACACCAGCAGTTTCAGCTATAATTCCAAGTGCATGCATATTAGATAATTTACCTTGATCAGTTGCCATGCCCGTTGTTGTGTATCTCTTTACATGCTCAATTGATTTAAAACCTTCTCTTAAAGCTAATTTTACATCATTTGCAGTAGAATCATTTTGAAAATCTAAAAATGGCTTAGTTTTTCCCAAAGGTTTATCAGATGGTAGTAGCCAAATATTTTTTTTGTCAATTTCTTTTGAGGAAATAATTTCTAAATTTTCATAATCATTATTGTTAACTTTTAAAAACTTATTTATTAAATTAACTGAATTTTTTGTCACTTCATCAAGCTCAAAATCACCATTACAAGATCCTATACTTATTTGATCTAACTCTGATTTATCTGGTAAAAAAACATTATCATTATCTCTAAATTTAAGTTTACCACCAGACTGAGTAAACAAATGTACTCTTGGTGTCCATCCTCCGGAAATACCTAAGCAATCACATCCTTCTTTCATTTTTTTACCGACAACAGTAGTGCCATCGTCAGATAATTTCATAATTTCAATAGAATTAATTTTTTTGTAACCATTTGTATTAACGACTGTATGCTTCCAATGAATTTTAATACCTAATTTTTCTGCCTGTTTTACAATCAATGAATTGCTTTTGTCTCTTATGTCAATTACTGAATTAACACTTACACCACTGTTACTTAAAGAGATTGCGGTTTCATAAGCAGAGTCATTATTTGTAAATAAAGATATTTGTTGGCCACATTTAACTCCATAGTAATCTATGTACTTTTTGATAGAAGATGAAAGCATAATACCAGGTCTATCATTATTGTTGAAAATCAATGGTCTTTCCATTGCTCCAGTAGCTATAATTACTTTTTTAGCTCTAATTTTCCAAAGTCTTTGCCGAATTTTATCTTTTTTTTCATTTAAATCTAAATGATCAGTTAAATTTTCTCTTGCTAAAAGATAATTGTAACTATGATAAGCAGCCAAAGATGTTCTTGTTTTAATGGTTAAATTTTTAAGTGATTTTAGATTTTCGATTTCTTTTTTTAACCACTCATTTGAATAAGAATTATTTATTTTAAAGCATTCATTTTTTTGAAAAAGAGTGGTTCCACCTAAGATATTTTTATCGTCTATTAACAAAGTATTAAAATTATTTTTAGCTGCTGTCTTCGCGGCTATTATTCCAGATATACCTCCGCCAACAACCAAAACATCACAGTGTAAGTATCTATGATCATAAATATCTTTGTCCGGTTCAGTAGGTGATTTGCCCAGACCTGCAGATTTTCTTATAAAGTATTCATATAATTTCCAAAAATTAGCAGGCCACATGAATGTTTTATAATAGAAAGCTGCCGGTATAAGAGGAGAAAAAAAATTGTTTACTGCTCCTATATCAAAATTAACACTTGGCCAGCAATTTTGACTCGATGCTTCTAAACCTTCGTATAACTCTATCTCAGTTGCCCTTGTATTTGGCTCTGTCATTGATGCATCACTTCCAACTTGTACGATTGCATTAGGTTCTTCTGGACCGCATGCCATTATTCCTCTTGGACGGTGATATTTAAAACTTCTTCCAACAAGGTGAATATCGTTTGCTAATAAAGCTGACGCTAATGTATCACCTTTAAATCCATATAAAGTTTTTCCATCAAACTTAAAAGATATTCTAGATGTTTGATCAATATACTTGCTATTTATTATTCTTAAATTTTTGCTCATTATTTTATAGGAGGTTCTTCACCCATTTTGTATACAGCATGAATTTTATCGTTAGATGTATCTCTAATTACATTAAACCATTTTCTACATCCATGAGCATGATTCCATCTTTCAAATTGAATCCCTTTAATATTCTTTCTCATAAATAAAAATTCAGCCCATTCATCATCACTTAATTCAGTAGGTTGTTTTGGTCTAACAATGTGAGCTTCACCACCAGCAGAAAATTCACTCTGGTCTCTTTCACCACAATATGGACAATTAATTAAAAACATTAGTGTGCTACTGCTGCTGCTCCATGTTCATCAACAAGGTCACCACTTACAAATCTATTAATATTGAAATCAGCATTTAGTTTATGAGGTTCGTTATTTGCAATAGTATGTGCAAATAAATCACCTGAGCCTGGTGTTGCTTTAAATCCACCTGTACCCCAACCACAATTGAAATATAATCCTTTAATATGTGTTTTACTAATTATTGGACTTGCATCAGGACATATATCAACAATACCACCCCATTGTCTTAACATTTTCATTCTACTAAAAATAGGGTAGAGCTCTAGAATGGCTTTTAAAGTTCCTTCTACAACATCATGACTTCCTCTTTGTGTGTATGAAATATAAGCATCAGTTCCAGCACCAATAACCAATTCTCCTTTATCTGATTGGCTTACATAAGCATGCACTGCATTAGACATAACAACAGTATCTATAATTGGTTTTACTGGTTCAGATACTAAAGCTTGCAAAGGTTTACTTTCAAGAGGCAATTTTAAATCAACCATATTTGCAATAACACTAGAATGACCAGCAGCAACTACTCCAATTTTTTTTGTTTTGATAAATCCTTTTGTTGTTTCTATACCTTCTACGCTATCTCCATTTCTTTTAATTCCTTTTACTTCACAATTTTGAATAATATCCACACCCATAGCATCAGCTGCTCGAGCATAACCCCATGCAACAGCATCATGTCTAGCTGTTCCAGCTCTTCTTTGTAAGGTTCCTCCTAAAACAGGATATCTAATATCAGGTGAAGTATTAATTATTGGACAGAATTTTTTTACTTCTTCTGTGTTTAACCAAACAGCATCAATACCATTTAGCCTATTTGCATGTGTTCTTCTTTTTAAATCTCTAACATCTTGAAGGTTATGAGCTAGGTTCATTACTCCTCTCTGACTAAACATTACGTTATAATTTAATTCTTGAGATAGTCCTTCCCAAATTTTTAATGCATGATCATATAATCCTGCGCTAGCATCCCACAAATAATTTGATCTAATTATTGTAGTATTTCTTCCAGTATTACCACCACCAATCCATCCTTTTTCTACAACAGCAATATTTTTCATATTATGTTTTTTTGCCAAATAAAAAGCTGTTGCTAAACCATGTCCACCTCCACCAATTATTATTGCTTCATATTCTTTTTTGGGAACAGGGTCTCTCCATGCTCTTTGCCAATTTTCATGGTAGCTAAAAGCATTTTTAATTAATGAGAAAATTGAATATTTATTTTTCATAATTTGCACAAAATTACTTGATAAATATTGAATATTCAATGGTTTCAAGTTACACATTAATATACGGAAGGATGGGTGAGCTGGTTTAAACCAGCGGTTTGCTAAACCGCCGTACGCTTGAAAAGGTGTACCGAGGGTTCGAATCCCTCTCCTTCCGCCAAAAGTATTTATTTACTAATATAAATTTCTTTAGCTGCATCAAAAACATTTTTGTTTAATTTCCAATTTAGCAACTTTTTTGCTTTATAATTGTTTCCAATTATACTTATTTGAGAATCATTATATTCTATTTTTTTTAAATAATTTTTATGAATATATTTTTCAATTAGTTTATTTATTGATGTAATTTTACCAGACGACAAAATAAGGTTGTTGGGATTTTTATTTTTTTTTATAAGTAGATATATGGCATAGCAGATATCATCAGCATGTGAAAAATCCATTTTAATATTACTTTTATAAATACTTCTAATAAATTTATAATCATTTTTTTTAAAAGCTGAAACTAATCTTGGTATTAAAAATTTTTTGTTTCTATGTCTTGAATCGTGATTAAATAAAATTAAATTCGTACAATTTAAATTTAACTTTTTTTTTAATTTAAGTAAATAATTGGCAGATTCTATTCTATATTTTGTATAATAGTTTGTATTTTTAAATTTAGATTTTTCATTGACCTTTTTATTTTTTTTTGAATAAATTTGTGATGAATTAGAATAAATAAATTTTATTTTTTTATTTGTTTTAATATAATTAATAATATTAGTTGTGTTCTTAAAATTTTTTAAAAATAATGATTTTTTTATATTTTCGTGTATAGATGGATTTTCTGATCCAAAATGAACTATTACATCAGGTTTAATTTTATCAAATTTTTTTTTAATTAAATCAAAATTAGATAAATCGAGTTTAGTATAAATAACTTTTTTTATACTTTTTTTTTTATTATTTTTAACTATTCCAAATACTTTATATTTATTTTTTAATAAGATTTTACTTAATATAAATCCATCTTGACCTAGAGCGCCAGTGATTATAATTTTCTTCATTATTTTCTATAATTTGATACTAACTTAATCTAATATTTTTAAATGAAAATAACAAAATGTAGATCCTGTTCAAGTAAGTCCCTTAAATATATATCAACTTTAGGAAATCAATATTTTACTGGAATTTTTCCTGGTTCAAAAAATCAAAAAATTCCAAAAGGTAATTTATCTATGGTTATATGTAATAAATGTTCATTGCTACAATTACAAAATTCTTTTGATGTTGATGTTATGTATGGTGATAACTATGGATATCTTTCATCATTAAATCCTCATATGGTTAGACATTTAAAACTTAAATCTGAAAAATTAAAAAAAATATCTCATCTATCTAATAAAGATACTGTTATTGATATAGGCAGTAATGATGGAACTTATTTAAAGAACTTTAAAAATTCATATAAATTAATTGGAGTCGATCCAACTATAAAAAAGTTAAAAAATTTTTATAGAAAAGATATTATAAAAATTCCTGAATTTTTTAATAAAGAATCTATTAAAAAACATATTAAAAATAAAAAAGCAAAAATAATTACAACTATATCTATGTTTTATGATTTACCTAGTCCAATAAAATTTGCTCAAGATATTAGAGAATCTTTAGATGATAATGGAATTTGGCATTTAGAGCAAAGCTATATGCCATTAATGATAAAAAATATTTCCTATGATACAATTTGTCATGAACATTTGGAGTATTACTCACTTCAGTCAATTAAATATATATTTGATCAAGTAGATTTTAAAATAATTGATCTTGAATTTAATGATATAAATGGAGGAAGTTTTGCAATTACAGTTGCAAAAAAAAAATCAAAATATGTAGAAATAAAAAAAATAGTTAATTGGTTACTTAAAAAGGAAGAGATTTATAAATATAACTCTTTTAATACTCATGCTAATTTTTTTAAAAGTGTTAAACAACATAGAAAAATATTTATTGATTTATTACTTAATTTAAAAGATATGAAGAAGAAGATAGTAGGGTATGGAGCATCAACAAAAGGTAATGTTATACTTCAATACTGCAATATTGACTCTCGCTATTTAGACTTAATTCTAGATGTAAATAAGGACAAAAATGGCAAATATACTCCTGGTTCAAATATTAAAATTGTTGATGAAAAATATAAAAACAAAATAAAACCTGATTATATGCTTGTTTTACCTTGGCATTTTAAAAATTTTATAATCAATAAAGAAAAAAAATTTTTAAATAATAATGGTAAATTAATTTTTCCTCTACCAGATATTGAAATAATTTAAATTCTTTTAAAAGTTACAATTAATAAATAATAAAGCGCTCTAACAATATCTGTAATCTTCATTTTTGACGATCCAACAGTTCTGTATGGTAGTTTAATCGGTATTTCAAAGATTTTATATTTTTTTTTAAATAACAAATATCCGCTTTCCCAAAAAAAAGAATAACCATTATCTTTAGCGCTTAAAATGTCTTTAATTTTAATCTTTTTTGCATTGTAGCATCTATATGCACCTGATGTATCTAAAGGAATATTCAATAAAAAACTTATCAAATAAAATCTTAGTTTTGTTAAAAATTTTCTATGTATTGGCCATTCTGATAAGGAGTCTTTTTTTTTAAATCTATTAGTTATAATTAAATCATATTTTTTCATGCTTTTAATCATTTTTTTTATATAGATTGGATCATGAGTTCCATCAGAGTCCATTGTTATAATTAAATCATATTTTTTTTTATAACTGCTTAAAATTGCTATTTTATGCGCCGATCCAATTCCTAATTTTTTGCTTCTTTTTATATATTTAACAAATTTATATTTTTTTTTTAATTTTATGACTTCATCTAATGTCTTATCTGGAGAATTATCATCTACAACCAGTACATCAAAATTAGATTTATATAATTTATATATTTTAATTATGAGTTTAGTTATATTTTTTCTTTCATTATAAGTTGGAATAATAATAATTTTTTTCATTTAATATAATGGATTATTTTTAAAAAAGTTTAATACTTTAATAGGCTTTTGCTCAAGTATGTATCTGTATACATTATAATTTTCTAATACTCTTTGTACATAATTTCTTGTTTCTTTAAATTTAATCAATTCTATCCAATCGACATAGTCTATTTGACCTTTTTGAGGGTTTTTGTTTATTTTTTTCCAATACTTAACTCTTTTAGGACCAGCATTATACGCTGCTATTGCAAAAGGATAGGCTCCATCATACTCTAGTATTAAGCCAGCGATATAATATGATCCCAACTTAATGTTATACTCAGGACTTTTAGTTAATTTTGATTTAGAATAACCAAGCTTAGCTTGTTTAGCTACTGTTTTTGCAGTGTACGGCATTAGCTGCATCAAACCTTTTGCTCCTGCGTGGCTATGAGCGCTTGTATCAAACTCACTTTCTTGACGTATTATAGACAATATAAAAGCATGTTCAGGTATTTTTCTACCTGCTACTTTTTTAGGTACACTAATTATAGGATAATTAAATTTGTTATGAAATCTTTTTTCATAAGAAGCTATTTTTGCTATCTGTATTGCAAAATCAAATCTAGAAATATCAGTTGCCAATCTTGCTGCCAAAACTTCACTTCCTTTATCTATATTATCATTTGCAAGGTGTCTTAAAATATATTTGGTATATTTGGTTTTTTTTAAATCATGCAATAAATATACAGTTGCTACGAGCTTATTTTTATAAAAATTCTCTGCATATATTTTTTCTACTTCTTTTTCTTTGTTTAATTCAAAAAGTTTATTAGGATTAACTTTCAAATAAGAAAGCTGTCCATAATAAGTAGTTAAGAATTTTGAACTTTCTGTATACCATTTAATAGATTCTTCTTTATTTCCCATTTTTTCATATACTTTTCCAAGCCAATAAGCTCCTCTTGATAAACTTATTGGATATCCTACATTTTCATAAAATCTTTTAAAATGCTCTTCAGCTAATAGAGGATCATTTAAAAAACTAAAAGCAATCCATCCGCTCATCCATTCAGCCTCTGCATATTCTGGACCTTCGGATAGTCCATTTTTACTTGTAATTTTATACGCTGTTTCATATCTTTTTTTATAAATTAATGATCTAGCCAAAATAGATCTCTCTTTCCACCATTTATCAGGTCTTATCATGTAATTTTTGTTATCTGGAATATTTAAAAGTATCTCTAATGAACTATCAACTCTTCCTCTTTTTCTTCTCCATTTCAATCTATCATAATTTAGACCAGCATCATTTTTCATTGTTTGTGGCACTTTTTTAATTGCACTATCTACACCATAAGATTTGCTCATTAAAAGTTGTCTAGCTGTATATAATAACTGATAATCCTTAGGTAGGTATCTAATAACTCTTCTAAGATCCCAATATTTATTTTCCCATGCCAAATAATCAGCTCTATTAATATAATCTTCTTTAGATAAATATTTTTTAAATTTTTTTCTAAAATAAATTAAATCAGATTTTGTTAAATCAGCCTTTACAAATCCTTTTTTTATTAAATTTATTCCATTTGTTTCTTCACCTGTAGAAATTAAGCTTTCGCCTAAAATCATCATTCCATAACCACTTAATGGTTTTTTGTTATTAAACCATTTAATTATATCTTTTTCAGATAAAATTCTTGTTGATAATTTATGTTCAGCTAAATATTTAATTCTTTCTATTCTTGGATAATTACTATTATTCTGCAAAAAAATTTTGTAATCATAAAAACTTGCTTTATTTCCTGGAGTCAAAAGATGTCTCCATTGAATAAAATTGTATATAGATTTAGCTCTAGCTTTTTTTGCAACTTTTAATGCATCTTTCCAATTGCTTTTTTCCATAAATTGAATTGATTGTTTTGCGTAAGAAAAATCCCTATCACTATAATAACTTGATTTTTTACTTATCCTTGCAGTCTGTTTTCTAACTATTAAAGGTTTATTTTTAGGTATAATTAATTTTTTTTTAGCTATTTTTTTCTTTTTTATTATTTTTTCTATTTTTTCTTTATCAATTAAAATTGGTTTTTTTTGGGGTAATAAATTTTTAGAAATCTTTTTTTCTAATATTTCCTCACTTAAAATTGGTTTTTTTTTAGGATAAATAGATGTATCTGCAAAAGTTATTTGAAAATTTAGTAAAATAACTATATTTAATGCGATGAAATTAAATAATTTATTTTTCATATTTTTAAATAAATTTGCAATCTATGTTATAAGTATTTATGTTTAAAGGATCAAATGTAGCTTTAATTACACCATTTAAAGATAATACTTTAGATGAAGAAAATTATATTAAATTAATAAATTTTCATCTTAAAAATGGAACAAACGGACTAGTTCCTGCAGGAACCACTGGAGAGTCTCCAACTTTAAACCATAGAGAGCATGAAAAAGTAATAGAAATTTGTATTAAAGAATCTAACGGAAAGTTACCGGTTATTGCTGGAACAGGATCCAATTCAACAGAAGAGGCAATATCTTTAACAAAGCATGCTGAAAAAGCTGGAGCCGATGGAGCTTTAGTCGTAACTCCATACTATAATAAACCTACACAAGAAGGTTTGTATCAACATTATAAAGCTATAAATGATAACACAAATCTTCCAATTATAATTTATAACATTCCAGGAAGATGTGTGATTGATATGTCCGTTGATACTATGGCAAGATTATTTGAACTTAAAAATATAGCTGGTGTTAAGGATGCTACAGGAGATCCTGATAGAATCGATCAGACTATTAAAAAGTTAGGTCCAGAATTTATCCAACTTACTGGTGAAGATGGATTTGCATTTGAATTTAACAAAAGAGGTGGCGTCGGTATAATTTCAGTTACTGCCAACATAGCTCCTAAGTTATGTTCTGATTTTCAAAAATATTCACAATCAAAATCAGAAAATGAATTAAAAGAGGCGAAAAAAATAGATCAAATGTTACAACCTTTACATAAATCTTTATTTATAGAGAGCAATCCCGCTCCAGTAAAATATGCAGCAAAACTCTTAGGTTTGTGTGATGATGAAATTAGACTTCCATTAGTAAAAATTAAAAAAGAAACACAAGAAGAAGTTCAAAAAGCCTTAAAGCACGCAAAATTAATTTAATAAATGAAAAAAAAAACCAATCGTGGTTTAAAAATTATTACAATAAATAGAAAAGCTAGTTTTAATTATTTTTTTCAAGAATTAATTGAAGCAGGAATAGTTTTAAAGGGTTCTGAAATTAAATCTGTAAGATCAGGTAAAATTAATATTGCAGAATCTTATGCTGTTGAAAAAAAAGGAGAAATTTTTTTGGTTAATTCACATATACCTGCTTATAAACAAGCAAGTTATTCTAATCATGATCCTTATTCAGAGCGCAAACTATTATTTAATAGAAAAGAAATTAATAAATTAATAGGAAGTGTGAATGAGGATGGACTGACATTAGTTCCAACAAAAATGTATTTTAAAAAAGGTAAAGCTAAAATTGAAATTGCTGTAGCTAAAGGTAAAAAAAAATACGATAAAAGAAATACAAAAAAAACTAGAGACTGGAATCGTGAAAAAGCAAGATATTTTCGAAAATCAAGCTAAAATTGTTTATTTAGGCATTGGATCAAATTTAGGTGATAAAAGATTAAATATTGAAAAAGCCAAAACAATTTTAAGTATAAATGGTGTAAAAATACTAAATTCATCTAAAATTTATGAATCTTTATCTTGGCCTAATACTAATTTTCCAAAATATTTTAATATAATTATAAAAACTAAAACTTACCTAAAACCATTAAATTTGTTTTACATAATAAAAAAAATTGAAAAAATTTTGGGAAGGAAAAAAAATTATAAAAACTTCCCTAGAATTTGTGACATAGATATTATTGATTATAATAATATTAATAAATCGTTTAAAAAAAACAAAGATATGTTGATTTTACCTCATCCCAGATCTCATAAAAGAAATTTTGTTTTACTTCCTTTATATGAAATAAATAAAGATTGGAAACACCCTAAATTTAAGTCAAAAATTACCGAATTAATAATGAAATTGCCTATAAACGATCTATCTACTATTAAACTTATCTAATTTAATGATATAAATAGAAATGCTTAATTCTAACGATTTAATAAATAAAGTAAAAACTTATAATAAGTTTCTAAATCCTGAAACTTTAACCAAAGCTTATGATTTTGCTCTTAAAGCTCATGAAAAACAAAAGCGTGATGAAGGTTCACCTTATATCATTCACCCAGTCGCAGTAGCAGATATTTTAACTGATTTAAAATTAGATAGCGCAACAATCGCTACTGGTTTATTGCATGATACCATAGAAGATACTCACGCAACATATCAAACTATCGAAAAAGAATTTGGTAAAGAAGTTGCTGATTTGGTTGATGGCGTAACCAAATTATCTGAATATGAAAATCAAGCAATATCAAATTCTAAGGCGGAAAATTTTAGAAAACTTATAATAGCAACATCAAAAGATATTAGAGTTTTATTAGTAAAAATTGCAGACAGACTTCATAACATGAGAACAATTAAATTTGTTGTTGATCAAGATAAACAAATTAGGAAAGCTAAAGAAACAATGGAAATTTATGCACCTTTAGCAGACAGAATGGGTATGAATAGAATTAGAGATGAACTTGAAGATTTGTCTTTTGATATTTTAAATCCTGAAGCGAGAAAATTAATAAAAGATAGATTAGATAAAATTAAGGAAAACAATTTAATTAATTTTAAATCTGTATCAGATGAATTAAATGAGTTGCTTAAAATAAAAAAAATAAATGCAAAAATTTATGGAAGAGAAAAAACGCCTTTTTCTATTTGGAGAAAAATCCAAAAAAAAAGAACTTCTTTAGAACAAATAACAGACATTATTGGTTTTAGAATAATTTTAGATGATATACCTTCTTGCTATAAAGCTTTAGGAGTATTACACAGCAAATGGAATTGTATACCTGGAAAATTTAAAGATTATATATCTTCACCTAAAATTAATAGTTACAAATCTTTACACACATCAATAATTGGACCAAATAAAAGACCAATTGAAATTCAATTAAGAAATATGCAAATGCATGAATTTGCTCAAAGAGGTATTGCTTCACATTGGAAATATAAATCTTCAGAAAAATTTAATTCTTTAACTTGGAAAGAATATGATTGGTTAGCTGATTTAGTTGAAATTATTGATAAAAATGAAAACCCTGAAGATTTCTATGAATATACTAAACTACAAATGTTTCAGGAAAATGTTTTTTGTTTTACACCCAAAGGTTCAGTTATAAAATTACCCAAAGACGCTACACCAATTGATTTTGCATATGCAGTTCATACTCAAATAGGTGATACTGCTATAAGTTGTGAAATTAATGGAAAAGAAAGTGCACTTCAATCCTCTTTAACAAATGGTGATGTTGTTAGTATTATCACTTCAAAAAAAGTTTCTCCTTCTTTACATTGGATCTCAACATCTAAAACAGGAAAAGCTAGAGCTGCAATTAAAAGACATTGGCAATATAAGGAAAATTCCAAACCATTAAAAGCCAAAAGGTATAACACTACACTATGGATATCATTACAAGATATACCGGGTAGATTAGGAGACGTGACCACAATGATAGGAGAGAATAATGTTAACATATCCAGTGTAGAAATGGTTGAAAAAACTAATAATACAATAAATTTTAGATTTAACCTTATAATTAGTGATTTGAAAAACTTTACAAAACTTATAAGTGAGCTAAAACAAAAAGATTATAATTTCAAAATAATTAGACATAAAAATAAAAAATATGCTTTCTTTAAAAGACTCTTTAGCGGTTTTAAAAAGAACTAATGCACTTCTAGAAGGACATTTTGTATTATCATCTGGATTACATTCTCCAAAGTATATACAATGTGCAAAACTTTTAAGTAATCCAAAAAATTCAAAAAAAATATGTGTTTCTTTAGCAAAAAAAATTAAGAAAAATTTTAAAAAAATTGATTTAATATTATCACCAGCAATAGGTGGAATAATAATAGGATATGAGATTGGAAAATTATTAAATATAGAAACTATCTTTTGTGAAAGGGTTAAGGGCAGATTTTTATTAAGAAGAGGCTTTTTAATAAAAAAAAATTCTAAAGTTTTAATAGTTGAAGATGTTATTACAACAGGAAAATCAAGTTTAGAATGTGTAAATTTGATAAAAAAATCAAAAGCTAAAATTTTAGGATTTGCATGTTTAATAGATAGATCAAATAAAAAAAATCTAAAAATTAAAAATAAAAAGATAATTTCCCAAGTAAAAATAGATGTTCCAACTTACAAAAAAAATAATCTACCAATTTCTTTAAAAAATTTACCTATTTCTACTCCTGGAAGCAGAAAACTTAAATGATCAGATTAGGTGTCAACATAGATCACGTAGCCACTATTAGAAACGCTCGAGGTGAAAACCATCCTAACATATATAAAGTTGCAAAATTTGTTATGTTATGTGGCGCTGACTCAATAACAATTCATTTAAGAGAAGACAGAAGACATATAAAAGAAAAGGATTTAAAATTATTATCAAAAGATAAAAATATACCTTTAAACCTAGAAATTTCATCAAATAAAAAAATGCTTTCAAAGGCAATTAAATATAAACCTAATTATGTATGTTTAGTTCCAGAAAAAAGAGATGAAATTACAACAGAAGGTGGCCTTAATCTAAAAAAAAATAAAAAAAAAATTAAATATATTATATCTGAGCTAAAAAAAAATAATATAAGAACAAGTTTATTTATAAATCCAAATTTAAATGATGTTAAAATATCAAAATTCGTAAAAACTGATTGCATAGAAATTCATACTGGAAAAATTTCAAGACAAATTAAATCAAATACTAAATATCTACTTGAACTTAATAAAATAAAAAAATGTTCAAAGTATGCTAAATCTATTGGTCTAGAAGTTCATATGGGACACGGTATGGATTA
>CACLLR010000018.1 GCA_902607805.1 uncultured Pelagibacteraceae bacterium
AAAATTTAAGTTTTTTTTCAGTTTTACTATTACCATTTATTTTTTTAACATTAGCAGTAAATTTTATAAAAAAGTTACAGAATAAAAAAAATTACTCAATAAAAACTATATGCGTTGGCAATATTTATATTGGTGGTACTGGTAAGACACCTTTAGTAATAAAAATAAATGATAAACTTAAAAATAAATTTAAAACAGTATTTATAAAAAAAAATTATTATGATCAAATTGACGAACAAAAGTTATTAAGAGAAAATGGAAATATAATTATAGATAATAAAAGACATTTTGCCTTAAAAAAAGCAATTGAAGAAAAATATGAGTTGGCAATAATTGATGATGGTTTACAAGAAAAAAATATAAACTACGATATTTCGATAGCTTGTTTTAATGGATCTGTTGGCTTTGGTAATGGAATGATGATTCCATCTGGACCATTAAGAGAAAGTTTAAGTGAATTAAAATCTTATAATGCTGTTTTTATAAATAATTCTACTGAAGAAAATTATATAGAAAAAAAAATTAAACTAATTAATAAAAATATAAAAATTTTTTATGGAGAATATGTTGTAAGTAAAGAAAAAAAGTACGATCTAAACAAAAATTATGTTGCTTTTTGTGGAATCGGTAACCCTGAAAGTTTTTTAAGTACTTTAAAAAAAAATAATTTTAAAATTTCAGAATTTTTATCTTATCCAGACCATTACAATTATTCTGAAAATGATTTAAAGAAAATTAAAAAAATAGCAGATTTGAAAAATTTATCTATAATTACTACAGAAAAGGATTATATAAGATTAGACGATGAAAAGAAGAAAGAAATAGAATATTTAAAGATTTATGTTCAAATTAAAAATTTTCTAATTGCATAGCCATAAGTTCAAATTAAAAATGAAGAAAAATTATTAGAATTTTTAAATGGCAAGTTATGAAAAAATTAAATTATTTTTTACAATATATATTTGTTAAAATATTTTTTTTTATATTTAGTATAATTGGCTATAAACTATCTTCATTGATTGGTGGCATAATTGGAAAATCTATTGGACCCTTTTTTAGATCAAAAAAGATAATTATTGATAATTTTAAAATTGCAAAAATATATCAGAATAACAACAATTATAACAATATAATAAAAAATATGTGGGAAAACTATGGTAGAATTTTTTCTGAATATCCACATTTAATCAATTTCAAAAATAATAAATTATCAAAATATCTTAAAATTGAAGGTGCTGAATATCTTGAAGAAATAAAAATAAAAAAAAAACCAGTTGTTTTCATATCAGGACATTTTAGTAATTTTGAACTTATGGCTATGCAATTAGAAAATAGTGGAATTGATATTGCTGCAATTTATAGGCCATTAAATAATACTTTTTTAAATTCAACCATGGAAAAAATTAGAATAAATCATATTTGTAAAAACCAAATTCCAAAAGGAAAAAGTGGATCAAGAAAAATTTTAGAATTTTTTAAAAAAGGAACTTCAATTGCATTAATGATAGATCAAAGAGTTAGCGAAGGAGTTAAAGTTAATTTTTTTAATAGACCAGCTTATACAACATCACTTCCTGCTCAACTATCAAAAAAATTTGAATGTGAGATTGTGCCTGTGTATATTGAAAGAATTGAAAATTATTTTTTTAATATTTCAATAAATAAACCTTTAAAATTTGAAAAAACAGATAGCATTGAAAAGATAACTGAAAAATTAAATAATATTTTAGAATCAATGATAAGTAAAAACCCTAACCAGTGGATTTGGACACATAATAGATGGAAATAAATTTTAATTTATTTAATTATTTTTGTTCTTTTTTTATAAAAGCTTCTTTGTAAGAAAAATATGCTTCTTGTAAGTCTACATTCCAATAAGTTAACTTATTTAAGGGAATTTTTTTTTTAGAAATTGAGCAAATCACATGA
Source organism: uncultured Pelagibacteraceae bacterium (assembly GCA_902607805.1). GTDB lineage: Bacteria > Pseudomonadota > Alphaproteobacteria > Pelagibacterales > Pelagibacteraceae > Pelagibacter. The sequence continues at coordinate 1,930 of CACLLR010000018.1, forward strand.
TCTCCATCTTCTATTATTTCGAAAGTATTTGGTAAATATTTTAATTTTGCTAATTTTTTAAACATTTTTAGTCTATAAAGTAATATATGAATATTGCAGTAATTGGAAGCGGAGGAAGAGAACATTCAATTTGTTATAAACTTAAACAATCAAACAAAATAAATAGATTATATTGTATTCCTGGAAATGCTGGAACTTCTGAAATTTCAGAAAATATAGAAATAGATCCAAATGATTTTGAAAAAATTTATCAAACTGTATTAAAAAAAAAAATTGATTTATTAATAGTTGGACCTGAAATTCCTTTAGTAAATGGAATCGTAGATTTTTTTGAAAAAAAAAAAATAAAAATATTTGGACCAAATAAAAAAGCATCTCAAATTGAAGGTTCAAAAATATTTATGAAAGAATTTTGTGAAGAATTTAATATTCCTTCAGCAAAGTTTAAAAAAATTAAAAATATAAATCAGGCTAAAGATATAATTAAAGATTTTGAATTGCCCATTGTTGTAAAATCAGATGGATTGGCATCTGGAAAAGGTGTCACAATTTGTAATTCTAGAAAAAAAGCTATTGAAGAAATTGATAAAATTTTAAAAGGAAAATTTAAAACTTCAAAAAAAGTTATTATAGAAGAGTTTTTAAAAGGAGAAGAAGCAAGTTATTTTGTTATTTCAGATGGAAATAATTTTGTACCAATAGGCACTGCCCAAGATCATAAAAGAATAGGTGAGAATGACACTGGATTAAATACGGGAGGGATGGGCGCTTATTCTCCATCTTATTTAATAAATAATGAAATCGAAAAAAAAATTAAAAATAAAATTATTACTCCAACAATTAATGGCATGAGAAAAAAAGGATATCCTTTTAAAGGAATTCTATATGCTGGTCTCATGATATATAATTCGGAACCTAAATTGATAGAATATAATATCAGATTTGGTGATCCTGAATGTCAAATTTTAATGATGAGACTAAGAAACGATCTTTTAAATCTAATACTTTCATCAGTGAATAATAATTTAAAAAAAGAAAAATTAATTTGGACTAATGAGCCAGGTATAACAGTTGTAGCTGCAAGTAAAGGATATCCAGAAAAATTTGAAAAAAATTATGAAATTACTAATATTAAAAAAATTAAATTTAATTCAAAAAGACAATTGTTTCATGCAGGCACTATTAAAAAAAATAATAAAATTTTATCTAACGGTGGAAGAGTTTTAAATGCTACAGTACTGTCAAGCTCACTTTCAAAAGCAAGAAAAATTGCATTAGATATATTAAATAAAATAAAATTTAAAAATAAATATTTTAGAAAAGATATAGGCTATAAAGTAATAGATAGATGAGAATTATATCAGGAAAATTTAAAGGAAAAAAATTATTTTTACCAAAAGATAAAAAAACTAGACCTCTAAAGGATATTGCAAAAGAATCTATATTTAACTTAATAACACATTCAAAAAAAATCAATTTCGAATTTAAAAATTCAAATATTCTTGACTTATTTTCAGGTTCTGGATCATTTGGATTGGAATGTTTTTCTAGAGAATGTAAGCATGTAACATTCGTAGAAAGTTACAAGCCAGCTTTTGATTTATTAGAAAAAAATGTAAAATCATTAAATATTAATAAAAATTACGAAATAATTAAAAAAGATATTTATAAGGAAAATTTTTTTAGCAGTATAAATAAAAATTATAATTTAATTTTTTTTGACCCTCCATTTAAAGACAACAAGATTCAATATTTGCTTTCTTTAATTTATGAAAATAAAATTTTAAAAAAAAAAGGATTTATTATTTTCCATAGACATAAAAAAGCTCAAGATATAATCCACAAAAAATTTGAAATAATTGAATCTAGAATTTATGGAATTTCAAATATTTTTTTTTTGAAATTAAAGTAATATTTTTTTTGTTTCAGTTTTAATTAATTCAACAGAAGGTTGATCGAAAGGATTAACTTTTAAAGCTTTGCCAAGTAAAATTGTTTCTAAAATAAAAAAAGAAAATAGTTCACCCATTGTTTTTTCATCTCTTTTTAAAATATGAAAACTTCTAAAAGGTAAGCTTTTTTTAGAAAATACTTTCATAGTTGCTGCTTTTTGTGATGAAACTACATCATAAATAGTTTTATTTTTTAGATTTTCAAAAGGTTTGTTAATTAAATCTTTATTAATTTTATTTGATTTTTTTTCCAATACGTCAAAAAAAGTATAAAAATTTTTTTTTGGCCCATCTAAATATAGCTGTAAAATACTATGATTGTCTTTTGGCATTGAAGATAGTATTGGCATAATTCCTTTAGATTTTTTTCCTAAACTTTCAGCAATTAACTGTTGGTACCACTTAAAAAAATCTTCTGATTTAGGATCGTAATTAAGAATAATTGAATTAAATTTTCCTTCTTTAATTAAATTTAATGTAAAATTTACATTATTTATTAAATTTAGAATAAATCTTTTATTCTTTATTAAATTATTAAATTGTTTAAATTTAACTACATTGAGTCCCATTAATTCTGCAGGTAGCATTCCAACTTCAGAAAGAACCGAATATCTTCCTCCTATATAATTCTTATGTTCCACTATCTCACTTTTAGTCTGCATAGCTAATGCATAGAGATAATTATTATTTTTTTCAGTTATAAAAATATTATTTTTATTTTTTTTAATGGATGAAAAATTAGAGATTGTTTCAAGTGTATTACCTGATTTAGAAATAATAATATTCAAATTTTTATTTAAATTAAATTTTAATTTTTCAGACGCATTCAAATTATCAATAAATTTAAAATTTTTTATTATTTTATGTTTTAAAAAATTATATATTGCTTTTGATCCTAAAATTGAGCCTCCCATTCCTATTATTTTTATATTTTTAATTTTTTTTAATTTTTTCATATTTATTTTTGTATAACTATTTTTGTAATTATTAGTTAAAGAGTTTAAAAGTTTATATTCTTTTAAAAAATTAATTTTTTAGCTTTATTAATGTTTTTGAATTCAAATGAAATCTTTTCTTTATTTAAAAAACTATAAATTTCAGTAAAGTTTTGAACATTAGGTCCATGAATAACTAAACATCCTTCTCTTACAGCTTCCAGTGGATTTTGACCGCCATGAGGAATTAAAGAGCCTCCTTGAAATACAATATTTGATAAATTTACAAATTTTTTTGCCTCTCCATAAGTATCAACAAGATATACTTTGGTATTTTTATTGATCTTTGATTTAATACTATGTTTGTGGCTCATAAGTCTATTTTGATTTAGCTCCCTTATAATTTCATCAACTCTATTAATATGTCTAGGTATTAAAATTAAAATTTCATTAGTTTTTTTTTTTAAACTTTTAAAAATATTTATACAAAATTTTTCTTCAGTATTATGTGTGCTTAATCCACAAAGAAGTACTTTTTTATTTTTAAAAAAATTTTTTTGAAAATTATTTAATTTATAATCATAAATTTTTTTATTTTCACAAAGTTTTAAATTTCCAATTTTCTTTATATTTTTGCATCCTAATTTACTCAAATAAATTGCTGTCTCTTTATTTTGAACTAAACAAATATTAAATTTATTAAATAATGATTTTGAGTATTCTTTAAATCTATTCCATCTATTAAATGACTTCTTTGTAATACGAGCATTTAACAAAATAAGAGGCGTATTTTTTTTTTTTATCTCATAAAGCATATTTGGCCAAATTTCAGATTCGATAAAAATGCATAAACTCGGTTTCCAATGATTAAGAAATTTTTTTACTAAAAAATTTGAGTCAATTGGATAGAATTGATGAATTGTTTTTTTAAATTTAAATTTTGGAATTATTTTTGAAGAGCTTAAAGTGTTAGAAGTTATAAGAATTTTATTTATTTTTTTATTTTTTTCTAGCTCTTGGATTAATGGAATAACACTCATTATTTCCCCTACACTTGATCCATGAAACCATATTAATTTGCCTTTATTATATTTTGTGTAAAAACCAAATTTTTCTTTTATACTATTTATGTTTTCTTTACCTTTTATTATTCTGTAAATTCCAATAATTGGTAAAAAAATAATAGTTAAATTAATTAAAAATCTGTATATAAATAACATCAGTTTTTTCTTAACTGTTTTTCGTAAAAATTTTTATAAATTTTTGAATTTTCTAATAAGTTATTGTGCTTTCCACTTGCTGCAATTTCTCCATTTTCTACTACATAAATAATATCAGAACTCATAACAGTTGATAGCCTGTGGGCAATTACAAGCGTAGTTCTATTTTTTGTTAAAAAATTTACAGCTTCTTGGATTTTATGTTCGGTATCAGCATCTAAAGATGAGGTTGCTTCATCGAGTAAAATAATTTTACTTTTTTTTAACATTGCTCTTGCAATAGAAATTCTTTGTTTTTCCCCTCCAGACAGTCGTACTCCATTCTCGCCTATTATAGTATTTTCTTTATTTGGCAAACTATCAATAAACTCTTTACAAAAAGAAAGTTCCATAGCTTTATAAATTTCCTCATCACTTGCAGATGAGTTTCCATATGAAATGTTATTCTTAATTGTATCATCAAATAAAGTTACATCTTGAGAAACTAGAGAAATATTTGATCTTAAAGATGATATTTTAGTGTCATAAATTGATGTTTTATCAATTAATATATTGCCTGAGTCTATGTCATAAAATCTTGGAATAAGATTTAATATAGTTGATTTACCTGCACCGCTATGCCCAACCAAAGAGGTCATTTTGCCACCATCGATTTTTAAGTTTACATTTTTTAAAATTTTATTTTCTTCTTTTTCATATTTAAAATTTACATTCTCAAAAATAACTTCTCCATTTTTAATATCTAAATTTTTACTTTCAGCTTTTTCAATAACTTTTTTCTCAGCATGTATTAAAGGTAATATTCTTTGTCCAGATGAAATTCCCTGATTGATTGTCATATTAAGTGTAGCAAGAGATCTAACAGGTTGATAAGCCAACATCATTGCAGCCAAGAATGAAAAAAAATTATTTATCTGAAGTTCTCCTATAAAAATCAATTTTCCAGCATAATAAATTAATCCAGCGATCATAAAACCAGTTAAAGTTTCCATAATTGGTGAAGCTCTAGTTAATACAATATTAATTTTCATCATTTTTTCTTTTAAGCGATTTAAAACATTATCAGCTCTTGAAAATTCATATTCTTCTTTTTGAAATATTTTTATTATTTTATGATTTTTAAAAATTTCTAAGATAAAAGTATTTAAATTACCAGATTCTACTTGTGCTTCAGTAGTTATTTTTCCCATTCTTTTTCCCAAGGATCTCGCTGCTACACTAGCCAGAGGTATCATAATAATTGCAAACAAAGCTAACTTCCAATTTTGGTAAAACATAACTCCTAATAATCCTATTAATGTTAAAGAATCTTTAAATGCATTTAAAATTACAGTACTTATCAAATTTGTCATAAAACTTATATCAACTGTTAAATGAGAAATAATTTTACCAGAATGTTTTTTATTTATTAATTCTGTATCTGCATTAATTAAAGATTTCATCAAATCGTATTGCAACATTTTTGTAACTTCTTGAGCAACTTTAATAAGAGTAGTTCTTGCTAGATACAAAGAAAAACCTTTCATTGAAAATGCAATAATAATTGCCAAAGGTATTGTAAGAAGAAGAGACTGGTCTTTTTCAACAAATATTTTTTTTATTGCGGGATCAAGCAACCATGCTATTGCAGAGGTAGAAGCAGCAACAATTAAAGAAAAAAATACTGATAAAAAAATTTTTCCAAGAAATTTTTTTGTATAATTATGATAAAGAGTTTTAATTATATATATTTTGTCCATAATCTAATATATTTTTCCAAGTAATAAGCATAAAAAAATAATTAATCCAAAAGAGTTATTTTTTTTAAAAAATTTTAAACAACTATTATTATTTTTTATTTCTAAATTTTTTAATTGATAAATAAATAAATGTAAAAATGGAATTATTAAAAATAAAAAATATATATAATCGAAGTTCATAAATATACCAATTACTAATAGAGAAAACGATAAAATAAAATAATTAAATAATATAAAGTTTTTTGGATTTTTTTTAAATTTTATAGAGGTTGATTTAACTCCAATAATTTCATCATCTTTAATGTCTTGGTATCCATAAACTGTGTCATATCCAAGTGTCCAAAATATGGCTCCAAAATATAATATAAATGGAAAAAAACTTAAATTATTTGATATCGATGTCCAACCAAGAATGATTCCGTAATTAAATGTAATTCCTAAAAATAATTGAGGCCAATATGTAAATCTTTTCATTAATGGATATAAAAATGCTAATGGCATCGAAGCTAAAGCAAGGTAGATCGTTAGCTTATTAAATTGAATAAGAACTATTAGTGCTAAAAAACATAAACAAATTGTATAAACTATTCCCAAGCTTACAGAAATTTTTTCTGAAGCTATTGGTCGATTTTTTGTTCTTTTTACTTTTTTATCAAAATTTTTGTCAACTATATCATTTACTATGCATCCAGCCGACCTCATTAGAACTGCACCTAAAAAAAATAATAATAAATAAAAAAAATATTGATTTAAATTATCTGTAAAATCATACGCAATTGTTAGGCCCCACAAACATGGCCAAAAAAGAAGCATATAGCCAATTGGTTTATTGAGCCTTGTTAGCTTTATGAATAAATTTAATTTTTCCATGATAATTTTCTTGTAAATAACAAAGGCTAGTTTCATAATCAAATTGATTCGATATGAACGTAGATTATACAGTAACCGCACTAATGTTTCCTGCTATTCCACTTTTAATGAGTGTCTATGCAAATAGATTTCATACATTGAGTAATCTTATCAGAAAAATTCACGATGAATATGTTTGGGAAAAACATATTCCCCCAGAATGGGAAAAACAACTAATTAATTTGAATGAAAGAGTTAGGTGGATGAAATTTACTTTAGGTTTTGCAAGTTTTGGATTCTTGTTTAATATGATGACAGTATTTGCTCTTTATTTAGATAGTTTATTTTTTGCAAGATTTATTTTTGGTTCTTGTTGTTTAGCCATGATCATTTCTGTAATTTTTTTTATAAGAGATATTTTTGTTTCTACAGAAACATTAAAACTTCACTTATCAGATATGAAAATTGATTTAGACTAAGGTATAATTACTGCGGGACCAATAATTTTTCTAGATTCGAGGTCAGTATGAGCTTGCTGAACATCTTCCAGCTTGTATTTTTTAAATATATCTACCTTAACTTTCCCAGAACTTATTTTTTCAAAAAGCATTTTTGAAGCTTCATTTAATTCTTCTTTTGTATTCAAATATTGACCCATAGAAGGCCTAACAAAAAATAACCCTTTTGGCTGCAAAGTTTTTGGAACATTTATTGGATCTAAAGGTCCAGAAGCATTTCCAAAGGAAATCATCATGCCTCTTGTTTTTAAACATTCTGTAGACTTTTCAAATGTTGATTTTCCAACACCATCATAAACAACTGATAAACCTTTACCATTGGTTAGTTCCATAACTTTTTTTACAAAGTCTTCTTTCCTATAATTAATTACCACATCGCATCCATTTTTTTTTGCTATATTAATTTTTTCATCACTACCAACAGTTCCAATAACAGTACAACCTAAACTTTTAGCCCATTGACAAAATATTTGTCCAACCCCTCCAGCTGCAGCATGAAATAAAATGGTTTCACCTTGCTTAACAGGGTATGTTTTGTGTAATAAATAAAAAGTAGTTAAACCCTTAGTCATTATCGAAGCAGCAATCTCTAAATTTATTTCTTTTGGAACTTTTACTAAGTTTTTTGTAGAATAAATTCTATGAGTTGAGTATGCACCTAAAGGCACTCCAGCATATGAAATTTTATCTCCAACAGAAAAGTCTGAAACGTCTGGCCCAACTTCTTTGATAGTTCCTGAAGCTTCCATTCCTAGTCCACTTGGCATTGTTAAAGGGTAAAGTCCAGATCTATGATATGTATCTATGTAATTTAAACCAATAGCCGAGTGTTCAATTAATACTTCATTTTTGATTGGTTTGTTTAAATTTATTTCTTCTAAATTTAGTACTTCAGGACCACCATTTTTTTTAATTTTTATTGCTTTCATTATCTTACGAAAGTTCCATTATTATAATCTCTAATTGCATTTATTATTTCTTCTTTTGTGTTCATAACAAAAGGGCCTCCTCTTGCTATTGTTTCACCAATTGGTTTTCCTGAAATTAATAAGAATTTTGAATTGGTAGTACCTTTAATATTTAATTTTTCACCTTTTTCAAGAACAATTAGAGTAGAGTTTTTAATTTCTTCATGTTTTTTATCTCCAATTTTTACTTCACCTTTTATTAAATAAATAAATGTATTATGAGTTAAAGGTATTGAAAGACTAAATGTTGCATTTTTTTTAATTTCAATATCTAAGTAAATGGGTTTAATGTTATGTTTTTTAACTTTTCCTTCAACATTTTTAAATTTTCCTGCGATAACTTTTACTTGTTTTTCATCATCCTTGTAAATTTGTATTTTGTCTGAATCAATATAAATATATTCTGGTTTACTCATTTTTAATTTAGCAGGCATATTGATCCATAATTGAAAACCGTGGAGTCTTCCATCGGTCATAGCTGGCATTTCAGAATGTATTATGCCGCTTCCTGTTTTCATCCATTGAACATCTCCTGGGCACATTCTTCCTTTTGCTCCAGTACTATCTTCATGTTCAAATTCACCCTCAAGCATATAAGTTACTGTTTCAATTCCTCTATGAGGATGAGCAGGAAATCCACCAATATAATCATCTTTATTTTCAGATCCAAATTCATCTAACATTAAAAAAGGATCGAAGTAATCGGGGTCAACTCCAATGCTTCTTTTTAATTTTACTCCAGCTCCATCCGAAGCTGTAATTGGTTTTATAATTTTTTTTACTTCAATATTTTTCATAATCAGATAACTAAATTTGTCTAAACTATATCAAGTAATTTGCTAAGATTATCAATTTGATATTTTGGCACATAATCCAAGTTATCAAAAATGTTATTATTTCTATTTACCCAAACAGGATTAAATCCATAATTTCCACTAGCAGACAAGTCCCAGGTATTTGAACTTAAATATGCCACTTCACTTTTTTCTATTTGGTATTTTTTAATTGGAATATTATAGACTCTTGAGTCAGGTTTATAAATTTTAACTTCTTCAATTGAAAATATATCATCAAATATATTGTCTAAATTATTACTTTTAACCAATTCATTTAAAAGGTCTGGTGTACCATTTGAAAGAATTGCTAATTTAAATTTTTTTTTTTTAAGAGCTTTTAAGACACATGGAACTTCCTTAAAAGGAGAAAGTATTTTATAAAGATTTAATAATTCTTCTTTCATTGCGTAGTCTATTTTAAAAACTTTCATCGATTTATCTAAACTATCTTCTGTGACTCGCAAAAAATCTTCATGTCTGTTCATTAAACTTCTAAGCCAAGTGTACTCTAATTGAGTAGTTCTCCAGTAATTTGCAAAACTTTCCCATTTATTACCAATTTTATCTTTACATTTTTCTGCAGCAGAATTTACATCAAATAATGTGCCATAAGCATCGAAAATTATTGCTTTAATTTTTTCCATAAACTAATTTATAAAATTATGAGTTATACTAGATTATTTTTTCCTGGAAATTTATCAATAAATTTTAAATCTAAGCTTGATAGATCTCAATCGCATTATCTTAATAAGGTTATGAGAATTAAAATTGGTGGATTTTTTTCATTATTTAATAATAATGGAGAATGGTTGGTAAAAATTAATGATATATCAAAAGGAATTGTTGAGTTTAAAGTTTTAGAACAATTAAGACAGAAAGAAAATTCTCAAGAAATTTGGTTGGCATTTTCACCAATTAAATCAAATTATTTTAATTTTATGTTACAAAAAGCTACAGAGTTAGGAGTAACCAAACTTATTCCTGTTTTATACGATAGAACCATTGTTAGAAAAATAAATTATGAAAGATTAGAAAAAATCATTATTGAAGCTTCAGAACAATCAAATAGAATCAATGTTCCTACTTTAGAAAAATTACAAAATTTAAAAAATTTTATAAAAAAAAATTATAATAAAATTGATTTAATATTTACAGATTTAAATAGTAAAAATAAAAGTTTAGACATTAAAAAATCTAATAATAAGCCATTATGTATAATAATTGGACCTGAGGGTGATTTTTCTGAAAATGAAAGAAAACTTATTTTAAATTTTGAAGGAGTTAAGCCAATTAAAATTAGTGAAAATATTCTTCGTACAGAAACCGCAGCAATTTCAATAATTTCAATATTAAGTTATATTTTAAATTTATAAATATTTTTTAAAAATTTTTATTGATCTTTTAATGTTATCTTTATGAGAAATGGTTGCAACGTATTTGCCTTCTTTTAAAATTATAACTGGCGAGCTGTGATCTATATTATATTCTCCATTTTCAGAAAATATTTTTTGACTTATAATTCCCCATGATTGTGAAAGTAAAAATATTTTTTCAGGCTCTCCAGTGATACCAATAAAATTATTATCAAAGTTGCTTAAATAGTCTTTTATTACTTCAGGAGTATCTCTTTCTGGATCAACACTAATAAAAAAAAATTTTAAATTTTCATTTTCTTTATTTAATTTGCTTAAAACAATATCCATTTTATTTAATGTCATTGGACAAACATCGGGGCAATGAGTAAATCCAAAAAAAATTGCTGTCAAAGGCCCATCAAAGGAATTTTGATTAATTATGTTATTGTCCATATCTTTAAGAGAAAAATCAGAACCTTTAAAAGATGCGACATAATCTTCATTTTTATTTTGAACGGATAAAAAAATTGGAAGCATAATGAAAAGAAAAATAACAAAACAGCCAGTAATTATCGTTAAAGATGTTTTTAATTTCATGATTGATAAACTTTTTAAAGTGATTATATAAATTTATAAATAATATGTTAAAGAAAATTTTTGGCACACTTCTTGAAAAACCTTGGGAAAAGGAGCAAGCCGCAATAGATTCGCTGCATCAAGGAAAGACATTTAATGTTTCTACACAAAAATCAGCGGTTATAATAATTTTTGGAATAGCTACAGTTTTATTTAGTTTAATTTTTACAGGTTATATTTATACTTTACCTCCGAGCCAGGATACCAAATATTTATTAAAACCAAATCTATTGTGGATCAATACATCTATTCTTTTTTTTGTAGCATATTATTTTAATAAAGTTACTCAGGATTTAAAAAATAAAATAAATTTAAAAATTAAAAAAAATATTATTATAATTGGTGCTTTGAGTTATTTATTTTTATTTGGGCAATTAATTTTTTGGGTTCAATTAATGAAAAGTGGAAATTATGTATCTACTAATTCTTATTTTTCATCTTTTTATATTTTTACAGCTTTACATGGCATACATCTTTTAGGTGGTTTATTTTTTTGGGGAAAAGTTGCTTCCAGAGTCCTTAAATTAGATAATAATAAAATTATTGATGAAGAAAAAAATATATCTGCCTTATCTTTATATTGGACTTTTTTATTAATTGTTTGGATAATGTTTTTTTTAATGATTTACATTTTTAATGATGCATTTATTGAATGGTGTAAATCTTTAATCTAATTTTTAAATAAACAAAACTAAAATTGCTCCTACTAAAGCAATAATTATTAAAAGTATATTTACAGACTTTAAATATTTCTTTGTTTCAGGCTTTACATTACTTTTTGAAAAAGCTCCAGCTCCCAAAGATATTACTAGGAAAAAAAGTAAAACTAAAACGAGTATTGCTATTAAAATTCCAAATTTGCCAAGCATAATTTTGTTGAATATACTGGTTTATTTGAGATAATTTAATGACATTTTGTCATAGGTAATTACAGTACTTTTATTCTATATAAGCACTTATGCACGCAGGAATTATATTTTTTTTAGTTATTCTTGGATCAGTTTTGTTCCATATTTTTACGCCATGGTATTGGACAGATATAGCTTCAAATTGGAAAGGAATGGATGACACAATAACTTTAACATTTTGGGTTGGAGGAGGAGTGTTTGTAGCAGTTTGTATATTTATGATTTATTGTGTTATTAAATTTTCATATAAAGAAGATCGTAAAGCTGAATATAAGCCTGAAGATAAAAAATTAGAAAGAATACTTACATGGGCCACAACTATAGGAGTGGCAGCACTTTTAGCTCCAGGATTAATTGTTTGGAATCAATATGTAAATGTTCCAAAAAATGCTATTGAAGTTGATGTTATGGCTTGGCAATGGGGATGGCAATATAGATTACCAGGAGAAGATGGTAAACTAGGAACTACTCAAGTAGTTAACATAAATGACAATAATCCTTTTGGAATTAATTTAGATGATCCTTACGGAAAAGATGACGTTTTAATTCAAAGCGATGTTTTAAATATAAAAAATAACAGACCTGTTAAAATATTATTAAGATCAGTTGATGTACTTCATAATTGGTATGTACCTCAATTTAGAGCAAAAATGGATGCTGTTCCAGGAGTAGTTACCTATTATTGGTTTGAACCCAATAAAGCTGGGGAGTATGAGGTACTATGTGCTGAATATTGTGGTGTTGGGCATTATGCTATGAGAGGTGGAGTTGTAGTGCAAGAAGAAAATGAATATGAAAATTGGCTAGAAAATCAGGAAACATTTTCTGATTTAATAGCAAAACAAAAAGATTTATTAATTGGAGAAACAAAATTAGCAAAAAAATAACAATTTAATTATAAAAAAAGTTATATATAAAGATAAATAGAACTATGTCAGACGAATACGATAATAAAATTAATTATAAAGCGCAATCATCAGAGACAATCGATGGTTCTTCAGGATCTGTTAATCCCGATATGGATTATGTAAGACCTGCAGAAGTTGCTGAGCAAGATTTATATCATGGTCACAGTTTTATTACTAAATGGGTATTTTGTCAGGATGCTAAAGTTATAGGAGTTCAATATTTTTTAACAGCAGTATTTACTGGAATTGTTGGTTTAATACTTTCATGGCTTATGCGTCTACAATTAGGTTTTCCAGAATTAGCAGGATTCATGACAGCAGAACACTATTATCAATTCGTTACAATGCATGGAATGATAATGGTAGTTTATTTTTTAACTGCACTCTTTCTAGGAGGGTTTGGTAACTATTTAATTCCGCTAATGGTAGGCGCGAGAGATATGGTTTTTCCATATGTTAACA
>CACLLR010000019.1 GCA_902607805.1 uncultured Pelagibacteraceae bacterium
GCTTGGACTGAGTTTGGAGGAGAAATATTAAAGATTGAAACAGTTAATATGCCAGGAAAAGGGAGGATGCAAATTACTGGTAAACTTGGTGATGTTATGCAAGAGTCAGTTAAAGCAGCTAAATCTTTCGTTAGGTCTAAAAGTTTAGATTATGGAATAATCCCACCTACTTTTGAAAAGAAAGATTTCCATATTCATGTACCAGAGGGTGCTACACCTAAGGATGGTCCTTCAGCAGGTATTGCTATGGTGACTTCAATAGTTTCATCAATAACTAAAATTCCAGTAAATAGAAAAATAGCTATGACTGGTGAAGTTACAATAACTGGTCAAGTTCTTCCTATAGGCGGATTAAAAGAAAAATTATTATCTGCACATAGGGCTGGAGTAGAACATGTTTTAATACCTAAAGATAATGAAAAAGATTTAGTTGATATACCAAAAAAAGTTAAAGAAGATATTAAAATCACTCCAGTAGAGTTTGTTGATGAAGTCTTAAAAATAGCTCTAACAAAAGAGTTAAAAAGAGTAGATTGGGTGGAAGTGCAAAATATTTCTGAGACAGAAAATAAAGATAAATCACAAATTTTACCTAATTAATAAAGATAAAAATAATTTACTTTACAATCTAGTTAATGTAAAAGAACGCATTATTTTGGGCGGTTAGCTCAGTTGGTAGAGCATCTCGTTTACACCGAGGGGGTCAAAGGTTCGAGTCCTTTACTGCCCACCAAATGATGGGGGTGTAGCTCAGTTTGGTTAGAGCGCCTGCCTGTCACGCAGGAGGTCGCGGGTTCGAGTCCCGTCACTCCCGCCATCATTGATGATAACTGTTATCATTCATCCAAAACCCCACTAAAAATGTGACTTAACTACACTTTCTTTTAGTTTAAAAGCTTATATATAGAAAATATGATTATTGGTGAATTTTTAAAAGATTATTTTTCTATAATTTTATTTCTATTTATAGCAATAGGATTAAGCACTGCTTTTATTTTTTTAAACTATATGTTTTCTCCAAAAAATCCAGATCCAGAAAAATTATCTTCTTATGAATGCGGTTTTGAACCTTTTAATGATTCTAGGATGGAATTTGATATAAGGTTTTATCTAGTAGCAATATTATTTATTATTTTTGATCTTGAAATAGCATTTCTTTTTCCTTGGGCAATTTCTTTGGGTAAAATAGGAATTTTTGGATTTGTTTCTATGTTAATTTTTTTATTTATCTTAACTATTGGTTTCATCTATGAGTGGAAAAAGGGAGCTTTAGATTGGGAATAAAAAATGAATTTAGATGAAAGAAAAAAAAAAATTCCAGAAGAATTTAAAAAATTAGCCCAAGATTTTAGCGATAATGGTTTTGTAACCACTTCATTTGATAATCTTGTAAACTGGGCTAGAACAGGGTCTTTACACTGGATGACTTTTGGCCTTGCTTGTTGTGCAGTTGAAATGATGCATACATCAATGCCTAGATATGATCTAGAAAGATTTGGTGCTGCTCCAAGAGCTTCACCTAGACAATCAGATGTAATGATTGTAGCCGGTACTTTAACAAATAAAATGGCACCAGCATTAAGAAAAGTATATGACCAAATGCCTGAACCAAGATATGTAATTTCAATGGGAAGCTGTGCAAATGGCGGTGGTTATTATCATTATTCTTACTCTGTTGTTAGAGGTTGTGATAAAATAGTTCCAGTAGATATTTATGTACCAGGTTGTCCGCCATCAGCTGAAGCTTTGCTTTATGGAATAATGCAACTTCAAAAAAAAATAAGAGATAAAGGATCTTTGCAAAGATAAAAATAAAAATGGAAAAATTAACTGATCTTGAAAAAATAATTAACTCTGAACTTACAACTAAAATTAACTCTTCTGAAATAAAACACAACCAAATAAATTTAATTATTGATACTGAAGATTTAATTGAAGTTATACAGTTTTTAAAAACTAATACTTATACAAAATTTAAGCAATTAATAGATATTACTGCAGTTGACTACCCTGAAAATAACAAAAGATTTAAACTTGTGTATTTTTTGTTAAGCCATGAATTTAATAAAAGAATAAAATTAGAATATTATGTTAATGACAATGAGCTTGTATCATCACTTACCTCTATATTTCCTGCTGCTAACTGGATGGAAAGAGAGGTATTTGATATGTATGGTATTAAATTTAAAGACCATCCAGATTTAAGAAGAATTTTAACAGATTATGGATTTGAAGGACATCCTCTTAGAAAAGATTTTCCTTTGACAGGACATAACGAAGTTAGATACAGCCAAGAAGAAAAAAAAGTAGTTTATGAACCAGTTAAATTAGAACAAAATTATAGAAATTTTGACTATGAAAGTCCATGGGAAGGAACAAAATATATAAAAGATCAAACTAAAGAATAATGGCAAAAGAAACAAAAAAATTAAATTTAAATTTTGGACCTCAACATCCTGCAGCTCATGGTGTTTTAAGATTAATTTTAGAACTTGATGGTGAAGTTGTTGAAAAAGCTGACCCTCACATAGGATTGTTGCATAGAGGTACTGAAAAATTAATTGAATATAAAACTTATGCCCAAGCAGTACCATATTTTGATAGACTTGATTATGTCGCTCCAATGAATCAAGAACATGCATTTGCATTAGCGATAGAAAAAATTTTAAAAATAAATGTTCCAATAAGAGCTCAATTTATAAGAGTAATATTTTGTGAAATTGGAAGAATTTTAAGTCATTTATTAAATGTTACTACTCAAGCTATGGATGTTGGAGCTTTAACTCCAACATTATGGGGATTTGAAGAAAGAGAAACGTTAATGGGTTTTTACGAAAGAGTTTCCGGTTCAAGATTGCATGCCAACTATTTTAGAGCAGGAGGAGTACATCAAGATTTACCAAGAGGACTTGAAGAAGATATTTTAAAATTTTGTAAAAAGTTTCCTAAAATTATAGATGATCTTGAAACATTGCTAACTGACAATAGAATTTTTAAACAAAGAAATGTTGATATAGGAATAGTTTCAAAACAAGACGCGCTAGATTATTCTTTTTCAGGTGTAATGTTAAGAGGTTCAGGAGTTTCTTGGGATTTACGTAAATCTCAATCTTATGAATGCTACGATCAATTAGATTTTGATATACCTATAGGTAAAAATGGTGATTGTTACGATAGATATTTGTGTAGAATAGAAGAAATGAGACAAAGCAACAATATGATACAACAATGCTTACAAAAAATTCCAAAAGGTCCAATTAAATCCTTAGATGGAAAAATTAGTCCTCCACCAAAAAAAGAATTAAAAGAATCTATGGAAGCTTTAATACATCACTTTAAATTATTTACAGAAGGATATCGTGTTGAAAAAGACGAGATTTATACAGCCGTAGAAGCTCCAAAAGGTGAATTTGGAGTTTATTTAATTTCTGATGGATCAAGCAAACCATACAAATGCAAAATAAGAGCTCCTGGTTTTTCACACCTTCAAGCAATGGATTACTTAATTAAAGGTCATATGTTAGCTGATGTTCCTGCTTTATTGGGATCAATGGATATAGTTTTTGGAGAAGTGGATAGATGAGTATTAAAAAAATATTTAAAAATCAACCAGAAAAATTTGAATTTGATTTAAGCAATAAAAAATTAGCAGATAGAATTATAAATAACTATCCATCTGGTAAACAAAAAAGTGCTGTTATGGCTTTATTGTACATAGCACAGAGGCAAAATCAAAATTGGATACCTTTATCTGCAATGAAATATATAGCTAAATATCTAAACATTCCTTATATAAAAGTTTATGAAGTAGCAACATTTTATACAATGTATAATCTGTCCCCAGTTGGAGAATATTTTATTCAAGTTTGTACAACAACTCCGTGCATGATTAGAGGTGCTTATAAACTTGTAGAAGCTTGTAAAGAAAAAATTTCAAATAAAGAAAACGAAATTACTAAAGATGGAAAATGTTCATGGATTGAAGTTGAATGTTTAGGAGCTTGCGTAAATGCACCTATGATACAAATTAATGAAAATTATTTTGAAGATTTAGATAAAGAAAAGATAGAAAAAATTATTGATCAAATACTAAAAGGTCAAACTCCAAAACCAGGATCATATAGAGGAAGAAAAAATTCAGAACCTGAAAATAATAGAAAAACCTTAATGGGCGATAAAAATGTTAG
This sequence comes from uncultured Pelagibacteraceae bacterium, assembly GCA_902607805.1. Lineage (GTDB taxonomy): Bacteria > Pseudomonadota > Alphaproteobacteria > Pelagibacterales > Pelagibacteraceae > Pelagibacter. The sequence goes on from CACLLR010000019.1 coordinate 4,188, forward strand.
AGGATAAAGATAGAATATTTACAAATTTGTATAATGATAAAGGCTCAGATATAGATTCTGCAATTTTAAGAGGAGATTGGTCTCAAACTAAAGAAATTTGTTTAAATGGAAGAGAATGGATAATTAACGAAATTAAAAAATCAGAATTAAGAGGAAGAGGAGGAGCAGGTTTTCCAACTGGATTAAAATGGTCTTTCGCTCCAAAAGAATTAGGATCTAGACCACATTATTTTGTTATAAATGCAGATGAATCGGAACCAGGCACATGCAAAGATAGAGATATTTTAAGATTTGAACCACATAAATTAATTGAAGGATGTTTAATCGGTTCTTATGCTGTTAATGCACATAAGTGTTATATTTATATTAGAGGAGAATATTTTAATGAAGGAAAAAATCTTCAAAAAGCTATTGATGAAGCATATAAAAAAAATTTAATCGGAAAAAATGCATCAGGAACTGGATGGGATTTAGATATATATATTCATTATGGGGCAGGTGCATATATATGTGGTGAAGAAACTGCTTTACTTGAAAGTCTTGAAGGAAATAAAGGGCAGCCTAGACTTAAACCTCCATTTCCAGCTTTAATAGGTCTATACGGATGCCCTACAATTGTAAATAATGTAGAAACTATTGCTGTCATTCCTACAATTTTAAAAAGAGGGGCTAAATGGTTTGCTTCCCTTGGAAAACCAAAAAATACTGGAACAAAAATATTTTGTATTTCAGGAAATGTTAATAATCCGTGCAATGTTGAAGAAGAAATGGGAGTTTCTTTAAAAGAACTTATAGAAAATCATGCTGGAGGAGTTATTGGAGGATGGGACAATTTAAAAGCAGTAATACCCGGTGGATCATCTATGCCTTTATTACCAAAAGATATTTGTGAAAAATTAACTATGGATTTTGATTCTTTAGTAGAACAAAAAAGTGGATTAGGTACAGCTGGAATTGTGGTTATCAATAAAGATCAAGATATTATTAAATGCATGGCAAGAATAGCAAGATTTTATAAACATGAAAGCTGTGGACAATGTACTCCTTGTAGAGAAGGAACAGGATGGATGTGGAGAATGCTTGAAAGAATGTCAAAAGGAGAAGCATCTAAAGAAGAAGTTGATATGTTGATGGATGTAACAAAACAAATAGAAGGGCATACAATTTGTGCTTTTGGTGAAGGATCTGCTTGGCCAGTTCAAGGTTTATTAAGACATTTTAAAAAAGAAATAGAAAAAAGAAATAACTTCGATCCTTTAATTAATAAAAATAAAAATATTCCATATTTAGTTGACCAACATCTTTTGGAGAAAGAAAATGCTTAAATTAAAAGTCAACGACATAGATATTGAAGTTGAAGAAGGATTGACAGTTTTGCAAGCTTGTGAAAAAGCTGGAGTAGAAATTCCAAGATTTTGTTACCATGAAAAATTATCAATAGCAGGAAATTGCAGAATGTGTCTAGTTGAGATGGAAAAATCTCCAAAACCAATCGCATCATGTGCAATGCCAGCTGCTGAAGGTATGAATATTAAAACTAATACAACTTTAGTAGAGAAAGCCAGAAAAGGAGTAATGGAATTTTTATTAGCAAATCACCCATTAGATTGCCCTGTTTGTGATCAAGGTGGTGAATGTGATTTACAAGATCAGTCCATGTTTTATGGAATTGATAAATCTAGATACAAAGAAAACAAAAGATATGTTCCTGAAAAGTATATGGGTCCTTTGATAAAAACACAAATGACGCGATGTATTCATTGCACGAGATGTATAAGATTTGCTACTGAAGTAGCCGGGGTTCCTGAGCTGGGAGCTATAGGACGAGGTGAGGATATGCAAATTACAACTTATTTAGAAAAATCAATGAACTCAGAATTATCAGCAAATGTTATAGATTTATGCCCTGTTGGAGCTTTAACTTCAAAACCTTATGTTTTTGAAGCAAGGCCCTGGGAATTAAAAAAAACAGAGACTGTTGATGTTATGGATGCAATTGGATCTAATATACGAGTTGATACATATGGTTGGGAAGTCAAGAGAGTTCTACCTAGAATTAATGAAGATATAAATGAAGAATGGATATCAGATAAAACAAGATATTCTTGTGATGGTTTGAAAAATCAAAGATTGGATAAACCATATTTAAAAAATGGAGAAACTTTTTCAAAAATAGAATGGAGTGAAGCATATAAAATTTTGACAGAAAAAATTCAAACCACATCACCTGAAAAAATAGCTGGAATTACAGGGGATTTAACAAATATGGAGACATTATATATAATAAAAGAATTTTTTAATAAAACAATTAAGTCCAAATATTTAGACTGTAGATATCAAGATTTGTATATTAATAATAATGATAGAAAAAATTATTTATTTAATTCTTTGATTAACGGCATTGAAGAAAGCGATTTAATTCTATTATTATCAACAAACCCAAGATATGAAGCAACAATCTTAAATGCTAGAATAAGAAAATCGTATATTAATAATAATACAGAAATTTATTCTGTAGGAGATGTTGGTGACCTTACATATCCATATACTAAAATAGAAAATAATACTGAAATTATTAAAAAAATTATTGAAAAAAAACATTTTTTATCTGAAAAAATAATTAATGCAAAAAAACCAATGATAATTATTGGTGAGTCTTTATTAAATTTAAAATCAGGAAAATATATTTTTGAGGAAATTAAAAATTTTTTAATAAATAATGATAAAATTGATGAAAATTGGAATTCTCTAAATTTAATTTCCAAAAATGCTTCTAGCGTAGGATCATATGATTTAAACTTATTTAGTGATAATGAAGGAAAAAATAAAGTTTTAGATGAAATTAATAATGGAAACATAGAACTATTATTTTTATTTGGTCAAGATAATTTAAAATTAAATAAAAAAAAACATTTTGTAGTTTATATTGGAAGTCATGGTGACAATGGAGCTTCACAGGCCAATTTAATTTTACCTGGATCTGCTTTTACTGAACAAGATGGATATTACACAAATTTAGAGGGTAAAATACAAAAATGCTACAAAGCATCTTATCCTCCTGGAGAAGCAAAAGAAGATTGGGAAATAATAAATAATTTATCTGAACTTATTAAAAGAAAAAAAATATTTAAAAACAAAGATGAGTTAATAGATAGCATGATGAATTATTTAAATTTAAATAAAAAATTAAATTTTAACAAAAAGATAAATTTTGAATTTATTGAGGAAGAATTAAAAATTGAAAATATTGATTATTATTATTCAAATGTAATTTCAAGATCATCTAAAACAATGGCTGAATGTAGAAATATTCGTCAAAATATTAAAAAAACTGGAACTGAAGGATAAATATGGAATCTTTATTATTTGTTTTTTCAGAAATTTATAAAATTTTATTTTTATTAATACCCGTTTTAGTTACTGTAGCGATGATTGTATGGTTTGATAGAAGAGTATGGGCATTAGTTCAAAAAAGAAGAGGACCAAATGTTGTTGGTCCGTTTGGCCTTTTTCAATCTTTAGCAGATGCTTTAAAATATTTATTTAAAGAGATAATAATACCTGCCAGCTCCAACAAGATTATATTTATTTTAGCCCCAATTGTAACAATGACACTAGCTCTAGTTGCTTGGGCCGTTATACCATTTGGAGAAAATCTTGTGATAGCTGATATAAATGTTGGTATACTTTATTTATTTGCTGTTTCATCATTGGGTGTTTACGGAATAATTATGGGTGGTTGGGCTTCTAATTCAAAATATCCTTTTTTAGGAGCAATAAGATCAGCTGCTCAAATGGTTTCATATGAAGTGTCAATAGGAGTAATAATTATTAATGTTTTATTATGTGTCGGATCATTAAATCTTACTGATATAGTTTTAGCTCAAAAAAATATTTGGTTTATTATACCTTTATTTCCAATGTTTGTTATTTTTTTTATATCTGCATTAGCAGAAACAAATAGACCACCATTTGATTTACCTGAAGCAGAAGCAGAATTAGTTGCTGGTTATCAGACAGAATATTCTGGCATGATGTATGCAATGTTTTGGCTTGGTGAATATGCAAATATATTATTAATGTGTGCATTAGGGTCAATTTTATTTTTAGGTGGTTGGCTTTCTCCATTAAATATTTCTCCATTTAATTTAGTACCTTCACCTTTTTGGTTAATATTTAAAATTTTATTATTATTTTTATTATTTGCTTTAGTTAAAGCTATAGTTCCTAGATATAGATATGATCAATTAATGAAATTAGGATGGAAAATATTTTTACCATTTTCTCTAATTTGGGTTGTGCTAACTGCCTCTTATTTAATTTATTTTGATTTACTGCCAAAGGTATAATTATGAAATTATATAGAATTATAAAAACAATTTTCATGTTAGATTTTGTCAAAGGCTTGATGATTGCATTAAAAGAAATTTTTAAAACAAAAAAAACAATTAATTATCCATTTGAAAAAGGAAGTATAAGTCCAAGATCTAGAGGAGAGCATGCTTTAAGAAGATATCCTAATGGTGAAGAAAGATGTATAGCATGTAAATTATGCGAAGCTGTGTGTCCAGCTCAAGCTATAACTATTGAATCTACAGAAAGAGAAGATGGAAGTAGAAAAACGACCAGATATGATATTGATATGCTCAAATGTATTTATTGTGGACTTTGTGAAGAATCTTGTCCAGTAGATGCAATTGTTCAAGGTCCAAATTTTGAATTTGCTACGCAAACTAGAGAAGAACTTTACTATAATAAAGAAAAACTTTTAGAGAATGGTGATAGATGGGAAAGTATTTTAGCAGCTAACATAAAAGCAGATAATCCATATAGATAAATATGATAGCTCATTCTATTTTTTTTTATTTTTTTTCATTGATAGCAATAGTGTCTGCTATAATGGTTACAGCTTCTAAAAATACTGTTCATTCAGTTTTTTTCTTAATACTAGATTTTATAAGCATTTCCTGTTTATTTATTATGATAGGTGCAGAATTTTTAGGAATGATAATGCTTATAGTTTATGTTGGAGCTGTAGCAGTACTATTTCTTTTTGTAGTAATGATGTTAAATGTTGCTCAGCAAAAAAATGAATGGTTTTCTGCAAGAGAAAGTAGCTCACATATTCCAATAGGCCTTTTAGTCAGTTTAGTTATATTTGTTGAATTAATAATAGTTGTTGGTGGTTGGAAGTATAAACCAGAATTACTTAATTCAATTTCATTAAATATATCTAGTGAACTTACCAATACTCAATCTTTAGGAAATGTAATTTATACTGATTTTATTCATCTTTTCCAATTATCTGGAATGATACTTCTAGTAGCTATGATTGGTGCTATTGTTTTAACTTTTAGGCATAGATCTGGATTGAAAAGACAAAGTTATTTCAAGCAAATTTCTAGAGAAAAAAGTGATGGAGTAGAAATTGTTAAAGTTAAAAAAAATGAAGGAGTAAAAATTGATGTTTAGTATTGGACTAGGTCATTATCTTACTTTAGCTGCAATAATATTTACTATAGGAGTTGTGGGAATATTTCTTAATAGAAAAAATATTATAGTTATTTTAATGAGCATTGAATTAATTCTACTCGCAGTAAATATAAATTTAGTATCTTTTTCTATTTTTATTAATGATATTAGTGGTCAGATATTTTCATTATTTATTTTAACAGTAGCAGCAGCAGAAGCGGCAATAGGTTTAGCTATTATTGTTGTTTATTACAGAAACTCTGGAACTATAAGAGTTGAAGAAATAGACAAGTTAAAAGGTTGAAATGGAATATTTAATATTATTTTTACCTTTAATTGCTTCTATAGTTTCTGGTTTTTTTGGAAAAATTATTGGAGATAAACCATCTCAAATTATCACAAGTTTATTTGTTTCTGTATCTGCAATTTTATCATTTATAGTATTTTTTAAAGTAATAAATGATGGATATGTAAATAATTTAATTATTGCTACATGGATTAATTCAGGAAGTTTAAATGTAAATTGGTCTATAAATATAGATGCATTATCTTCAGTAATGCTAGTGGTTGTAACTTTAATTTCTTCTTTAGTTCATATTTATTCAATTGGGTATATGTCACATGATCCAAACAAACCTAGGTTCATGTCTTTTTTATCATTGTTTACTTTTTCTATGTTAACTTTGGTTACTTCTGATAATTTTGTACAATTATTTTTTGGTTGGGAGGCTGTTGGATTATGTTCTTATTTTCTAATTGGTTTTTGGTATAAAAAAGAAAGTGCCAACGCAGCTGCAATCAAAGCATTTATAGTTAATAGAGTTGGAGATTTTGGTTTTGCTTTAGGAATATTTTTAATATTTTATATTTTTGGAACAGTTAATTATGGAGAAGTTTTTAATCAAGTTCCAGAAGTATTAGATAAACATATTGTCTTTTTAGGTATAAAAGCTAATTCAATAGATATAATTTGTATATTACTGTTTATAGGTGCTATGGGCAAATCTGCACAATTTTTGCTTCATACATGGTTACCAGATGCTATGGAAGGACCAACTCCAGTATCGGCACTTATACATGCTGCCACAATGGTAACAGCTGGTGTATTTTTAATAGTTAGATGTTCTCCTATATATGAATATTCAGAATTGGCATTATCATTAATTACTATAATTGGGATGATAACAGCATTTTTTGCAGCAACAGTTGCATTGGTGCAAACAGATATAAAAAAAATTATAGCTTATTCAACATGTAGCCAACTTGGATATATGTTTTTTGCAACAGGAGTAGGAGCGTATAATGTAGCTATGTTTCATCTATTTACACATGCTTTTTTTAAAGCTTTGTTGTTTTTAGGTTCTGGCTCAGTAATTCATTCATTTAAAAACGAACAAAATATTAATCAAATGGGAGGAGTATGGAAAAAATTACCATATACCTACGCATTAATGATGGTAGGAACTCTTGCTCTAACAGGATTTCCTTTTTTATCTGGATTTTATTCTAAAGATGCAATTATAGAATTTGCTTATTTAAAAGGAAACAATATTGGAATTTATGCTGCATCTATAGGCATATTAACTGCCTTACTAACTTCAATTTATTCATGGCGTCTTATTTTTAAAACTTTTCATGGAAATTATAATAATTCAAAAATTAATATAGAAAACTTGCATGAGTCACCATTGGTTATGCTTGCGCCTTTATTAGTTTTGGCAGTAGGATCAATTTTTGCTGGAATATTATTTAAAGAATTATTTATTGGTCATGAATTATCATATGATTTTTGGTCGACTTCAATTAAATTTTTAGAACCGTTAAGTAAAAATCATCCACCAACTTGGTTTTTATTTTTAACTCCATCTATTGTAGTTATATCTATACCAATTTCATTTTACTTGTTTGTATATAATAAAAATATAGTTGAAGAAATTGTTAAAATGAACAAGCCATTGTATATATTTTTACAAAATAAATGGTATTTTGATGAACTTTATAATACCATTTTTGTCAAACCTTCAAAAAGATTAGGTATTTTTTTATGGAAAAAAATTGATGGTTCCATAATTGATAGATTTGGTCCTGATGGAATATCTAATTTAATAAAAAATTTTTCAATTAGAGCAGTTAAATTTCAAAGTGGTTTTATTTATCAATATGCTTTTGTTATGCTTATCGGATTTTCAGTATTATTAACTTTATTAATTTTAAACTAATGAATTTTCCTATTTTATCATCATTAATATTATTACCAACTTTAGGAGCTATTTTTATTTTATTCACTAATTCTTCAAATAAAAAATATCAAAGTAGTAAATATGTTGCTCTTTTTATTTCTTTGGCAAATTTTTTATTATCTTTGTATCTTTGGTTTATTTTTGACAAATCATCTGTTGAATTTCAGTTTTTAGAAAATAGGGAATGGTTATCTGGTTATATAAATTATAAAGTAGGAGTAGACGGTATATCAATTTTATTTATTATATTAACAACATTTATAACACCAATTTGTATAATTTCTGTAAATGCAACAATTAAAAATAAGCTTAAAGATTTTTTAATAGCAATACTGATAATGGAAACTTTTATGATAGGAGTTTTTTGTTCACTTGATTTAGTTGTTTTTTATTTGTTTTTTGAAGCCGGTTTAATTCCCATGTTTCTTATTATTGGTATTTGGGGTGGAGAAAGAAGAGTTTATTCAGCATTTAAATTTTTTTTATATACTTTGCTTGGTTCAGTTTTAATGCTTATTGCAATTATATCAATTTACTGGATAGCTGGTACTACTGATGTTGAAAAATTGTATGAAGTGGGAATTGATGCTAAATATCAAAATTTGTTATGGTTAGCATTTTTTAGCTCTTTTGCTGTTAAAACACCTATGTGGCCAGTTCACACATGGCTACCAGATGCTCATGTGGAAGCACCAACAGCCGGATCGGTTTTACTAGCTGCAATTCTGCTTAAAATGGCAGGATATGGTTTTATTAGATTTTCATTAGGTTTATTTCCGTTAGCTTCAGAATATTTTGTTCCATTAATATTTATTTTGAGTTTGATAGCAATAATTTACACATCTTTTGTAGCTTTAATGCAAGAAGACATGAAAAAACTTATTGCTTATTCATCCGTAGCACATATGGGTTTTGTGACATTGGGTATATTTACCATGACTCAACAGGGCATTGAAGGAAGCATTTTTCAAATGATTAGTCATGGTCTAATTTCAGCAGCACTATTTTTGTGTGTTGGAGTTATTTATGAAAGACATCACACAAGATTGATAAGTGAGTATGGAGGATTAGTTTCTGTTATGCCACGTTATGCGGTTGTATTTATGGTTTTTACCCTAGGAGCTCTTGGATTGCCAGGAACTACAGGATTTATTGGTGAATTTTTAATATTAATGGGTACTTTTAAAAAAAATTTTATAGTCGCCACTATAGCAAGTTTAGGTGTCATTTTAGCTGCTGCCTATATGCTGTGGTTATATAAAAGAATAATTTTTGGTGAAATTGTAAATCAAAATTTAAAATTAATGGTTGATTTAAAAAGATTTGAAATAGTAATTTTATTTAGTTTAGTTTTACCAATTATTTTATTTGGTTTTTATCCCGAACCATTAATGGATACAATAAAAGTTTCTGTAGGAAATGTTTTGGAAATGTATAATTTAAATATAAATAGCAATATTGCATATAATAATTAATGGAAAATTTAGAATTAATTGTACCGGAAATATTTATTTCAATTGCAATAATGTTTTTACTAATTCTTGGAGTATTTAAAAAAAATAGTTCTATTTTGGTTTACAATTTAGCAACTATAAGCTTAATATTGTTGCTCGCTCTTATATATAATTTAAGTTCTATATCTGACACATCGTTATTTAATGAAAGTTATAAAATTGACAAATTATCAAATTTTATGAAATTTTTAATGATAATTTCGGGAATTTTTGTAATGTTAACATCATCTAAATATCTTCAAATTAATAAATTAAATAAAATTGAATATCCTGTTTTAGTATTAAGTTCGATACTAGGAATGATGGTAATGATCAGTTCTAATGATTTAATTGTATTTTATATGGGTCTAGAATTACAATCTTTATCACTTTATGTTTTAGCTTCATTTAACAGAGAAAATTTATTGTCTACAGAATCAGGTTTAAAATATTTTGTTTTAAGCGCACTTTCTTCTGGTTTATTGTTGTATGGGTGTTCTTTAATATACGGTTTTTCGGAAACTACAAATTTTAATATTATTTTAGATAATTCAAATGAAATTCAATATGGTTTAATTTTTGGAGTTGTTTTTATAATAGTTGGACTTGCATTTAAAATTTCTGCTGTTCCTTTTCATATGTGGGCTCCCGATGTTTATCAAGGTTCACCAACATCAGTTACAATTCTTTTTGCAATTCTTCCAAAAATTGCTGCCTTAACAGTATTTATAAGATTTTTGTATGTTCCATTTATTAATATGATTGATCAGTGGCAACTGATCATAGTATTTTTATCTATTGCATCTATGATATTTGGTGCTGTTGCTGCTATAGGACAAACCAATTTAAAAAGACTAGTTGCTTATAGTTCTATAGGCCATATGGGTTATGCATTAGCAGGTTTAGCTACAGGTACAAACCAAGGAATTCAAAGTTCAATAACATATATGTCAATATACTTAGTAATGAACTTGGCTTTTTTTAGTTGTTTATTTATGCTTAGAAAAAATGATGATTATTACGAAAAAATTGAAGATTTATCAGGACTATCAAAAAATCATCCTTTACTTGCTTTTTCATTTTTAATAATTCTTTTTTCATTAGCAGGAATTCCTCCTCTAGCAGGTTTTTTTGCAAAATTTTATGTATTTATGTCTGTTATAGAAGAATCCATGTATTTTTTGGCTGTTGTTGGACTATTATCAACTGTTATTGCAGCATTTTATTATTTAAGAATTATAAAAATTATTTATTTCGACCCAGAAAAACATAAATATGAAACTAACCATTCTGTAGGCTTAAAAATTACACTTATTTTATCTACATTATTTATCATAGTATATTTTATTTACCCAAGCGGACTTACAGAAATTGTTTCTAAAATAAATGTTATTTAATGAAGTTAAAAAAATATTTATTTAAAAATGTGAAAAGTACAAATAATACAGCAATAAGACTTATCAAATGTGGCAATTATTCAGGAGCAATTATGTCTGAACAACAATTAAAAGGCAGAGGACAGCGTGGAAATAAATGGGTCTCAAAAAAGGGAAATTTATTTATGACAGTTTTTTTTAAAATAAGCAAAAATATGAATTTAAAAAAAATCATAAGCTTAAATACAAAAATATTAAAAAAAATTATTAAAAATAAAATTGATTCCAAAGTAAGTATAAAATTACCAAATGATATACTTATAAATAAAAAAAAAGTATGTGGAATTTTACAAGAAACATTATTTAAAAATAATATCAAATTTTTAATA
>CACLLR010000020.1 GCA_902607805.1 uncultured Pelagibacteraceae bacterium
CAATTATTAATAATAATAAATTAAAAAAAAAATTTTCCATTTTTTAGAATTAATTAATTTATTTTATTTTAATTTGTTCTAAGCAAAACTTTTCTGCTTGTTTGGAATTCATATCATTATTTTTTTTTAGCTGAGAAATAACGCAGGCCCCAATTGATTTATCTAAACTAAAATTTTTATATGTTTTTGTTGATATATATAAAGCTATTATTGCTAATATTAAAAATATATAAAGTGTTAGGTTTTTTTTCATATTAAATTTCTGATCTTGATTTAAGTCTTTCATAAATTAATCTTGTATATATTCCAACATTTAAAAGAGGTTGGGGAGGAAGCCAATTTGGTTTTTTTCTAGATTGAATTGTCTCGATTTCTGCAGATTGCTGATTTGCAGCCATTAGAGCAATTTGTTCACCAAATAAAGTTCCTACTCCAATACCTGATCCATTGTAACAACCGGCAACATAAATATTTTCATCAATCTTTTCAAAAATTTGAGAACTATTTCGACTTCGGCATACAACTCCTGACCAACTATCTTCTATAATGTTGTTAGGTAACTCTGGAAATCTTTTTTTTATACCAATTTTATGCAAATTAATTCTATCATTTAGTTTATTTTTTTTCATATGCGTTGCATCACAAACTTCAGCAGTATTTCTTATTAAAATTCTTTTATCTTTTGTAAATCTTATTGTAGCTCCCATGGAGCTAATAGGTAGTACACCCCACTCTTTTGGATTTCCAATTAATTCATATTCATTTTTAGTTAGAGGTCTTGTCATGCTAGCAGTTAAAGTTAAAGGAAAATTATAATTTTTTTTTATACCAAGTAAACTTAAAAAACCATTAGTACAAAATATAATTTTTTCTGTTTCTACTTCGCAATTTTTAAATTTGCAAAATATTTTATTATTAATTTTTTTCCAATTTAATAATTCAGAATTTTCAAATATTTCTATATATGATGGAAGAGATTTTATCATAGCTCTTACAAGTTTTGCAGGATTTAATAAAATTCCACCTTTAGTGTATATTGCTATTTTGTAAAATTTTGTTCCTAATTTTTTACACAATTCATCATTGTATAAAATTTTATTTTCAAAATTTAATTCTGATAAAACTTTACTAAATGATTTCACAGTAGACTCATCTTTCAATTTAGATGATGCAAAATATTTTCCACATTCATTCCAGTCACAATTAACTTGATGTTCTTTAACAAAATTTTTTACTGCTTTTATTCCAAGATCATAAATTTGAGTTTTTGTTTTATAATTTTTTATATCTTTATCAGATGTAAAGCCGTCATTTAAAGTTGTGTCTACAAGATAACCGGAATTACGACTACTGGCTCCCTCTCCAGCTAATTGAGATTCTACTATTACTATTTTTTTGTTTTTGTCTATTCGAGATAAAGATCTAGCTGCAGATAATCCTGTATATCCTGCTCCTACAATGAGATAATCACATTTTAAACTTTTGTCTAAAATTTTATAATTTGATCTCTTTTCAAGTTGATTTAACCATCCACAACCGTTGTCGTTAATAATCATTATTTAAGATTATACTAAAATATAATAATTGTTGATTGTTTAGTTTGTAATAGATTTTTGAGGCTTCATATCCTCTTTTTTTATGCCTGCTACTTTTACAGGTTTTTTCATTGCGTCTCTTCTAAACGGCTCTCCCAATTCTTGATTTAATATTACTTCTATAAAAGTTGTTATTCCTTTTTTTTGATCTTCACAAGATTGTTTAATAGCTTTTGTAGTTTCCTCCATGTTTCTTACAATAATTCCTTTTAAACCACATGCATTGGCTATATTTGCATAACTTAACTCTGGATCAAGTTCTGTTCCAACAAAATTATCATCGAACCAAAGTATAGAATTCCTTTTTTCAGCACCCCATTGGTAGTTTCTAAAAATCACCATAGTTATTGCTGGCCATTCTTTTCTTGCACAAGAACTCATTTCGTTCATACTTATACCAAAAGCACCATCGCCTGCGAAACCAATTACAGGAGTATCTGGGCAACCAATTTTAGCTCCTAATATAGATGGAAAACCATATCCACAAGGACCAAATAAACCTGGGGCTAAATATTTTCTACCTTTTTCAAAAGTTGGATATGCATTTCCAATTGCACAATTGTTTCCTATGTCACTTGAAATAATTACTTCTTCTGGCATTGCTACTTGAATTGCTCTCCATGCTTGCCTTGGAGACATTCTGTCTTTATCTCTTTCTCTAGCTTCTTTATTCCAAACTGTTCCTGGATCATCGTCTTCATGATCTAATCCGCTTAAAGTCTGTAACCAAGCTGATTTTGTTTGATGTATTAAATTTTTTCTCTCTTCTCTACCATTATTGCCTGCTGATGAAGATAATTGTGCCAATAATTGTTGAGACACAAGTTTAGCATCACCTGAAATACCCACAGTAACTTTTTTTGTTAATCCTATTCTATCGGGATTCATATCTACTTGAATAATAGAAGCATTTTTTGGCCAATAATCAATTCCATATCCTGGCAAAGTAGAAAAAGGATTTAATCTTGTACCTAAAGCTAAAACAACATCAGCTTTTGAAATAAGTTGCATTGCAGCTTTAGAACCATTGTAACCTAAAGGACCAACCGCTAAAGGATGACTTCCAGGAAAACTGTCATTATGTTGATATCCACTGCAAACTGGTGCATCTAATTTTTCAGCTAACTTTTTACAATCTTCAATCGCATTTCCTATTACAACGCCAGCACCTGATAAAATTACAGGGAATTTAGCTTCAGATAATATTTTTGCAGCCTTTTCTATTGCACTTTTTCCTCCACCTTGTCTTTCAAATCTTACTATTGGTGGAATATCTATATCAATGACTTGTGTCCAAAAGTCTCTTGGAACATTTATTTGAGCAGGTGCAGAACCTCTAATTGCTTTTTCAATAACTCTATTTAAAACTTCAGCCATTCTAGATGCATCTCTAACCTCCTCTTGATAGCAAACCATATCCTTAAATAAGTTCATTTGTTCAACTTCTTGAAATCCTCCTTGACCCATTGTTTTGTTTGCAGCTTGAGGTGTAACTAATAGAAGAGGAGTATGATTCCAATAAGCGGTTTTTATAGGTGTGACTAACCCAGTAATTCCTGGACCGTTTTGTGCAATTACCATTGACATTTTTCCAGTAGCTCTTGTATATCCATCCGCTATTAAACCACCATTAGTTTCATGCGCGACATCCCAAAAAGTAATTCCAGCTTTAGGAAATAAATCTGATATAGGCATAAAAGCAGAACCAATAATTCCAAAGGAATGTTCTATACCATGCATCTGTAAAACTTTAACAAAAGCTTCCTCAGTAGTCATTTTAGTCATATATAAAAAATCTTTCTAAATTATATAATATTTTATATTTATTAATGTGCACGATTAATATATAAGATCTAAAAAAATTCAAATAAAGAAATCGTCACTATGACAACTACTGATATTATAATACATGATGAAAAAGACAATGTGGGCGTTGTTGTTATTGAAAAAATAACGCCAAATCAAGAATGTAACTGTTGGATTATGGAAAATGACAAATCTTCAACAATAATGTCAAAAAATGAAATTCCTCTTGGTCATAAAATTGCGATGATAGATTTAAACGAAGGAGATACAATTTTAAAATATGGTCACGATATAGGTAAAGTTGTAAAATCAATAAAAAAAGGTGAACATGTACATGTTCACAATGTAAAAACAAAAAAGTGGTAATATGGAAATTCCAAAAAGTTTTTTAGGTTATAAAAGAGAAAATAAGAGAGCTGGTACTAGAAACCATGTAATTATTTTACCAGTTGATGATATTTCTAATGCATGTGCAGAAGCAGTAGCAAATAATATAAAAGGAACTATAGCTCTTCCACACTCTTACGGAAGACTTCAATTTGGTGCTGATTTAGAATTACATTTTAGAACAATGATTGGAACAGGAAAAAATCCTAATGTGGCAGCTGTGATAGTTATTGGAATTGAACCTAAATGGACAAAAAGAATTGTTGATGCAATTGCTAAAACTGGAAAACCTGTGGAAGGTTTCAGCATTGAAGGAGTTGGAGATATAGATACTATTGCGAAAGTTTCAAAAAAAGCACAAGAATTTTCAATGTGGGCTTCTGAAAAACAAAGAGAGGAATGTCCTTTAAGTGATTTATGGATTTCTGTTAAATGTGGAGAGTCAGATACCACATCAGGACTTGCTTCAAATCCAACAGTAGGAAATTTAATGGATAAATTAGAACCTCTTGGAGTACATTTATGCTTTGGAGAAACTTCAGAACTAACTGGAGCTGAACAAGTCTGTGAAAAAAGAGGAAAAACACCAGCAGCTCAGGAAAAATTTAAAAAAACATGGAATGCTTATAATGATTTTATTTTAAAAGAAGCGACTGATGATTTATCTGAAAGTCAACCTACAGCTGGTAACATTGCAGGCGGTTTGACTACTATAGAAGAAAAAGCCTTTGGAAATTTCCAAAAAATTGGATCAAGACAATTTATTGACGTATTAGAACCTGCAGAAGAACCACAAAAAGGAGCAGGTCTATACTTTATGGACACTTCTTCAGCAGCAGCTGAATGTGTTACTCTTCAAGCTGCTGGAGGATTTAACATTCATTTATTTCCAACAGGACAAGGAAACATTATTGGCAATCCAATAGAACCAGTAATCAAATTGACAGCTAATCCATTAACAGCAAAAAATATGAGTGAACACGTTGATGTAGATGTGTCTAAAATTTTGTCAAGAGAAATGAATTTGGATCAGGCGGGAGATGAATTAATTAAATCTACTATAAGAGTTGCAAATGGTAGATTAACTTGCGCTGAAGCATTAGGTCATAAAGAATTTGTTATGACAAAACTTTACAGAAGTGCTTAACTAAGATTTTAAAGCTTTTTTTCTTAAATTAGAAAAGAATTTTCTCACGACTGCCGCACCGACTCCTAATCCAAGAGCCAGAACAATTGAAGCCATGCCATACATAAAAGGTTGATCTTTTGAAAAATCTCTAACAAATTGAGCTACCGGTCCTAAATTTTTAACTCCATTATCTGATATTTGTTTTATTGCATCTTCAGCAAAAAAAGTATCATAAGCAATTGCAATTCCTACAATTAATAATAGGACTGCTAAAATTGTTTTAAATTCAGAACTATCAAATTTTTCACCTATCTTTTGACCAAATTGAACTCCAAATATTGAACCCAAAATAAGAACTATAACTAATATTAAATCTATTGAACCATAGTTAAATGCATGTAGTACAGTAACAATCGCACTTACAAAAATAGTCACAAATAATGAAGTTCCCGGAATTAGTTTAGTGGGCATTCCAATAATATAAATCATTGCCGGAACCAATATAAAAGCTCCCCCAACTCCCATTATCGCTGCAATAAATCCTACTATCAGGCCTATGATAATTGGAGTAAATGCACTTTCATATAACTTAGATTTTTTAAACCTCATCCTAAAAGGTAGTCCATGAATCCAATAATGATCATGTAGTTTTTTTTTAACTATTATTTTTTTTCTTGCTCTATCAATTTCAGTTACTCCTTGAACGAGCATCATTGTACCTATTATTGCTAAAATATACATATAAGCTAAAGAAATAAGGATATTAATTTTTCCTATATCTTTAAAATAGGTAAAGGTTAAAATTCCAAGTATAGTGCCGACAGTACCGCCAATTACAATCATGAATCCCATTTTGTAATCTAAAGTTCCTTTTAAATAATGTGTTGTTGAACCTGATATTGATGTCCCTAAAATATTATTTGCTTCATTTGGAACAGCATAAGCGGGTGGCACTCCTAAAAAAATTAAAAAAGGAGTCATTAAAAAACCTCCTCCGACTCCAAATAAACCTGACAAAACTCCTACAATCAAACTAAGTAAAAAAATTAATGGAAGACTTACGTAAACTTCTGCTATAGGAAGAAAATACTCCATATTCACTAACTATTACTCTAAAATATTAAAGTCAACTATTTGATTAAATATTAAAAAATGTTCCAAGAAGTATAACACTCCAGTAAGCCGCTAAACCAAAATAAAGAGCTGATTTTGCATTAATAAATGAATGAAAATTTGGAAGCTGCTTAATATAGAATTTGATATTTTTTTGAAATTTATTAAGCATACGCAGGAATTACACCTGGTTTTAAAATTATGCAAGTAGATTTTTAAAAAAATTTAAAAAATTGTGGCTCCAAAAACTTTAATTTGATCTCCTTCATATCCAAGAACGAGTCGACCTAAAAACTCTCCGGGTATCTTAGTGCTAGTCTGTTTATATAATACAGTGACATACAAACCTCTTCTAATACAGCCAAATGCCTTACATCCTTCTGTCAATGTAGATATAAGTTCATTGTTGGCCCATTGCTTGCCAAGCTCAACTTCATTAGCTCCATAAAGCATCTGTGATGATAGATCTTTAGTAAAACTACCGTAGTCTTTTATATTTGATGATCTAACTAAGTTAGCCCAAATTGGTTCGGCAACTTTGATTATTTCTTCGTCAGTCTTATCTGTAATACTCATTAAATTGATGTTATATTTTAAGAAGCTTGTTTTTTCTCTTTTTCATCTACAATATGATAAACAGGTACTTTTTCTAAAGTAAATTTTCCAGTTTTTGGATCTCTTCTTGATACTGTTAAACAATGCCAATTTTCGTCATCTAGTTTTAAATGATCTCCTCTATAATAATAACCTGGCCAACGAGTTTCTTCTCGGAACATAGTATGTTCAGTTACACACTGCGAGGTAAGAGCTCGATGTTTTAGTTCCCAAGCACGCATTAGCTGATGGTAGTCTTCAGCACCAACTTTTTCTAAATCTTCTTGTAACCATTCAAGTAGTTCTAAACCTCTTTTGAGCATATTAGCATTTGTCATGTAGTTAGTAGCAATTCCACCTACATATTCATCCATAATTCTTTGAAGCCTTTGAAGTCCTTGAATAGGAGAAATATAGCTTGGTGATACCGTTCCTCCTGTAATTTCATTTCTGCCAACAGTATAATTTTCCAATGGTTTATAAATAATCTCTTTAAAATTTTCGCACTGTGCCTCAGATACTTTGACACCTTCAGCTTTTTTTTCTTGTATGTATTTTACTGCAGCTTTTGCAGCTAAACGGCCTTCAGTAAAAGAACCAGATGAAAACTTATGAGCACTACCACCTACTGTATCACCTGCTCCGAAAAGACCTTCTACAGTTAACATTCTATTATACCCCCAAAAATATTCTGGTGGTGAAAGATCTTCTGGACCACTCACCCACGCACCTGAACAGGTAGCGTGTGAACCCATAACATATGGTTCTGATGTAGTTAATTCAGGATTAGTATATTTTGGATCAATATTTTGTGATGCCCATACAACTGCCTGTCCAACTGTCATGCCTAAAAAATTTTCCCATCCAACTGTCTCTAGATGTGGGTCTTGAAATGCTTCTGTAGTAACCATCTGAATTGGTCCACCACCTGCCATTGTTTCTTGGATAAAAGCATGATTACGTAAACAAGTTGGCGTAGGATGATGATCTATGTATTCACCAACCATTTCTTTAGTATGTTCATACCATTTTTTTTCATAGTTCTCTCCATTAGCGTTTTGAGTATAAGTTTTTAAATGGAGAAAATAAGCTCCAACCGGTCCATATCCATCTTTAAATCTGCATAAAACAATTCTATTTTCCATTTGAGTCATTTTAGCACCAACAGCTATTGGTAGTGCATAAGCAGAACCATTGCTCCATGGTGCATACCAAGTTCTTCCCATTCCTTCGCCTACAGCCCGAGGTTTAAATATGTGAGAAGCTCCACCAGCTGCAACAATTACTGTTTTTGCTCTAAATACATAGTAATCTCCTGTTCTCATGTTAAATCCTACAGCTCCACCTACTCTGTTTTCTTTTGTTTCGTCCATAAGAAGATGGGTGATCATAATTCTATTATATATTTTATCAGCAGATTTTTTTGCTGCTTCAGCAACTATAGGTTTGTAACTCTCTCCATGAATCATTATCTGCCATTTCCCTTCTCTTAGATAACGTCCAGTTTTTTCGTTTTTCATCATGGGTAAACCCCATTCATCAAACATATGAACCGTTGAGTCTACGTGACGAGCCATGTCATAACCTAGATCTTCTCTCACCATACCCATCAAATCATTACGAGCATACCTAACATGATCTTCGGGTTGATTTTCATCCCATTGCATTCCCATATAACAGTTAATTGCATATAAACCTTGAGCTACAGCACCACTTCTATCTATATTTGCTTTTTCAACACAAATAATTTTTAAATCTCGTCCCCAATGTCTTGCTTCGAAAGTGGCTCCTGTTCCTGCCATTCCTCCACCTACAACCAAAACATCACAATCTTCAAAAATAGTTTTCCTTGCCATTAATAATAAACCCCTTTTTTAAATGCACTTTTTTCTACTTTAGGTAATTCTTTATTAGTATTTAAACCTTCTGGTTCTGAATAAAGAATTTGAGAGTTTATTTCGCCTTGATTGGGTTTATCCCCTTCTGCTAATTTTGGAATAAATTTTCCCCAAGGTTTTGTTGTTATGGGAGAAACAAAATCTTTAATTGTTCCATTTCTAAATTTTATTTTCCAAGATATAGTTCCTTTTTCTTCTTCTCTTCTAACTCTAACGCTATGACCCATTGGTGCAAAATCTGCATAACCACGAACATCAATAGCATGATTAGGGCAAGCCTTTACACAGGAATAACATTCCCAACAAAAATTAGGTTCTATATTTTTTGCACGTCTAATTGTTTCATCTATGTGCATGATATCAGACGGACATATGTCCACACAATGTCCACAGCCATCACAACGTGTCATGTATACAAAAGTTGACATAATTTTATTTTTTTCCTTTCAATATATTTTTAATAATGTTTAGGATCTTCTCTTGTTATACCTAATCCAAACTGTTTTGGGGCATCTGCTTCAGGTGGCAAATTGTCTCTGGAACCGTCAGCTTCTGCTAAATTTTTTTGTATTGCTGCACCTGGTTTATAAAACATATGAGCAAATTTTGACCAATATACTCCTCCAAATAAAACTAAATTGGATATAATAAATAAAACTAAAAAGACTTTATCATCCCATCTATCGATTAAATTTAGAGATTGCAAATATGACCAAACTAAACCAAAAAATGCGGAAGCAACGAGAGCAAGAACAAATAAATCTGCCTGAATTATTCTATACCAGGGTTGTGCTTCTGAATAAACATCTACTCTTAAAAAAAACCAAAACCATCCACCGCCTATAACTGTCATAATTGCACCAACATGCCAAATGATAGGCCAAAATGACGGAGTATCAGAAGAAGGAGATGAATAACAAAAAATCATTATTGCAGATCCAGCCCAAAATAAAATAGTTCCATACATTCCAAGAAGATGAGCCACTCTTCTTTTTCCAGCACCTAGTTCAGATGTTGTGGCTATATCACTAATAATCGTTTTAGAAACTACAGATATTTTTTCACCTGTGCTTAAAGTTTTTGTAGCTGATAACTTTGCTTTTCTTGCATTTTCAAAAAAATATTTTACATTTTTTTTATGAATAATATCTAAAAGGGTTCCAACAACAATCAGTACAACCATTAAAATTACAAAAGACTGCATGAATATAGGTGATACAGTTTCTGCTAAATTTGCAAATGGATTTATCGATAACATCATGATTTTTATCCCCTTTAGAAGAAAGTATTTAGTATAGATGACAAAATAGATCAACTATAAAAAATTTGATTATTATAAATTTTAAATAATTTTTTATAAATTTTTAAGCTTTTTCTTTTCCAGCTTGTATTTTCAATTTTTGAAACAGAAACTACTCCTTTCCCAGACCCTATAAGCAGAATTTCATCATATATTTCAATATTTTTCATATATATGTCTTTTGAAATTATTTTAACCTTTTTAGAAAAAAATTTAAAAGTTATGCCTTTATAAATATCTATTCTTGGTGAATAGATTTTATTATTTTTTACAAATAGAAGATTGGATGTGCCTGATTCTAAGAGTTTCCTATTTTTATAAAGAGCAATATCAAATTTTGTTGTGTCAAATTTATTTAGCAATTTTAAAATTTTTTTGTATTTTAAATTTTTATATTTAGCATCTATCCTTTTATAGTTTATCAGTTTAAGTTTAAAATTTGATTTAGGTATGAGTCTTTTACGTATTGAGATAGAAATCATTTTATTATTTAAAGCAACTCTTAATAAATAATCATAGTTTTTATTTTTTTTTAAGTTTTTACTAATTAGATTGGTAATATTCGATTTTAAGTTTTTTTTATAAATCTTATATTTTTTTAATGATTTCATTAAATTCTCAATATGAGATTTGTAAAATAAAATTTTTCCAGATTTTCCAATGACTCTCATAGTGGTAAAAACACCATAAGCATTCCAAAGATCATTAAATTTAATTTCTTTAAGGTCTTTATGACGATAAGATTTTTTTAATAATAAAGTTACCATTTTCAGTTAAAAAAGATTCTGGATGAAATTGAAATCCATATACATTATTTTTAATGTCTTCGATACCCATTGCAATATTTGATTTTGCGCATCTCATCGTTATATTAATATCATTTGATATGTAAGGCTCATATAGTTTTAAAGAGTGATATCTTCCAACTTTAAATATTTTATTTTTTTTAAATAATTTACTTTCGTTTGTCACTTTAACCTTAGATTGATAACCATGAAAAATATTTTTTTGCTGAATTATTTTGCCTTTTTCATTAAATAAAATTTGCTGATATCCAAGACATATTCCTATAATTTTCTTTTTTCCTTTATATTTTTTATATATTTTTGAAGTTTCTGGATAATCTTTTGGAGATCCAGGGCCTGGTGATAAAACTATCACATTAGATTGATTTAATTTTTTTTCGTTTATTTCAAAATAATTTGTACAATACACATTATCAAATTTTGAAAATTGATGAACAACATTCCAAGTAAATGAGTCTTGGTGATCAATTATATAAATCATTTATAAAGCTCCAATAAAGATTTTGCTTTAATAA
The DNA here is from genome assembly GCA_902607805.1 of uncultured Pelagibacteraceae bacterium. Lineage (GTDB taxonomy): Bacteria > Pseudomonadota > Alphaproteobacteria > Pelagibacterales > Pelagibacteraceae > Pelagibacter. The sequence continues at coordinate 11,144 of CACLLR010000020.1, forward strand.
AATTTTCATTAAATTCTTTTTTAGAAGAACTATCTAATACTACTCCTGATGCTGCTGAAATTTCTGAAATATTTTTATAATTTAAAATTGATCTAATAATTATATTAAATTTCATATCTTGATTAAATTTAATGTATCCAAAACTACCTGTGAATATATTTCTGTCTTCTGTTTCTTGTTTGTTTAAAAGCTCTAGAGTTCTAATTTTTGGACATCCGATAACAGAGCCTCCTGGCATCATGGATTTAATTATATTTTTTGGAGTAGTATTCTTTTTTAATATACCTTGTATTGATGTAACATAGTGAAAAAGGTGCTTGTATTCTTCTACATATTTTTTCTTTAAAATTTTTACTGATCCTGATTTACATATTCGTGATAAATCACTTCTCTCCATATCAACAATCATGTTATGTTCTTTAGTCTCTTTTTCATTATTTCTAAAAAAATTTAGTGCTTTTATTTTATTAATTTTTTTACTTTTTTTAAGAGTTCCAGCAATAGGTTTTGTAATTATACTATTTCCTTTCTTATCAATAAGAGTCTCAGGAGAACAACTTACTATGGAAAAGTTCTTATCTCTAATCATAAAAGACTCGGGTGATGAATTTATTTTCATTAATTTCCAAAAAAAATTAACAGGGTTAATTGTTGATTTATTTTTATATTTAGTACAAATTTTAATTTGGTACGTCTCTCCTTGTCTTATTTTTTTTGAAAATACATCAAATATTTTTTTGTATTTTTTATAATTAATATTTGCCTTAAATGGACTCAAGATTTGAGTTTTATTAAAAAAACTATTAAATTTATGTTTTTTTATTGAAGATATTATTTTTATATCTTTTCTTATCTTTATTAACGTTTCTGGTTTGTAAAAAATACCCTTATAGAAATTAAGTTTTTGTTGATTTTTAATTTTAATATTTAGTAAATTGCAAAGAATTTCATATCCAAAAAACCCTATTAAAAGATCAGTCTCTTTCTTAAATTTTTTACTCTTAAATAAATTAAAAAAATTATTTATATTATTTTTTGTTAATATGAATTTTTTTGAAAAATCAGTGTATATATTATATCCATCTTTAACTTTATATATAATTAAAGCTTTATCTGATTGATAAAGTTTTTCTAAATAGGGATTAAATTTTAAATTATGCCGGTTGTGTTCTCTCAATAGCTTTCTCTATAATAGGTAAATGTATTACACCTGCAAATATTGATAATGCAATGGATACGTACCAGGCATAATCAAAATTACCATTAATTTCATAAAAAATCCCTCCAAGATAAGCGCCCAAGAAAGAACCTATTTGATGGCTAACAAATACTATTCCATATAAAAGTCCAACATACTTGGTTCCAAATATATGCCCTACTATTCCGTTGGTTGGTGGAACAGTTGATAGCCATAAAAATCCGAATGTTACTCCAAATACTACTGAGTTAAATATGCTTGGAGGTAAAAATATAAAATATATTATTGAAACACCTCTCAATAAATAAATTGCACTTAAAATTTTCTTTTTACTGTACCTGGTAGATAGATATCCACTGGTTATAGTTCCAAGCATGTTAAATATGCCGATTAGTGCCAGGATCATTGCTGCAGTCCACTCAGGCATACCTTTGTCCATCATGTAGGTTGGTATATGTGTGGCAACTAATGCTATGTGCCAACCACAAACAAAAAATCCGAGCGTTAAATAGATAAAACTTTTATTTTCAAATGCTTCTTTTAAAGCCTCTCTTGCAGTTTGTTTATTATCTTGATCAACACCCACTGGGACTTTCGGAGTGCTTACAAATAATGCGACTATTAATCCAAGTCCAAGAAGAAGACTGAAATATATTAAAGTATTTTCCCAACCAGTTTCAATTAGTGAATATCTAACCAATAATGGAGATACAAAATATCCGAAAGAACCTGCACAAGTTACTATACCAGTAGCAATTGTTCTATTAGAAGCTGGAAAATGTTTAGCTACTACTGAAACTGGAATTCCAATAGCTGTAGAGCCAAGTCCAACTCCTATCAATACTCCTATGGTTAATGTAAAATAATAACCAGTATTTAATCCTGAATAAAAAAGTAAAACACCAGCTAAATAAAATAAAAAACCTATAAAAATTGCGATTGCGCCTCCGTATTTATCTGTAATTACACCAAATAATGGACTGAACACACCCCATAACAAAAGTTGAAGTCCCATTACAAAACCAAAATGTGAAATTGAAATATTTAAATCAGTATTAAAATCAAAAAAGAATAATCCAAACGTTTGTCTAATACCAAGTGATATTATAACAACTATCGATGCAGCAATTAGAGTAATAAGTGCTTTTTTGTTAATTGAAAAACTTTCCGAGCTCATTTAATTTTTTTTAGTGCTTGTTTTAAATCATTAATAATATCTTTGGAATCTTCAAGTCCTATATGAAGTCTAACAATATGTTCATTTTTTTTTAAATTAGTGAATTGTCTTGCGCCTAATTGTTTTTTATTTTGGTATAATGCTAAACTTTCAAAACCACCCCAGCTATAACCATATCCAAATAATTTCAAAGAATTAACAAAACTTTTAACTGAATTTTTGTTTTTTGACTTAATTTTAAGTCCCATTAGACCTGACGCTCCTGAATAATACTTTTTCCACATTTGATAATTTTTTGAACCTTTTTTATAAGGATAAAAAACGTTTATTACTTTTTTTTGTTTGGATAAAAATTTTGCAATTTTTAAAGCATTAATATGGTGTTTATCCATTCTTACATCTAAAGTTCTTATACCTCTTAAGATAAGATACGCATCATCTGGACTTAATCTTAAACCAGTTACTCTATTTGCTGACTCAACTAATTTAAAAACTTTTTTATTTATAGCCAGTGATCCTCCCATAACATCAGAATGACCTGAATAATATTTTGTAGCTGAAACGATAGACATATCGAAACCTAATTTAATTGGTTTTATTAAATACGGAGTTCCCCATGTATTATCTATTGCGGTATATATTTTATTTTTTTTTGCTAAAGAAATTATTTTTCTTAAATCTTGAAACTCAAAAGTATTACTACCTGGATTTTCAACAAAAATTAATTTTGTTTTATTTGTTATTTGATTTTTTAAATCATTTAAGTTTTTTGGATCATAAAATTTACTAGTTATATTAAATTTTTTTAAATAATCTTGAACCAATAATCTTGTTGGAGAATAAACTGAATCTGTAACTAGAATTTCATCACCTGGCTTAACAATACTTAATACTGCTAAGAATACTGCTCCAAATCCTGTTGGGGTTAAATAAACTTTATAACATTCTTCCATTTCTTGTAAAATTTTTTGAAGAGCATAAGTTGTTGTAGTTCCCTGTCTTCCATAGTTAAAATTTCCACTTTTAGGATCTTTTAAATATCTTTTTTCAGTCTTTTCTATCTCTTGAAGACTTTTAAATATTATTGTTGACGCTCTAACTACTGGCGGGTTAACTGATTGGTTGCGAAAATCTTTTGCTGTATGTTTTATAAATGTACGAAGACTGGTTTTCATATAATATTGATATTTAATCAACAATGCTATATCCATTCGATAAGTCAATAAAATTTAAATAAAGGATTAAAAAATATGGGTTATCCAAA
>CACLLR010000021.1 GCA_902607805.1 uncultured Pelagibacteraceae bacterium
AGTAAAATAATAAATGGAAAGTATGAATATTTAATTACGCATCAATTAATTAAGGATGGAAAAAAAAGTAAAAATAAAGTTTTGAACAAAAAAATAAGATATAAAATACCAGTTACAATGGTGCATGGTAGTAAAGATGAAGTAGTTCCCGTTATTTATTCAAAAAAAGTTTTAAAACTTTTTATAAATGCAAAAAAAAAATTAAAGATTATTAAAAATGGTGACCATAGCTTATCTTCAATTAAAAATTTAAAATTAATAGTTAAAGAGCTGAATGCAATAATAAAAAAAGTTGTTAACTAGCTATACCAACAATTTTCTTTTCTGATATTGGTTTTTCTAATTTATTTAACATTTCCTTTGGACAAACTTGATAAAAATTTGAAAGTTCAATTTCAAAATTATCAATAATATTTTTAGATTTAATAGAATTTGTTTCTTTATGATGTTTTTTAATTAAATCTTCTAAAAATTTTTTCCAGTATTCTGTTTCTGGTCTTTGCCATATAACTGTATCTGAATTTACCCTTTTATTAAATTCGTTTTCTTTATCATATATAAATGCCATTCCTCCTGTCATTCCTGCCGCAAAATTATCACCAACATCTCCAAGAATTACAACATTTCCTCCAGTCATATATTCACAACCATTTGAGCCACAGCCTTCGATTACAGCTGTTGCACCAGAATTTCTTACCGCAAATCTTTCTCCCGCTTGTCCTGATGCAAAAAGATAACCAGAAGTAGCACCATATAATACTGTATTGCCAATAATTGTATTTTTGTCTGATACTAAAGCACTTTCATCTTGCAATTTTATAGAAATTGTTGCTCCAGATAAGCCTTTTCCAACGTAATCATTCGCATCTCCTTTAAGTTTTAATTTTAAACCTTTAACTCCAAATGCCCCAAATGATTGTCCCGCTGATCCTTTAAAATTAAGAGATATAAAATTTTCATCTATATTATTATCTCCAAATTTTTTGTATAAATTATATGAGATTCTTGTTCCAACAGCTCTATGAGTATTTTTAATTTCAAATTCTTTATCAAATTTTTGTTTCTCATTTATACTTTTATATATTTCGGGCCAAATTTGTTGATCTAAAGTATCTGGTACTTTGTTTATAATTGGTTTTTCACAATATCTTTTATTTTTTCCTGGATCTGCTTGCACAAATAATGGATTAAGATCTAAATCATCTAAGTTAGAAGAGCCTTTGCTTATTTGTTTTAATAAATCAGTCCTTCCAATTATTTCTTCTAAACTTTTAAATCCTAAGTTTGCTAAAATTTCTCTTACTTCTTCTGCAATAAATGAAAATAAATTTACTATTTTATCTGGGGTTCCAGAAAATTTTTCTCTTAATTTTTTATCTTGAGTACAAACTCCAACTGGACAAGTATTTGAATGGCATTGCCTAACCATAATGCATCCCATTGCTACTAATGAAGTAGTTGCCACACCATACTCTTCAGCACCCATCATTGCTGCAATAACAACATCTCTTCCTGTTTTAATTCCACCGTCAGTTCTCAAGGTAACTGCATGTCTGAGATTATTTAAAGTTAATACTTGATTGGCTTCAGTTAAACCCATTTCCCATGGTATACCTACATATTTAACACTAGTCTGTGGAGTTGCTCCCGTTCCACCAGAATGTCCTGAAATTAAAATTATATCTGCTTTTGCCTTTGCTACTCCTGCAGCTATAGTACCAATGCCTGATGAAGCTACTAGTTTAACTCCAACTCGTGCTTTTGGATTTATTTGTTTTAAATCATAAATTAATTGGGCTAAATCTTCTATTGAATATATATCGTGATGTGGAGGAGGAGAGATTAAAGTAACTCCAGAAGTAGAATGTCTTAATCTTGCAATTTCTTTTGTTACTTTAAAACCTGGTAGTTGTCCTCCTTCTCCTGGCTTTGCTCCTTGAGCAATTTTAATCTCAATTTCATTACAATTATTTAAATAGTTTATTGTTACACCAAATCTTGCTGAAGCAATTTGTTTTACCCTAGAGTTAGCAGAATCTCCATTTTCCATTATCTTGTACCTGTCTGCATCTTCGCCGCCTTCTCCACTACAAGAAGCACCTTTAATTCTATTCATTCCAATAGCAAGAGTTTCGTGAGCTTCCTTTGATAATGCTCCATGAGACATGCTTCCACTCCCAAATCTTATTAAAATATTATTAATTGACTCAACTTCAGAAATGTTAATTGGTTCACTTTTTTTAAATGAAATTAAGTCTCTCAAACTTATGGGTGGCAAGCTATATATTTCTTTTGTATATTTTTTATAGGTTTCATAAGATTTATTTGTAACAGCACTTTGCAGCAAATGTATTAATTTACCTTGGTATTGATGTGTTTCTCCATTTTTTCTGTAACGATAAATACCTCCAATTGGTAGAATATTTGAATTAGTGTGAAAAGCTTCTTTATGTATATCTTTAATTTTACTTTCAATTCCATTTAAACCTATCCCAGAAATTTTTGATATAACTCCAGGAAAAAATTCATTAACTATTGTCCTGCTAAGACCTACAGTTTCAAAATTACATCCTCCTCTATATGAGCTAATTACTGATATTCCCATTTTAGACATAATTTTTAAAAGACCAAGATTTACAGATTTTATATAACGACCAACACATTCATCAAAACTAAGATTTCCAAAAAGTTTTTTTTTATATCTTTGATGTAATGAATCAAAAGCTAAATATGGATTCACTGTAGTTGCGCCAACACCAATCATTGTAGCAAAAGAATGAGTATCCAAACATTCACCTGATTGAATATTTAAAGACACATATCCTCTAAGTCCTAGTGTTACTAGATTTGTATTAATGGCTCCTATACATAAAAGCATCGGTATAGGACATCTATCCTCAGATAAGTTTTTATCTGATAGAACTAATTGGGTTATTCCTTGTCTTGCAGAAATTTCTGATATTTTTATTATATTTTGAAGTGCACTCTCTAAATTTTCATTATTACTAAATGTACAATCAATAATTTTGTAATTATTTCCAAAATATTTGATAAATTTTTCAAATTGAGAATTTGAAAGTATTGGGCTATCTAACACATAAATATTTTCCTCTGTCAGATTATTAAAATCCAAAATATTTCCTAAATTACCAAATCTGGTTTTTAAACTCATTACTTTATTTTCTCTTAATGAATCTATTGGAGGGTTTGTAACTTGACTAAAATTTTGTCTAAAAAAATGATATAGCGGCCTATATTTATCTGAAAGTACAGCTAGAGGTGTATCATCTCCCATTGAACCTGTTGCTTCTTTAGCATCTTCTGCCATAGGATGTAAAATTAATTCTAAATCTTCAAGAGTATATCCAAAGGTATGTTGTCTTTTTTTTAATTCTAAACCTTCATAATTATTTTTTTCATCTTTAATTATAAATTTTTTATCTAAGTCTATAATTTGATTATTAAAATTTTTATATTCTTTTGATAAATAATTTTTTATTTCATTATTGTTATATACTTTTCCTTTTTCTATCCTTACGCCTAAAATTTCTCCAGGTCCCAATCTACCTTTAGTTAAAATTTTTTTTTCATCTAAATTTATCATTCCAGTTTCAGATCCAGCAAATAACAACTTATCTTTTGTTATTGTGTATCTTAATGGGCGTAAACCATTTCTGTCAGTTGCAACTATCACCCATTCATTATCTGTGCCAGCAATAGCTGCCGGTCCATCCCAAGGTTCCATAGTGCTGTTCAAAAAATTAAATAATTGTAAATGATCTCTTGGTAAAATTTTACTTTTTTTTGACCACGCATCTGGAATTAACATAAGTTTTGACAAAGGGGCAGAATGACCTGACATATGAAGTAGTTCAAATACATTATCTAATGAAGCAGAGTCTGAATTACCTTGAGGTATCACAGGTTTTAAATTTTCCATATTTTCAAAAGCAGAATTGAACATTTCCTGTTCATGAACTTTCATCCAATTAATATTTCCTTTTAAAGTATTAATTTCTCCATTGTGCGCTATAGCTCTAAATGGTTGTGCTAGATCCCAACTTGGCGCAGTATTTGTCGAAAATCTTTGATGAAAAATTGCATATCTTGATACAAATCTTCTATCTTTTAAATCTAAATAAAAATCAGAGAGTGCTTCAGCCAAAAACATTCCTTTATAAATTATGGATTTAGAACTAAATGAACATATATAAAAATTATTTAATTGATTTTTTGAACATTGATTTTCAATTTTTCTTCTTGTTTCATATAATTTTCTTTCAAGATTTTTACCTAATATTTTTTTATCATTTTGAGTAAAAAGTACTTGAGTAATTTCTGGTCTAGTAAGCTCAGCCTTTTCTCCTAGCACACTTGGATTTACAGGTACTTGTCTCCAACCATATATATTAAAATTACTTTTAGTTAATTCGCTTTCTACTATTGTTCTGCAAGCTTCTTGGGACTCATAATCATTTCTGGGCAAAAATATCATACCCACACAAACATCTGAAGTATCATGTTTGTGTCCTGTTGCTTCAATTTTTTCTACAAAAAAATCTGAAGGAATTTCTATATGTATGCCCGCGCCATCACCGGTCTTGCCATCAGCATCAACTGCACCTCTGTGCCAAACAGCCTTTAAAGCTTTTATTCCATATTCTACTATTTCTCTTGTTTTTTTACCATCTGTCGAGGCTACCAGTCCAACGCCACAAGAGTCATGTTCCATTTCTTTGGAATAAATATTATTTTTTTTTAAAATTTCTAAATTTTTTTCTCTTAAGCTCATTATGCAACTTTCTTTTTTTTAATAGAATTCAAATAATTCATTATTGATTTTGCTACATCTCTGCCATCTTTAATTGCCCATACAACAAGAGATGCGCCTCTAACTATGTCGCCAGCTGCAAAAACGCCTGGGATAGAAGTTTCTAGAGTATCAAAATTAGTTTTTAATGTTCCCCATCTTGTAACTTTTAATTTTTTTTCTCCAAATAATGTAGGAATATCTTCAGGATCAAAACCTAATGCTTTAATAATCATATCTGCTTTAATATTAAAAAACGAATCTTCTAATATAACTGGTTTCCTTCTACCGGTATCATCTGGTTCTCCTAATTTAATTTTGTTTACATCAATACTTTCAATACTATTTGTTCCAATAAATCTTTTAGGACTTGTTAACCATACAAATTCTACACCTTCCTCTTCAGCATTTGCAACTTCTCTTGCTGATCCTGGCATATTTTCTTTATCTCTTCTATATAAACATTTTACAGATTTTGCATTTTGTCTTACGGCTGTTCTAACGCAGTCCATAGCTGTATCTCCACCTCCGATAACAACAATGTTCTTTCCTTCTGCATTAAGTGTACCATTTTCAAATAACTCTACTTTATCACCTAATCCTTTTTTATTTGAAGCAGTTAAAAATTTCATAGCAGAAAAAATATTTTTTAAATTATTTCCAGGAAGCTCTACTTCTCTCGCTTTATAAACTCCTGTTGAAATTAAAATTGCATCATGCTTTTCTCTTAATTGTTTTAATGATGAATCTTTTCCAACTTCAAAATTTTGAATAAATTTTATTCCACTTTTATTTAAAATATCAGTTCTTCTTTGAACAACAAATTTTTCTAATTTAAAATTTGGTATTCCATAAATTAATAATCCACCTGCTCGATCATACCTATCATAAATTGTAATTTGAAAACCTTCTTTTCTTAGTTCTTCTGCACATGATAAGCCTGCTGGGCCTGCTCCAATTATTCCAATACTTTCTTTTTTTTCTTCCTTTATTTCCAAAGGTTTTACCCATCCATTATTCCAGGCATTTTCAGTAATAAATTTTTCTATAGATCCAATTGTAACTGTTCCATGGCCAGATTGCTCAATTACACAGTTTCCTTCGCATAATCTATCTTGTGGACATATCCTCCCACAAACTTCTGGCATATTATTTGTGCTTTGAGCTAGATGATAAGCTTCTTCAAGCCTGCCCTCAGCAGTAAGTTTAAGCCAGTCAGGTATATTATTGCTAAGTGGGCAGTGTACTTGACAAAAAGGAACTCCACATTGAGAACATCTGCTAGATTGCTCTTTTGCTTTTTCATTTATAAATTCTCTATAAATCTCATTAAAATCCTCTTTTCTTTGATCTATCTCTCTTTTAGGTGGATTCTGTTGACCTATATTTACAAATTTGAGCATATTTTCAGACATAATTATTAACTATATAACAATATTTTTATGACTAAAAGCTCAATTAGGTCAACTATTATGACCTATAATTTAAAAAAGATAATTAATTAAAGGCTTTTTTTAAATATTGCATATCTAATATGCTGACAAGTAATTGCTTTATTTTGAGAATAATTTCATTAGGAAGAAAGGCCTAATGATTTCTATTTATATTGAGATATTTATTTTGGCAATAATTCAGGGAATTTCAGAATTTATTCCTGTAAGTTCATCTGCACATTTATTGCTGCTATCTAATCTCAGTAATTTTTCATCAAGTTCACTTCTAATAGATGTAAGTTTGCACTTAGGATCGCTTTTAGCAATAATATTTTATTTTAGAGATGATTTAATAAATTTTTTTAAAAATAAAAGTTTAGCATTACTAATTATTATTGGATCTATTCCAATAATAATAATTGGATATCTATTTTATATTAGTAACTTAATTTATTATTTTAGAAATATTGAAATAATAGCTTGGACCACTTTAATTTTTGGAATACTTTTATATTTTGCAGACAACTTAAAAGTAAAAAAAAAATTTGATCATAACTTAAGTATAAAAAATATATTAATAATAGGTTTTTTTCAAGCTCTTGCACTAATACCGGGTGTGAGTAGATCGGGAATTGTAATTACCGCAGGAAGATTTTTAAATTTTAATAGATATGACTCTTCAAAAATTTCATTTTATCTATCAATACCAGCTTTAGCAGGCGCAAGTATACTAAATTTAAAAAATGTTATTAATCAAGATTTAGAATTCAATATTTTAATAATCTTAAGTATAGTTTTTTCTTTTATATTTTCATATTTTACAATTAAATATTTTTTATTTTTTGTAAAAAAATTTTCTTTAAAGATTTTTGTATACTATAGAATTTTTTTAGCTTTTTTATTATTTATAATTATATATTCTTAGATTTATTATCAAAAATAGGTAATAACTGAGAAAATAAAACACCACATAAAATTAAAAAACATCCAATTAAATTATCTAAACCAAGTATTTGATTTAAAATTATCCAGGCTGATATTGTTGCAAATACTCCCTCCATGGACATTATTATTGCCGCCGGGGCTGCTGGAATATGCCTTTGGCCAAAAAGTTGCAATACAAAAGCTGCTCCACCTGATAATATTCCTGCATATAGTATTTCGTAGGTTTCTAATATTATTTTACTAAAATCAATTTCTTCAAAAATAAGAACTAGTAATAAAGAAAATACTGCCACTATTAAATTTTGAAGTAATGCTATAAAAAACGGTAGATTAAATTTTGATACCAGTTTACCAATATAAATTATATGTAAAGCCCAAAACACTGCACCCAACAATACAATTCCATCTCCTAATCTAATATCAGCATTGCTAAAATCAGATAAAAAATATCCTCCAAGTACACATGCAAGAACGGAAGGCCATACTGACCAGTGAGCTTTTTCTGAAAACAAAAAATAAATTAATATAGGAACTAAAGGCACATAAAAGATTGTATAGAAAGCAGAGTTAGCAACATCTGTATAAATTAATGAAATTTGCTGTAATTGTGATCCCATAAATAGAGATGCCCCAACTGGTATCATTAATTTGAAAAATATTTTTTTTTTTGGTTTTACATATTTAATTATTTTTTCTTTTTCAAAAAATATTACAAATGGAATTATCACTAAAAATGCTACAAAAAACCGTGATGAGTTAAACGTAAATGGACCTATATTATCCATGCCAGTATCTTGGGCAACGAAAGTTGTTCCCCAAATTAGAGTGCAAGTTACCAAACAGAAAAAAGAAATAATTTTTTTCATTAAAAAATTTATATTGCTAATTTATAGGCAAAATTTTTTCCAAGATTTTCTTTTAATTCATTACAAAATCTTGCAGCTTCTGCACCATCTATTATACGATGATCATAAGACAAAGATAAAGGTAGCATATTTCTTTTATGAAATTCATCATTTATTAATACTTGCTTATAATATGTTCTACCAATTCCTAGAATAGCAACTTCTGGATAATTTATAATTGGAGTAAAAAAAGATCCTCCAATACCTCCTAAACTAGTTATTGTAATCGATCCTCCAAAAAATTCCTTTTTATCAATTTTTAATTTTCTGCATTTTTCACTTGTTTCTTTAAGCTCCTCATTTAACTGGCTTATGTTTTTTTCATTTGCATTTCTAATTTTTGGTACCATTAATCCATGGTCAGTATCAACCGCTATACCTATATGAAAATATTTTTTTAAAATTATTTTTCCATTTTTAATATTATCAATTGATGAATTAAAATTAGGATACTTTTTTAATGCAGAAATTAATGCTTTAATAATAAAAACTAGTGGAGTAATTTTTTTTTTTTGTCCAGTATATATATCTTTTAATGATGTTCTAAACTGTTCTAACTCAGTTACATCTGCTTCATCATGATGAGTTACATGTGGAATAGTTGTCCATGAATTTACAAGAAGTGGCGCAGCTATCTTTTTTACTCTGGGTATATCTTTTACTTCTACTTCTCCAAAATCAGAATGATCAAATTCATTTTTTAATTTTTTTAATTCTTGATTATTTTGATTAAAATTTTTTTTTTTATTTAATCTATTGCTTATAAATTTTCTTACATCGTCTTCGCTAATTCTTCCTTTTCTTTCTGTACCTTCAATTTCAGCAATATCAGCTCCTAGCTCTCTAGCGAATTTTCTAACATTAGGAGTTGTAAATATTTTTTTATTTTCTGACATTAATTATAATTTAGTAGGAAACGGTTTATCAGGATTTATATTGTATTTTTTCATAGCATCTATAGCATATTTTGAAGGTATTAATTGTTCTTTGGCTAAAACACTTAATGAATATGAAACTAGGTATTCTTTGTCTACTTCAAAAAACTTCCTTAAATTTTTTCTAGTATCACTTCTTCCATATCCATCTGTTCCAAATGAATAGAAGCTTTTTCTAGTAAAAGGTCTGATTTGATCTGAATTTAATCTTAAATAGTCTGAAGCTGAAACTATTGGACCTTCTGCATCAGATAAACATTCTTCGATATAATTTTTTTTAGGATTTTTGTCTGGATTTAATAAATTATACCTCTCTACTTCTAAAGCTTCTTTCCTTAATTCGCTAAAGCTTGTAACGCTCCATACGTTACTATCTATCTTGTAATCTCTTTGCAAAATTTCAGCTGCTTTTAGCATTTCTCTTAAAATAGCACCTGATCCAAGTAACTGAATTTTAGTTTTCTTATATCTATTAAATTCTTTAAATAGATACATGCCTTTTAATATTCCAGTCTCAACTGATTTATTTTTTGGCATTTCTGGATGCACATAATTTTCATTAGTCGTTGTCAAATAATAAAATATATTTTCTTGTTTTTCATGCATTCTTCTAAGACCTTCTCGAAATATGGTCGCTAATTCATAACCAAAAGTAGGATCGTATGATTTACAGTTTGGTATGACTGAAGACATTATATGACTATGTCCATCAGCATGTTGCAATCCTTCTCCAGCGAGAGTAGTTCTTCCAGAGGTAGCACCTATAAGAAAACCTCTTGTCTGTGCATCACCTGCTGCCCAAGCAAAATCTCCAGTTCTTTGGAATCCAAACATTGAATAAAATAAATAAATTGGAATCATTTCAAGATCGTGATTTGTATAAGAAGTCCCAGCAGCTATCCATGATGACATTGATCCAGCCTCTGTAATACCTTCTTCTAATACCTGTCCCTTAATATCTTCTCTGTAAGAACTTAGTTGTTCTGAGTCAACAGGTTCATACTTTTGGCCCTCGTGTGCATAAATTCCAATTTTTTGAAAAAAACCTTCCATTCCAAATGTCCTTGCTTCATCAGGAATGATTGGGACTAATCGAGAAGCAAGATTTTTGTCTCTAAGTAAATTAGTTAACATTCTTACTAATATCATTGTTGTGGACATTTCTTTTGTTCCAGTAGACTCTTTCATTGTACTAAAGATATCCATAGGTGGAGCTTTGATAGGTTTTGCATATGAAGATCTTTCTGGTAAATTGCCGCCTAATTTTAATCTACATTCTTTTAAATATTTTATTTCTGGAGAATTATCTGCTGGTTTGTAATACTCTATATTTTTTACCTGATCATCAGTTAAAGGAACATCAAATCTGTCTCTGTAATATAATAAATCTTCCTCAGCTAATTTTTTTTGCTGGTGAGTTGTATTTATGCTTTCTCCAGATTTGCCCATTCCGTATCCTTTAATTGTTTTAGCCAAAATAACAGTTGGAGTTCCTTTATTTTGCATTGCGGAATGATATGCAGCATACACTTTATGAGGATCATGACCTCCTCTATTTAATTTCCAAATATCTCTATCTGTCATTTGTGAAACTAAATCTAATAACTCTGGATATTTTCCGAAAAAATTTTCTCTAACATAATTTCCTCCTTTTGCTTTAAAAGCTTGATACTCGCCATCTACTGCTTCATCCATTCGTTTAATTAGTAATCCAGTTTTATCTTTTGCTAATAGTTGATCCCAATAAGATCCCCATATGACTTTAATTACATTCCAGCCAGCTCCTCTAAATATTCCTTCTAACTCTTGTATAATTTTTCCATTTCCTCTAACTGGTCCATCCAGTCTTTGTAAATTACAGTTAACTACAAAAATTAAATTATCTAATTTTTCTCTAGCTGCTAGACCAATAGCACCCATAGATTCTGGTTCATCCATTTCACCATCTCCCAAAAATACCCAAATTTTTCTTCCTTCATCTTTAATCAATCCTCTGTTTATTAAATATTTTGTAAATCTTGCCTGATAGATTGCCATCATGGCTCCAAGTCCCATCGAAACTACTGGAAATTGCCAGAACTTTGGCATTAACCAAGGATGTGGATAAGATGAAAGTCCTCCAGGATTAACTTCTTGTCTAAATTTATCTAGTTGTGCTGATGAAATTCTACCTTCAAGAAATGCTCTAGCATACATTCCTGGAGCACTATGTCCTTGAAAATAAATTAAATCACCTCCAAATTTATTATTTTTTGCTCTCCAAAAATGATTCATGCCAACATCATACAATGTTGCAGCAGAAGCAAATGTACCTATATGACCGCCAAGTTCTGGATTTTTTTTATTTGCTCTTACAACCATAGCTGCTGCATTCCATCTTATTAAAGATCTTATTTTTCTTTCAAGATTCTGATCACCTGGAGATTTTTTTTCCTCCTCAGGAGGTATTGTATTAATATAAGGAGTATTTCTAGATAAAACTAAGTCAGAACCTTCTTTATAAGAATGATCAATAAGTTTTTTAATTAAAAATTGTGCTCTTTTTTTTCCATCAATTTTAAGAACTGCAGAAAGAGATTCTAACCATTCCTTTGTTTCTATAGGATCAATATCTCCATCACTCTTTTTTATTTCTATTATTTGTTCTTTTAAATTTTTTTTAGAAGATAAATTATTTTCTATATTTTCTTTTTTTAAATCTAATGTTTCTTCTGCCTCTTTTATAATTTTTTCTGTATCAACAGGTAATTTTTCTTCTTGAGTTTTAATTGATTTTTTTTCCAAATTGTTTGAATTTTTAAGAATAACAAGCAAGTCTCCCTTAGAAACTTTATCTCCAATTTTTACATTAACCTTTTCGACAGCGCCTTCATAATCAGAAGGTACTTCTACACTAGATTTATCGCTTTCAAGAGTAACTATAGGATCGTTCTTTTTTATTTTATCACCTTCTTTAACTAGGATTTCTACTATTTCTACGTTTTCAAAATCTCCAATATCAGGGACTAATAATTTATTTTCCATTAAATACGTTGATTCTAGCTATTTATTAACAAAAAAATAGCTCAATTATTTAGACATATTTATATCTTTTTTTTGTCATTGTTAAATGAGTAAATTGAAACATGTTAATAAAATTGCTAGTAAAAATTAAATTAATAAAAAAAAATCAGGATTTAGATGGAAAATATTGGGTACAGAAGTTGGTATTAAAAAATAGTTTAAATTCGTTGAAATATTAATATCTAATTTATAGACATTAGTTGCTAATTTTTTAAATTACATTAAAAATGTGTCTAAATGCGTCTGTAGCTCAATTGGATAGAGCGCTTGGCTACGGACCAGGAGGTTCTGGGTTCAACTCCTAGCAGGCGCACCAATAATTTTATATTTTTTTATGAAAGTTATAATAATATGAAAGTTTCTCTCCAAAAATCTGTTATTTATTTTTTTATATTTGTTACAATTATATTATTTATTATTACTTTAATTATCTAATGAAAAAAAAGTTTGAACAATTAAGTATTAAACCTGGATTTATGAAGCACAATGGAGGTTTGTTTTTTAAGAAAATTTCTAAAAACGAATATGAGTTTTCAACAAAAATAAATAAAAATCATCTTAATGCAGCAAGTATTACTCACGGTGGATATATAGCTTCAATAATTGATGCTGGAGCTGGTACAGCCGCTCATAGATCATGTGGAAGTCAACCTTGTGTAACTATTTCACTAGATATAAAATTTATGGGTACTACTAGATTAGGAGATAAAATTTATGGTTTTACAAAAATCCAAAAAATTACAAAAACAATGGTTTTTATCATTTGCCACTTAAAGTCCAAAAATAAAATGATAGCGTCTGCTTCTGGTATTTGGAAAATTATGAAAAAAATCCCTGGTGCCGGTTATGGTGGTTAATTTGGTTTTCTTTTATAATTTAAATATCCAAAAATTCCAAAAATAAATAATGCAATTGGATAGATAAAAATTTTATTTGGTCTATCTAAATTCTCTATTTTGAATTCACTTATAGAATCTCCAATTTCAAATCCAGATTTTTTTGCTAACCCATTCCATTTTAAATTATCTACTATAATCTTATTATCTTCTTTAGTTAAATTTAGTCCATAATTTTCTAAATTAAATTTTTCTTGAAAAGAATTTTTATTTATAACGAATAATTTATATCTTTCACCATACTCACTAAATCTGGTTACTTTAATGTGAATATCTTTGTTTGTATCAAAACTTATCAAATGAATATTTTTTAATTCTTTAAAATCATATTTTGGATAAAATTTATTTAAAACAAACTCAGGAGATAAAAAAGATATTGAAACAATTAAAAAAACTATTATTTCATAAAACTTAAGTTTATTAAAAAACCAACCTTGTGTAGCTGCTGTAAATATTAATATTCCAGTTAATGAAGTGGAAATAACTAATAGAGCATGCCAAATGTTTTCAATTCCAATCAAAAGAAGTTCGTGGTTAAATAAAAATACTATAGGAAGAATACCTGTCCTTAAACTATACCAAAAGGCTTGAACTCCAGTTCTTAGGGGATCTCCTCCTGATATTCCTGCAGCTGCGTAAGATGCTAGTCCAACAGGTGGAGTAACATCTGCCATCAATCCAAAATAAAATACGAATAAGTGAACAGCTATTAATGGAAAAATATATCCTGAAGCATTTCCTACATCTACCAAAACCATTGACATTAGAGATGCTACCACTACATAATTTGCAGTAGTTGGTAATCCCATTCCTAAAAGCAAACATAAAATAATAGTTAAAAATATTAATATTATTACATTATCTTTAGCAACAGATTCTATAACTATAATTAAATTTGTACTTAATCCTGTAGATCCCACCGCTCCAACAATAACTCCAGCTGTAGCAATTGCAATTCCAACAGCTACCATATTGATCCCTCCTTTTTGAAAACCTACAATGGTTTGATTGAACCAAATTTTTAATGCTTCTAATAAATTTTTTTCTTTTATAATTTTATTAATTAAATTTACTAATATTAAAGCAATGGTTGCATAAAATATTGAGTATGATGCTGTCAGCCTCAAATAAACTAATAAATATATTAAAACAAAAATTGGAATCAAAAAATGTAAACCTGCAAAAAAAGTTCTTTTTAAGTTAGGTACATCTTTTTCTTCCATACCTTTTAGGTTTAATTTTAGAGCTTCAAGATGTGAAATATAAAATAAAGCTATATAAGAAATTATTGCTGGTAAAAAAGCATGCTTGACAACTTCAAAGTAAGTAACTCCTATAAAACTTGCCATAACAAAAGCTGCGGCTCCCATTACTGGAGGCATTATTTGACCATTAACAGATGAAGAAACTTCTATTGCTCCTGCTTTTTCCTTAGAAAATCC
>CACLLR010000022.1 GCA_902607805.1 uncultured Pelagibacteraceae bacterium
ATTTGAAAATTATAATTTAAATTCAGCCTGTGTTGTTGATAAAAATAATAAACTAGTTGGTATGATAACTAGTGACGACATATTAACTGTATTAAAAGAAGAAGCCGAAGAAGATGCATTAAGACTTGCTGGTGTAGGTGATGAAGAAATTACAGATGGTGTATTAAAAAAAACTAAAAGAAGATTTACTTGGCTTTTACTTAATTTATTTACGGCAATAATAGCCTCTATAGTTATTGGTTTTTTCCAAGAAGATATAGAAAAAGTTGTAGCTTTAGCAGTTCTAATGCCTATAGTTGCATCAATGGGAGGCAATGCTGGAATGCAAACGCTTGCAGTAACTATCAGAACTATTGCTACCAATGAATTAACAAAAAATAACTTTTCCCAAAATATTATAAAAGAATTTTCAATTGGAATCTTAAACGGAATTATATTTGCAATTATAAGTGCGATAGTAGTTCAAATATGGTTTAATGATACAACACTTTCGTTAATCATATCAATTTCAATGGTACTAAATATGATAGTGGCAGGTTTATTTGGTATATTAGTTCCAGTATCACTAAAAAAAATGAATATTGATCCAGCAATAGCTTCAAGCGTTTTTGTAACAACTATTACTGACGTTATAGGTTTTTTATCTTTTTTAGGTATTGGTGCTTACTTTTTTTTTGGAAGTTAATAGTTATCAATTAATCTTACTTTATTATTATAATAGGCAATAAATATTTTAAAATTTTTTTGGTTATAATTTTTTGATAAATTTATCTTATTTCTTATTTCAAGATATTCAATTTTAATTTTTTTTAAAGTATTTATTTTATCAATGATATTTATACGATTTTTTTTAAATGATATATCATTTTTCATTTTTCTTTTAAAATTAAATAGCAAACTTGCAACATAAGAAGATTTTTTAATATCAGCATTAGTTAATAATTCATTACGTGAAGATAAAGCCATTTTATCTTTACTACGTACTGTTGGGCAGGCATGAATTGTAATTTTAAATTTATTTTTCACAAATTTTTTTATTAATAATAATTGTTGATAATCTTTTTCGCCAAAAAAAATATGTTTCGGTTTAAATCGTTGTAGGAATTGATTTATTACAGCTAAAACACCTTCGAAATGACCTGGTCTATATAAAGCGCACATTATTTTATCTTTTTTCTTTAATTTGATTTTACTACTTTTTTTATTTTTATAAATTTCTCTAGCACTTGGGGTAAATAAATAGTCTACTTTTAATTTTTTAAGAATCTTAATATCTTTTTTTAAATTTTTTGGATATTTTTTGTAATCATGATGTTTATTGAATTGTGAAGGATTTATGAAAATACTAACCAATGTTTTTTTACAAGCTTTTTTTGATGTTTTTATTAGTGAAATATGACCCTTATGAAGTGATCCCATTGTCGGAACAAAACCTATATTTGCCTTAAAATTAACTTCTTTATTTAATGTATTTATGCTTTTAAAAATTATCATTTATGGTACTTCATTTAATTATTACATTCTAATGATAAGACAAGCAATAATACCACTAGCAGGATTAGGTACAAGACTTTTGCCATTAACTAGCGTTTATGCAAAAGAACTTTTACCAATAAATGGCAAAATAGGCTTAGAATACATTATTGATGAATGTATTGATGCGGGCGTTAAGGATATAATTTTTATAATATCAAAAAAAAAAGAAATTATAAAAAAATATTTTTATAATGATAAATTCTATCAAAGAATTATAAAAAAAAAAAAAGATTTAAGAATTATTAAAGAATATAAAAAAATTAAAAAATATAAAAAACTTATAAAATTTGTTTATCAAAATAGTCCTAAGGGAACAGGCGATGCAGTACTTAAAACTAAAAATTTAATTAAAGATAAATATTTTCTGATGCTATTACCAGATGATTTAATAATAAAAAGAAATTGTACAAAAGATATGATTTTGCTTCATAATAAAAAAAAATGTTCAATTATGGCCAGCATGAAAGTTAATAAAAAAACTGTTAATAGATGGGGCATATATTCAAAAAAAAAAAATATAAATAAAAATAATTTTATCATTAATGATGTTGTTGAAAAACCAAATGCTGCTTCAGCTCCATCTAATAATGCTATAATTGGCAGATATATATTAACTAAAAAAATATTTAAAAAGTTACAGAATCAAAAAAAAGGAAAAGGTGGAGAAATTCATATAACTGATTCTATTAGACAATTAATACAAGATGGAGAAAAATTTATTGGACATAATTTTAAAGGAAAATACTTAGACTGTGGAACACTGAAGGGTTATTTAAAATCATCATTGGAGATATCAAAAATATGAAACTATGCATGATAGGTACAGGATATGTAGGTCTCGTGTCAGGAGTTTGTTTTTCTGATTTAGGTAATACTGTTTATTGCGTGGATAACAATACAGATAAAATAAAAAAGTTAAAGGATGGTATAGTCCCAATTTATGAGCCAGGTTTAGAAGAATTAATTAAAAAAAATTATACAAAAAAAAGATTAATTTTTACCACTGATATTAAAAAAGCGGTTACAAAAGCTGATATAATTTTTATTTGCGTTGGCACCCCCACTAAAAAGAATAGAAATTCAGCTGATTTAAAATATGTTTTTCAAGTAGCAAAAAAAATTAAAAAATTTATAAATAAATACAAAATTGTAATAACCAAATCAACAGTTCCTGTTACAACTGGTGATAAATTAGAAAAAATATTTAAATCAAAAATCAAAAAAAGGCTAGTTGATGTTGTATCTAATCCTGAGTTCTTAAGAGAAGGAGAGGCGATTAAAGATTTTACATCACCAGATAGAGTAGTGATTGGTACAAATAGTAAAAGAGCAAATAATAAGTTAAAATCTTTGTATTTTCCAATTGTCAAAAAAACTAGCAGATATATTAATACTTCAAGACGAGGAGCAGAACTTATCAAGTATGCTTCAAATGCATTTTTAGCTACAAAAATATCTTTCATTAACGAAATAGCTAACCTATGTGAAAAATCTGGTGTTGATATAAAGGATGTATCTTATGGAATGGGCTCGGATCAAAGAATTGGAGAAAGATTCCTTAGAGCAGGTCCTGCCTATGGCGGCTCATGTTTTCCAAAAGATACTAGAGCTGTTCTTGATACAGCTAAATCTTTTAAGGTTGATTTATCAATTGTTAAAAATGTTATTAAATCAAATGAAGGTAGAAAATTATTATTAACAAAAAAACTAATTAAAATTCTTAATGGAAATTTAAAAAAAAAATCAATAACTTTCTTAGGTGTCACCTTTAAACCAAATACAGATGATATGAGGGAAGCTTCAAGTTTATATATGATACATTATTTAAGTAAAAAAGTTTCAAATATAAGATATTTTGATCCATCGGGAAAAAAAAAAGATTTTAAAAATTATAATAATGTGAAGTTTTGTAATGATATAGAATCTGCTTGTTATAAAAGTGATTTAATTGTTATTCATACTGAATGGAACGAATTTAAATTTCTAAATTTTAAGAAGCTTGTGAAAAATTCCAAATTTAAAATTTATGATATGAGAAATATTTATTCTCCCAAAGAAATGAAAAAAAAGAAAATAAACTATTTTGGAATTGGTAGATAAATTAGTTTAATTCAAAAATAGCATCAACTTCTACTGCAACACCTAATGGCAAACTATTTGCGCTAACAGCTGCTCTCGCATGTTTTCCTTTGTCACCAAATATTTTTGTGATTGTATCTGAAGCTCCATTAATAACTTTTGGTTGATCTATAAAGTCATCTGTAGAATTAACAAAACCTGTTAATTTTACGCACTCTTTAATATTAGATAAATTATTATCACATGCCTTTTTTGATTGTGCTACTATGTTCAACGCACATCTTTCTGCTGCTTTATATCCTTGTTCAGTATTTAGATCTTTACCAATTTTGCCTTTTATTAGTTTGCCTTTATCATCAATAGAAATTTGTCCAGAAATAAATAATAATTTACCTACTTTTTTTGTTGCCACATAAGAACCAACTGGATCTGCAGCTTCAGGTAAAATAATATTTAAATCTTTTAATTTTTTCTCAATATTCATCAATAATAATATTATTTTTATTCTCTACAAAGTATATCTTTTATAGTTCTTTCCCCTTTAGGAGGACATTTACTAAATGGTTTTTTTAAATCCGGTTTATTTAATTTTCCATTTGAACAAGAATTTAATAATATTAATGCTGATATAATAAATAGTAGTTTTTTCATTTTTTTTTCTTTCTTTTCTTGTTTTTATCGTATTCTTTTCTTTTCTCAATCAAAATTAATGCTTCTTCCATAGTTAATTCCACAGGGTCTTTTTCTTCTGGGATTGTAGCATTAAGAGATTTATATTTAATATAAGGACCATATTGCCCTTTCATTATTCTTACAGGTTTTTTATCCTCTGGATGCTCTCCTAAATCTTTAATTAACAAAGAAGATATTCTTCCTGGTTTTGCCTCTGCTATTAAGGTAATTGCTCTATTCAATCCTATCGTAAAAAGTTCATCAACATTTTCTAATCTGGCTGATTTATTATCACACTTTAAATATGGACCAAATCTACCTGAATTTATTGTTATATCATTTCCATTATCGGGATGTTGACCTATAACTTTTGGTAAAGAGCACAAATATTTTGCTTTTTCTAAATCAATTTGATCTATATTTATTCCTTTTGGTATAGATACATTTTTAAAATTGTCGTTTTGTTTTTTCTTTTTTTTCTTTTTAGTTGATGTTTCTTCTTCAATCATTTCATATTGAAGATAGGGGCCAAATCTACCATTTTTTAAATATATGTCTTTACCATTATCATTTTGTCCAATTAATTTAGGTTCCGCTAAAGCAAATTGATCATTTGATTTAGACTTAGATAAAGGTCTGGTAAATTTACATTCAGGATAATTAGAACAACCTATAAATGCTCCTCCTTTAAAACTATTTTTTAAGCTTAACTCACCAGTATCACATAATTTGCATTTTCTATTAATTTTCCCATTTTTGTCAGCTTCAAAAATTAATTCTCCAAGACTTTCATTTAATAAATCTAATACTTCTCTAGTTCTTTTTTCTTTAACATTTGATACGTTTAAGTTGAAATCTTTCCAAAAATTATCAAGAACTTTTATCCATTCTTCTTTTCCTGTTGTAATATTATCCAGTTGATCTTCTAAACCAGCTGTAAAACCATAATCTACATATTTGGAAAATAATTTTTCCAAGAAAGCTGATAATAATTTTCCTCTATCTGTGGGAAAAAAACGTTTATTAACAATGTCGGCATAGCCTCTATTTGAGATTACAGAAATAATACTTGCATATGTTGATGGTCTTCCAATTCCTAATTCTTCAAGTTTTTTTACTAAACTTGCCTCAGAATATCTAGGAGGTGGTTGAGTGAAGTGTTGTTCATCAATAAATTCATTGAGTGATACTTCTTCTTTATTTACATTAGGAAGAATTTTTTCATTTTCATCTTCATCAATTCTTGTAAGTTTTAAAAATCCATCAAATTTGATTGTTGATCCTGAACATTTAAATTGGTTTAAATTGTCATCAGAGTTTATTGTTATAGTTTTTCGATCAAATTTTGCAGCCTCCATTTGTGATGATAAAGCTCTAGACCAAATCAAATCATATAATTTAATTTGATCTGTACTTAGGAACTTTTTCATTTTCTCTGGTGTTCTAGTTATGTCAGTTGGTCTTATAGCTTCATGAGCTTCTTGAGCATTTTTAGCCTTTTTACCAGAATAATTATTTGGTATTTTCGGCAAGTAATTGTCTCCATAAGAATTTTTTATAAAATTTCTAAAGTCAATAACTGCATCATTTGATATGTTTGTACCATCTGTTCGCATGTATGTGATTAATCCTACAGTATCACCTTCAATGTCTATACCTTGATATAATCTTTGTGCAATTTGCATTGTTCTAGAAGCACCAAAACCTAATTTACTAGAAGATGTTTGTTGAAGTGTAGAAGTAGTAAATGGACCAAGAGGATTTCTTGTATAAGTTTTAGAACTTATATCAGAAATATTGAATTTTGATTTTTTAATTAATTCTATTGCGTTATTAATTTCTTCTTTATTTTTAAATGAAAATTTTTCTATTTTTGAATTATTTAGTAGTGCAATATTTGAATTTAAAATATCTCCTTTTAAGGTTTTGAAATTTATGCTTAAAGTCCAGAATTCTTCAGGTTTAAATTGCTCAATTTCATGCTCTCTTTCAGTGAGCAATCTTAAAGCAACAGACTGAACTCTACCGGCAGATTTAGACCCTGGTAGTTTAGTCCATAGAATAGGAGATATATTAAAGCCAACTAAATAATCCAAAGCTCTTCTTGCCATATAAGCATCAACTAAATTATTTTCTATGTTTCTAGGATTTTCTATTCCATTAGTTACAGCTTTTTTTGTAATTTCATTAAAAACAACTCTTTCAATTTTTTTATCTTTTAGAATTTTTTTTTCATCTAAGTATTCTTTTACATGCCAAGCAATAGCTTCTCCTTCACGATCAGGATCTGTTGCAAGAATAATTTTTTCTGATTTTTTTGCAACATCAGTAATTTCTTTTAAATATTTTTTTGAAAAACTGTCAATTTCCCATATCATCTTAAATTTATCTTCAGGATCTACAGATCCATTTTTAGAAGGAAGATCTCTTATATGTCCATAACTTGCCAAAACAGTATAATTAACACCTAAATATCTGTTAATTGTTTTAGCTTTCGCTGGACTTTCAACAATTACTAGATTCATAAATCAAGAAACTACATAAATGACTTAGATAGTCAAATTAATAAATATTTGTCTTTGATTCAGTATTATTTTTTAAGCGTTTTATATTTTCTCTGTGTGTATAAAAAATTAAAATAAATAGAATTATATAAAAATAATAATTGGATTCACCAACAAATATAAATTGATATATAGGTATAATCAATGATGCCAGTAAAGAGCTTAAGGATGAATATTTAGAAATAAAAAATATTATTAACCAAACAAAAATAAAAATAATCGCTAATGTGTAATTTAAACAAAATAAAATACCAAGATATGTCGCCACACCTTTGCCACCTTTAAATTTAAGCCAGACTGGAAATACATGTCCTATAAAAATTAAAAGTGAAGATATATAAATAAATTCATTGTAATAAAATTTAACAATTAGAACTGTAAGGACAGCTTTTGTTATATCTAATACAAGAGTACTATAACCAATCAGTTTATTTCCTGTTCTTAATGCATTGGTTGCTCCAATATTTCCTGAACCAACTTCTCTAATATCTTTTTTTAAAAAAATTTTAGTTAACAAAAAACCAAAGGGAATAGATCCAACTAAATATGAAATCAATATAATAAAAAAAATTTCCATTATTAAACTTTAAATAATTCTTCACCTTTAACAAATGTATTAGTTACAACACCCTGCAGTTTTTTATCTTCAATACATGTATTTTTTGACTTTGAAATCATTTTTTCTTTTTTGACTACTTTTGGTTTATATAAATCAACAATGCAAAAGTCTGCATCATTTCCTATA
This sequence comes from uncultured Pelagibacteraceae bacterium, assembly GCA_902607805.1. Taxonomy (GTDB): domain Bacteria; phylum Pseudomonadota; class Alphaproteobacteria; order Pelagibacterales; family Pelagibacteraceae; genus Pelagibacter. The sequence continues at coordinate 7,597 of CACLLR010000022.1, forward strand.
TTTAGGTTACCTTTATTTATTTTTAATATTTTTGCAGGATTACTAGTTAAAAGTTTTATTATTTTATTTAATTTTATGGAATCATTATGAAAAAGTTCTAATGCTAATGGTAAAAGAGTTTCTATTCCTGAAGCTCCAGTTGCTGCTTGAGAAAAAGTTAGTCTTTTTGACTCTTCATCTTCAGGTTTATGATCAGATACAATTACATCTATCAAGTCTTTATTTATACCTTTAATCAGTGACAATCTATCATCTTCAGTTCTTAGTGGAGGAGATAGTTTTAAAAAAGTTCTAAAATCACCAATATCATTTTCATTCAATGATAAATTATTTATTGAAACCCCTGTTGTAAAATTAACTTTTTCTTTTTTCTGCTCAATAAGATCGATAGATTTTGAACATGATACTTGAGAAATATGATATCTACAGTTTAAATCTTCTAGCAAAGACAAATCTCTATCAATAATTATTTTTTCCGCAAAATCTGGAATTCCTTGAAGACCTAATTTTGTTGCTATTATTCCGTCGTTAACCATTCCATTTTTTGATAATTCATAATCTTCAGCATGTTGCATTATTAATGACCCTAAATCATAAGCTGATTTCATTATACGTGACATTAATCTAGTATTTTGAATAGTTTTAATTCCATCTGTAAAAGCAATAATTCCTTTTTTTTGCAGTAAACCAAATTCTGTCATGTTTGATCCTTCAAGATTTTTTGTTAATGATGCAGTAGGAAATATATTTATTTTAGATTTATCTCTTCCTCTTCTTTTTAAAAAGTCAACTATCGATACATTATCTATTATAGGATCTGTATTAGGCATCGTAACAACTGAAGTAACTCCACCAGATAAAGCTGCATTGCTAAGAGTTTTAAAATTTTCTTTATATTCATAACCAGGCTCTCCTACAAAAACTCTCATATCTACCAATCCTGGAAAAATATAATTTTCCTTCAAATCTATAAATTTCTCTCTTGAAGGTATATTATTTTTATTAACTTTTTTGCCTACAGCTTCAATTTTACCATTTTCACCAACAATTAAACCCCCAACTTCCTCTAGTGAGTTATGAGGATCTATTATATTAGCATTAAGAAAATATTTTTTTTTCATTATTCACAAAATATTTTTAAACAAGCCATTCTAACTGCAACACCTAGTTCAACTTGTTCTTTTATTACACTTTTATTTATATCGTCGGCTAAATTTGTATCTATTTCGATTCCTCTATTCATTGGTCCCGGATGCATTATTAAAGCATCTTTTTTTGCATGATCTAGTTTATCTGGTGTTAAACCATAATATTCATAATACTCTCTATTAGACGATAAAAAAGAACTGGTCATTCTTTCATTTTGCAATCTTAACATCATCACAATATCACAATCTTTTAAGCCTTTTTTCATATTTGAAAAACTATTTACACCAAGTCTATTTATATCTTGCGGCATTAAATTAGATGGAGCAATTATATTAACTTCAGCACCCAACATGTTAAGTAAATAAATATTAGATCTTGCAACTCTTGAATGAAGTATATCACCACAAATTGCTATTTTTAATCCTTCAATTTTTCCTTTTCTATCAATTATAGTTAAAGCATCTAGTAAAGCTTGAGTAGGATGCTCTCTTCTTCCATCACCTGCATTCAGTACTGCACAATTAACTTTTTGAGATAATAAATTTGAGGCGCCAGAGTCCTGGTGTCTAACTACTATTATATCAGGATGCATTGCGTTTAAAGTCATTGCTGTATCTATTAAAGTTTCTCCTTTTTTAATTGCTGAATTGTTTAGATTCATAGACATAACATCTGCACCCAATCTTTTTCCTGCCAGTTCAAATGAGCTTTGTGTTCGTGTCGAGGGCTCAAAAAATAAATTAATTTGAGTTTTTCCTCTTAAAATATCCAATTTTTTATTTTTACTTTTATTTAAACTAATGAATTGTTTTGCTTCAGATAAAATAAAGTTAACGTCTGAAATTGATAAATCTTGGATTCCTAGAAGATGTTTTTGTGATATTTTAATAGCTTTTTTTAGATTTGCCATTAAAACCAACTCTATAACTATAGAGCATCAATAATGCAAGCTTAATTATTCAAAAAATCTAAAACTCCCTGAAGTATAAAAGCTGCAGCGTTTTCATCTATATTTTTTACTCTTTTTGTAACATTTATATCAAGTTGACTAGATAGATTGAAAGCCCCAACCGTAGAGAGTCTTTCGTCCCATAAAAATATTGGTATTTTGATTTTTTTTGATATTAATTTCACTTTATCTTTTATTGATTGAGATGAACTACCTTCAGTTCCATCCATATTTATAGGATTTCCAAATATGATACCATGAACATTATTTTCATTAGCTATTTTTTCTAATTCACTGATTAATATTTGAATATTTTCGTAATTTAATGTTTTTAAAGGAGTAGCTATTTTTCTATTTTCATCAGAAATTGATAAACCAACTCTTTTAGAACCCATATCAACACCTATTAGTCTAGATTTCTTATTTATATGGTTCTTTATTTCGTTAATGTTCATCATATTGTAATTTCTATATTTAATGATAATTTGCCCTTAATTTAAATATCACATGAGTATAGATCTTAAAACAGTTAAACATATATCTAAATTATCAAGAATTTCATTAGATGAAGAAAAAGCTAAGAAATTAGAGACTGATTTAAATTCAATATTTAAATGGATTGAGCAACTTAATGAATTAAAAACTGAAAATATAGAACCTTTAAGCTCTATAGCTGAAACAAAACTAAGACTTAGAAAAGATGAAATTAAATCTAAAAATATAAGAGATGAGATTCTTAAAAATTCACCAGATGAAAATAAGGATTTTTTTGTTGTTCCGAAAGTAGTTGAATAATGTCAAATATTATTGATCTTAGCTTATCTGAATTAGTGTTAAATATAAAAAATAAGAAAATCTCATCTAAAGAAGTGACTTCAACATATGTTGAAAGATCAAAAAAATCTAAAAATTTAAATTCTTATAATGAAGAAACTTTTGACACTGCATTAAAAAAAGCTAGTGAATTTGATTCAAAACCTGATTTTAACAAAAAACTACCTGGCATACCAATGGCTGTTAAAGATTTATTTTGTACAAAAAATATAAAAACAACAGCAAGTAGTAAAATTCTAAATAATTTTATTCCAACTTATGAGTCAACTGTTACCCAAAATTTATGGAATGATGGTGCAATACTTCTTGGTAAATTAAACTGTGATGAATTTGCAATGGGGTCATCAAATGAAACAAGTTATTTTGGTAATGTTATTAGTCCAATTGATAAAGATTTAGTTCCAGGAGGATCTTCTGGAGGTTCTGCATCAGCATTGGCTGCAAAATTAACACCAGCAACTATAGGAACTGATACAGGAGGATCTATTAGACAACCTGCGTCATTTACTGGAACTGTAGGTTTAAAACCTACATACGGAAGCTGTTCAAGATATGGAATAGTTGCATTTGCATCATCTCTAGATCAAGCAGGCCCTATGACGCAAAACGTCAAAGATGCAGCACTATTATTAGAAGTCATGAGCTCTTTTGACAATAAAGACTCAACTTCTGTAGATTTTAAAAGACCATTATATTCAAAAGATTTATCTAAAGATATTAAAGGTAAAAAAATTGGCATCCCAAAAGAATATAGAGTTGATGGTATGTCGCAAGAAATTGAAAAGTTATGGGAAGATGGAAAAAACTATTTAAAAGATAGTGGCGCTGAAATCATTGATGTATCACTTCCACACACAAAATTTGCTTTACCAACTTACTATATTGTTGCTCCTGCAGAAGCCTCATCTAATCTTGCAAGATATGATGGTGTAAAATACGGTTTTAGAGTAGAGGGTGATAATTTAATCGATATGTATGAAAAAACTAGATCTGCAGGTTTTGGTGACGAAGTAAAGAGAAGAATTATGATTGGTACATATGTACTATCTTCAGGTTATTATGATGCATATTATTTAAAAGCTCAAAAAGTTAGAAGATTAATTAAAAACGATTTTAATAATGTATTTCAAAAAGTTGATGCAATACTAACACCCTCGACACCTTCTTCTGCATTTAAAATCGGTGATAAATCAAATGATCCTCTTTCAATGTATCTAAATGATATATTTACAGTCCCTGTAAATCTCGCTGGTTTACCTGGAATTTCAATACCTGCTGGATTAGATAAAAAAGGATATCCGTTAGGTTTACAAATTATTGGAAAATCGTTTGATGAACAGAATATCCTAAATATATCCTATTCAATGGAAGAAAAAATTAATTTTAAGTTTAATTTAAATGAATGGTGGATGAAATGACTAAAGATTACTTTATTGAACGAAATGGTAAAAAGTATGAAGTAATAATTGGGCTCGAGGTTCATGCGCAAGTATTATCAGAATCTAAATTATTTTCTACATCACCAACTAAATTTGGATCTGAACCAAACACACAGGTAAGTCTAGTTGATGCTGCCTTTCCAGGAATGCTACCAGTTATTAATGAATTTTGTATTAAGCAAGCTATAAAAACTGGCATTGGATTAAATGCTAAGATAAATAACAAATCTATATTCGATAGAAAAAATTATTTTTATGCTGATTTACCTCAAGGATATCAAATATCCCAATACAAAGACCCAATTGTAGGAGAAGGTTTTGTTGTTCTTGATTTAGCAACAGGATCTAGAACAATAGGAATTGAGAGATTACATTTAGAACAAGATGCAGGAAAAAGCATTCACGATATTGATCCTAAAAATACTTTAGTTGATTTAAATAGATCAGGTGTTGCACTAATGGAAATTGTAAGTAAACCAGATTTAAGATCACCTGATGAGGTTAACGTATATATAAAAAAATTAAGATCTATTATGAGATATTTAGGGACTTGTGATGGTAATATGCAGGAAGGATCACTTAGAGCTGATGTAAATGTATCTGTTAGAAAACAAGGTGAAGAAAATTATGGAACCAGATGTGAAATTAAAAATGTAAATTCTATAAAATTTATGCAAATGGCTATTGAGCATGAAGCAAATAGACAAGTTGATATATTGGAAGATGGAGGAAAAATTGATCAAGAAACAAGACTTTTTGATACAAAAAAAAATGAAACAAGATCAATGAGATCTAAAGAAGATGCACACGATTATAGGTATTTTCCTGATCCCGATCTACTACCACTAGAATTTACCAATGATTATATTGAAGATATTAAAAAAGAAATTCCAGAACTTCCAGATCAAAAAAAATCACGTTTTATTGAAAAATTCAACCTAAGTCCTTATGAAGCAAATATTCTAGTATCGGACTTAGATACATCAATATATTTTGAAGCGGTAATTGAAAATTCTGATGTTAAACTTTCATCAAATTGGATTACAGGTGAATTATTTGCTTTATTGAATGAAAAAAACTTAGAAATTACAGAAAGCCCAATAAGCGCAAAAAATCTATCTAAATTAATCAATTTAATAAAAGATGGGACAATCTCTGGCAAAATTGCCAAAACTGTTTTTGAAATGATGGCTAAAGGAGATAAAAATCCTATAGACATAGTTAAAGAAAAAGGTCTTAAACAACAAAGTGATCCTAAAGAATTAGAAAAATTAATAGAAAAGGTAATAAATGAAAATCAAGATAAAGTGAAGGAGTACAAATCTGGAAAAGATAAATTATTTGGTTTTTTTGTAGGACTAGCAATGAAAGTTTCTGGAGGCAAGGCTAATCCTCAATTAGTTAATGAAATATTAAAAAAGAAACTTAAGTAAAATGGGATCAAATCTTACTATTAATAAGGAAATAGAGGAGTATATAAATAATAATTCAATAAAACTTCATGCAGTTCAAAAAGAAATAATAACATATAATAAAGAATTGGGAGATATTAAAAGAATGCAAATCTCAATATCGCAATGTCATTTTTTACATTTATTAATTAAATCTTCTAAAGTAAAAAAAATTTTAGAAATTGGAACTTTTACTGGATTAAGTGCATTATCTATGTCATTGGCTTTACCAGCAGATGGATCAGTTCTGGCATTAGATAAAAATCATGAAACTAGTAAGGTTGCAGAAAATTTTTTCAAAAAAGCTAAACAAGAGAATAAAATTAAAATAATTATTGCTCCTGCTTTAGAAAGTTTAAAGAATTTAAATGATAGTAAAAAAAAATTTGATCTAGTATTTATTGATGCG
>CACLLR010000023.1 GCA_902607805.1 uncultured Pelagibacteraceae bacterium
AGGTGATATGACAGTTTTACAGCCTAACGTATGTTTTCACATGATTGCTGTAATGCAATTTGGAGATTGGGGTGTTGAAGCATCAGAGTCAATCAGAGTAACTGAAAAAGGAAGTGAATTATTTTGCAATTTTTCAAGAGAATTGCACATTAAATAAAGAACTTGAAAAAAATCTCCACAAATGTTTTAAACCTTCTCTATGTCAAAGAAAACTGAATTTGTAAAATTCGATAAAGTTGACAAAAGTTATGATGGAAAAATCTTAGTTGTTAAAGATTTAAACCTAGATATAGCTGAAGGTGAATTTATCACAATGCTTGGACCGTCAGGTTCGGGAAAAACTACTTGCCTAATGATGTTGGCAGGTTTTGAAACTCCAACAAATGGTGAAATTTATTTAGATGCCAATCCAATTTCAAACATACCACCACATAAAAGAGGAATTGGAATGGTTTTTCAAAATTATGCTCTGTTTCCTCACATGACAGTTTATGAAAACTTAGCTTTCCCATTGAGAGTTAGAAAATTTTCAAAAGAAGAAACAGATAAAAAAGTTGATAAAGCTTTGTCAATGGTTTCGTTAAGTGGATTTGAAAATAGAATGCCAGGACAATTATCTGGTGGACAACAACAAAGAGTAGCAGTTGCAAGAGCTTTAGTTTTTGACCCTGCTGTTGTTTTAATGGATGAACCACTAGGAGCTTTAGATAAAAATTTAAGAGAAAGCATGCAATATGAAATAAAACATATTCATGAAAGTATTGGAGTAACAGTAGTTTATGTTACTCATGACCAAAGTGAAGCTCTAACCATGTCTAATCGTATTGCAGTTTTTAATGACGGTAAAGTTCAACAACTTTCTAGCCCAGATAAATTATACGAAGAACCTGTAAACTCATTTGTTGCAGAGTTTATAGGAGAAAATAATAGATTTGATGGTGAAGTTTTGGATGTTTCTAACGGAGTATGTAAAGTTAAAATAGGACAAGAAGAAATTTTAGCGAATCCTATTTCAGTTAAGTCAAAAGGAGAAAAAACAACTGTCTCTATCAGACCAGAAAGAGCTTTAATAAATCCAAAAGATAAAATGGATAATAATCATAAAGGTAAAATTGAAGAAGTAATATATCACGGAGACCATACTAGAGTTAGAATAAATCTTTTAGACAATTCTGGTTTTATTTTGAAGGTTCCAAATAGTTCTCAAAATCTTGACATTAAATTAGGCAATGAAATTAACATTGGCTGGAACAGCCAAGATGCTAGAGCTTTAGATCCCAAATAAAATATAATATTTATTGTATTAATTCATTAAAATAGACCTTATTTTAAGTAACTGTACTGTTGACTCTGAATACTGATCTTGCTGTAATCCTTTTTTTATAAAAAAACGTTTAAACGGAGGATAAATGAAAAAATTAGCTAAAATATTATTAGCCCTTTCTTTTGCTCTTTCTATAAGTTCATCAGCATTTGCAGTTACAATTGCATCTTGGGGTGGAGCTTACACAGAATCTCAAAAGTTAGGATATGGTGATCCTACTGCCAAAGCATTGGGTATAGAAATTAACTGGGTAGACTACTCAGGTGGATTATCAGAAATTAAAGCACAAAAAGAAGCTGGTGCAATTACTTGGGATATAATTGACGTATTTGCATTCGATACAATTAATGGATGTGACGAAGGTATATTTGTTGAGTTTGATTTTGACAAAGACTTTCCAGCAGCTCCAGATGGTACACCTGCAAGTGAAGACTTCTTTACTTCAATGCCTAGTAAATGTGCTGTAGGAAATATTTTATATTCTTGGAATTACGCTTACAATACAGACAATGTAAAAGGTACTCCAAAAACTATAAAAGACTTTTTCAATACAAAAAAATTTCCTGGAAAAAGAGCAATCTATAAATCTGCTTTGACAAATTTAGAGATAGCTTTAGCAGCTACTGGAACAAAACCTGGAAAAGGTGGAGCAAACATCTACAAAAAATTGGAAACAGAAAAAGGTGTTCAAAAAGCATTAGATACGATCAAAAAACTTTGTACAGATCCTAAAGGCGGATGTGTATTTTGGTCAGCAGGCGCTCAACCACCAGAATTATTAATGAGTGGTGAAGTTGTAATGGCAACTGGTTGGAATGGAAGATTTTTCAATGCTACAGTTGGCGAAGGAGCTCCAATCAAACAAGTATGGGATGCTCAAGGACTTGACTATGAATATTTTGCTCTAGTTAAAGGTGGCCCAGATGAAGCAAATGCTAAAAAAGCTCTTGCCATGATGACTAACACTGAAATGTTAGCTGGAAGTGCTAAGTATATTGCATATGCTCCTTGGAGAAAATCTTCTATTAAAGTAATGGAAGCAGGGGAGCCTTGGTATAAAGATGGTAAGACAAACATGGTGCCACATATGCCAACAGCGCCATCAAATACTAAAAATTACTTCCTAGTAGACCCATTCTTTTGGGCTGATAACGGAACAGAGCTTGGTGAAAAATGGGAAGCTATGAAAGCAGGTCTATAATTTAAGTTTTAAAGACTAAAATTATATATTATATTTAGGGCGGTTATTAAATAACCGCCCTTTTTTTATGAGCAGTGAAACACAAAAAATTTTAACAACTGATGGAATTCCTTTAGAGGAAAGTCTAAAGAAGGCTGAGAAAAAAAATAAAATTAAAGCTTTTCTATTGGTGGCTCCACTATTGCTATTTATAATTATTACATACATCTTTCCTATAGGTGAAATGTTTACAAGAAGTATAGACGATAGAATGGTTACAAATATGTTACCTAAAACATTTAAAGCAATGGAAACTTGGGATGGAAAGGAATTACCTTCCGAAGAAGTTTTTGCTTCTTTTCTGTCTGATTATAGAGCTTTAGCTGAAAAGAAAGAACATGGAAAGTTAGGTCAAAGATTAAATAAAGAGAAGAATGGATTTAATACAATTCTTAAAAAACTTTTTAGAAAAATGAAAAAATTTGAGGAAGGTAATGCAAAAGAGCAAATAATGGCAATCCATAAACGATTTAGAGATGTAAAGTATTGGCAAGCAATAAAAAGAACCGCTCCACCTTATACTATGGGAAAATACTTGAAAGGAATGGACATGTATTTAAATGAAGATAACAAGATAGTGCAGGTAGAAGAGGATAGAAGGATACATAGAATACTTTGGTTGAGAACTCTTGAAGTAGCTTTTTTTGTTACACTTTTTTGTTTTTTAATGGGATACCCCATTGCACATTTATTGGCTACTCTTCCAATGAAATATAGCAATTTATTAATGATATGTGTTCTTTTACCATTCTGGACTTCTTTACTTGTAAGAACTGCTAGTTGGATGATTTTGCTTCAACAACAAGGGATCGTAAATGACTTTTTTGTCTGGATAGGTTTAGTAACTGACGATAACAGACCTGAGATGATGTATAATAAAACTGGAACCTATGTTGCAATGACACAAATTCTTTTACCTTTTATGGTATTACCGCTTTACAGTGTTATGAAAACCATATCTCCAAGTTTAATGAGAGCTGGAAAATCGCTTGGAGGAACTCCTTTTGTTGCATTTTGGAAAGTATATTTTCCCCTAACAGTACCAGGAATTGGCGCTGGTTGTTTATTAGTTTTTATACTTGCCATCGGATATTATATTACACCTGCATTAGTAGGAGGCGCATCAGGCACATTAATTAGTAACCAAATAGCTTATCATATGAAAGCTACATTAGATTGGAGCTTTGCTTCTGCAATGGGACTAATGTTATTAACTGGTGTTCTAGTAGTTTATTGGATTTATAACAAACTTGTTGGAATTGATAATATTAAATTAGGATAAAAATGGCATTACCAAAATATACTGAACCACATTATAGAATTTGGCATTATGTTTATCTTTTTATATGTGCATGTGTATTCTTCTTTTTAATTGCACCCTTGTTTGTAATATTTCCATTATCATTTAATGCTGAAGAATTTTTAGTATTTTCTGATGGAATGAAAAGACTTGATCCTGAAGCATTTTCTTTAAGATGGTATGAGGACATGATATATGGAACGAAAAATCCTTGGGGCTTAGCAGCAAAAAATAGTTTTATTATCGCAATATTTGCAACATTAGGCTCTATTATTCTTGGTACTGTTGCTGCACTTGGTTTGAGCAGTAGACATATGCCTTTTAAAGGATTGATAATGGCAACTTTAATTTCACCAATGATTGTTCCACTAATTATTTCTGGTGTTGCAATTTTCTTTTTTATGGCAAAAGTTGGTCTCGCAGCAACTCATTTAGGAATTATACTTGCACATATAATTCTAGGGACACCATTTGTTGTAATTACTGTTACTGCAACATTATCAGGATTTGATCACAGCGTTACAAGAGCTGCATCTAGTCTTGGAAGTGATCCAGTTAATACATTTTTGAAAATAACTTTGCCATTAATTTTACCAGGCGTTATTTCAGGTGGATTATTTGCATTTGTTACTTCTTTTGATGAAGTAGTGGTTGTATTATTTTTAGCTGGATTAGATAATACAACAATACCAATCCAAATGTGGACTGGATTAAGAGAACAATTAAGCCCCACAATTTTAGCTGTTGCGACATGTTTAATAGTTTTATCTGTATTAATTCTTGTTACTGCTGAGTTACTTAGAAGAAGAACTGAGAGACTTAGAGGAATAAATAGATAAAAAAAATTAAATGCAAATCAAAAAAGTTGTAGTAATTGGATCAGGAACTATGGGCAGTGGAATTGCAGCTCATCTTTGCAATGCAAATATACCTGTAACTTTATTGGATTTAAAAACAGATATAAGTGAAAAAGCTAGAGAAAAAATATTAAAATCCAGACCTCCTTTATTAATAGACAGTTCAAAAATAGAAAATATTAAAGTCGGAAATATTATTGATGATTTTAAAGTTGTCAAAGAAGCTGATTGGATTGTAGAAGCAGTAGTTGAAAGAATAGATATTAAACATAATATTTATGAGAAAATATTTAAAGAGAGAAAAGAAGGTGCAATTGTATCATCAAATACATCATCAATACCATTAAAAGTATTGTCAGAAAAAATATCAAACCAAGAAAAAAAAGATTTTTGCATTACTCACTTTTTTAATCCAGTTAGATACATGGGTTTATTAGAAATAGTTAAAAATGAAAATAATGATCTTGGTAAAGTGAATTCACTCAAAAAATTTTGCGAAAATGAATTAGGTAAAGGAACTATTATTTGCAATGATACTCCAGGTTTTTTAGGAAATAGGATTGGAGTTTATGCTATGCAAGTTGCTATGACAGAAGCTTTTAAAATGAAATTATCTATAGAGGAAGCCGATGCAGTTTTTGGTAGACCAATGGGAATTCCTAAAACAGGGGTGTTTGGACTTTATGATTTAATAGGCATAGATTTAATGGCTGATGTATTAAAAAGTTTTATTAAAGAACTTCCAGAAGAAGATAAATTCCAAATAGTTGCTAAAGAAATTCCGTTAGTAAAAAAATTAATAGAGACAGGTTACACTGGAAGAAAAGGCAAAGGTGGTTTTTATAGAATGAAAAAAATTGAAAACAAAAAAATACTTGAAGCAATTAATCTTGAAACTGGAGAATATTCTCAATCAAAAAAAATAAATTTAAATTTAGAAAAAGTTGATTTAAAAAATTTGATTAATAGAGAGGATAAATATGGAAAATATGCATGGTCTGTGATTTCAAAAATAATTAAATATGCATCTTCATTAGTACCAGGAATAACAGACAAATTTAATGATATAGATGAAGCAATGAGATTAGGTTTTAATTGGTATCAAGGACCATTTGAAATGCTAAAAGAAATAGGCGTTAAAAACTTTTTTAATAAGATAGATAATTTTGAAAACAATAAATTTTTAGAAAATCTTTCAAAATCTCAAGATGAAAATTTTTATGGACAAAGACAATTATATACCGAAATAGAAACACTAGGAAAAATAAAATCTAAAGCAACTAAATTAGATAAAAATAAATCTGCTGAAATTTACAGATTTAATGATTTTAACATAGTTGAATTTACAACAAAGGCAAATGCACTGGACTATGATTCAATGGACTCTTTAAAAAAAGCAACAGATAAACCACTAATAATAATTAATGAAAGTATGCAATTTTCTGCTGGTGTAAATTTAACTTATACAATGAATTTTGCCGACAAAGGAGATTTTAAGTCGATTGAAAAATTTGTAAAATATTTTCAAGAAACCTGTAAACATTTAAAGTATTCTAAATTTCCAGTAATATCTGCTCCATCTGGACTTACTTTAGGAGGAGGATTTGAAGTTTTAGTTCAAAGTAACTTTGTTGCAACACACACTAATATAGTTATTGGCCTTGTTGAAACTATTGTTGGTTTAATTCCAGCGGGCGGAGGCTGTAAAGAAATGTTGTGGAGATGGTCCCAAACAGAAGATGCAAAAAAAAATCCAGAATTTGCTCCCTTAAAAGTATTTGATATTATTGGATATGCAAAAACAGCTACCTCACCAATTGAAGCAGAGCCTTTAAAATATTTAATGCCCGAAGATAAAAAAATTATGAATAGAAATAGTTTATTGGATGTTTCAAGAAACATTTTAAACGAAAATAAAGAATTTAAAGCTCCAAGCGAATGTAATTTTAATTTGCCAGGAAAAGAATTAAAAGAAAAAATGATCAAATTGCTAGAAAAACTTTATAATGAAAAAATTATATTGGATCATGGCATGGTTGTTGGAACTGAACTTGCAAATGTTTTAAGTGGAGGCGATACAACAATAGACAAAACAATTTCAGAAGATGATTTTTTTAACTTAGAATTAAACTCTTTTATGAGATTAATTGAAACAAAAAAAACTCAGGAAAGAATTAAACATACTCTTGCAACAGGAAAACCTTTGGTTAATTAATTTATTATGACAAAAAAGTTGAGCAAAAAACAAATTAAAAATGCATCAAAAATCTTGTCTTCTTGGAGGAGAAAAATACCTTACTACTATGGTGTAGCTATTATTATTGTAATTTTTATAATTTTATCTCAATAATTTAAAATAGTTAATAAAGTCTGGTCTAAGAACGTATTCTGATTTTGCACTGTGTTTTATTTTTTTTATTACATCTAAACCATAAATGACTTTTCCAACGGGAGTGTATTCTTCTTTAAATAAAGGTGCATCCTGAAGTAATATAAAAAATTGACTATCTTCTGTATTTATTTTATCAGTTCTTGCTAAACCTACTGTTCCTTTTTTAAAATCAAATTTAGTATTTAATTCTGAATTTATTGCGCCATATCCAGATTTTCCTGTACCTATATAAGTATAGTTTAAATTATTTTTTTTACCAAATTCTAAATCTCCCGCTTGAACTAAAACATTTTTTATTACTCTATGAAAAGCAATATTATTATATTCATCATTATTGATTAACATTTTAAATCTTGAAACTGAATTTGGAGAAATATTTGGATAAAGTTGAATAATTACATTTCCACAATTAGTGTTTAGAATTGCAATGTTTTCAGGGAATTCAAAATTTATTTTTTCAGGGTTATAATTTTTTACAAACAAACATTTATTTTTTATTATAAAAAATGAACTAAATGTTGCAATTCCAAGGGTTAATATGAATATTAATAAAATTTTTTCAGAAAGGGTTCGTTTTATTTTTTTTATCATTCTAATCTAGAAATTAAAATTTTTATCAATTTTTAAAATATTTTTTTTTATATAAGAAATTTTTTTTTTTAATATTGGGTCTTCTTTAGATATATTATCAATTTTCATATTATTTGTTATTAAAAATGAAAATACTTCAGCCATATCCTCCGAAGGAGTACTCATTGCATATTCTGTAATAAAACCATCTTTTTTTTTTCTGAGTGATAAGCTTAATCTATCTGAACATGTTGAGCATTGAGCGTATTTAAAATCTGAATTATTTAAACTTATCCATTCGCTATCTAAAAATAGATGTTTATGAGCTTCATTAATCATATGGAAAACTTCATGATGTAATACTCTTTCAAAATATTCTTCGTTAAATGTTATGTTAACAATTAATGTTTTGACTTTATTATTTGGCACACCAGCAGCTTGAATTTCCGCAACGGATAATCTTTCACATAAAACGATATATTTAAGATTAATATTATCTAAAAAATCAGAACTGTATCTGTTTAAATTATTTTCAATTATTATAAATTTTTTTTCTAAAAGTTTTTCACTAGAGTTAAAACATGAAACATTATTATTTCTTATTCCTACCTCGAATGGCTTAGTAGCTTGAAGATATTTAAGGCCATTATCAGATTTGTTACTATATATTTCTAAGTTTGGTATTTTGATTAGATACAATATTGTGTTAGCATTAGCAGGTGAAATTAATATAAGTATAAAGATAATTATAAAAAATTTCATAATTTAATATAAATGAAAAAAACAAGAAACAAAAACCCAATTCAACCAGTAAGTGGAACCAAAGTTCCAAGATTTGCTGGACCAAGTACATTTGCTAGATTGCCTGAATTGAGAGATGTTGATAGTTGCGACGTTGCTATTGTGGGCATTCCATTTGATGCTGGCACAAGTTATAGACCTGGAGCTAGATTTGGACCACAAAGTATAAGACAAGCATCAAGACATCTAAGAACTAATTATCATCCTAATTATGATGTCGAACCTTTCAAGATTCAACAAGTTGCTGATGCTGGAGATATAACTTGTAATCCATTTAATATTGAAGAAGCTATAAATCAAATAGAAGAAGGTGCTTTAGAATTATTAAATAAAACTGGTGGCATAATAAGCATGGGAGGAGACCATACAATTGCATTTCCTTTACTGAAAGCTGTAAATAAAATTAATAATGGTCCAGTTGCTCTAGTTCACTTCGATGCCCATTTAGATACATGGGATACTTATTTTGGAGCCCCTTATACTCATGGCACTCCATTTAGAAGAGCTAGAGAAGAAAATTTATTTTTAGATAATGCATCGATGCATGTTGGAATAAGGGGTCCACTTTATAGTAAAGAAGATCTTAAAAATGATGAAAGTTTTGGATTTAAAATTATTCATTGTGATGAGTTCCAAACAGAGGGCATAGATAAAATAGTTGATAGGATTAAAAATAGAGTAGGAAATAATCCTTTATATCTTTCAATTGATATTGATGTTTTAGACCCCGCTTATGCACCAGGAACAGGAACTCCTGAAATCGCTGGAATGACAACAAGGGAAATGGTGAATGTTTTAAGAGGTTTATCAGGAATGAATTTAATTTCTGCTGATGTAGTAGAAGTTTCACCAGCTTATGATCACGCAGAAGTAACTTCTTTAGCTGCTGCAACTATTATTTATGAACTTACTAATTTATTTGCAAAATCTTAGATAAAGGATAATTTTTAAAAATGTTAAAAAAAAAAAATTTTTATATTAATGGAAAATGGACAAGTCCAAAAAATCAAAAGGATATTGAAGTAATTAATCCAGCAACTGAACAAAAATGTGCGGTTATTTCTCTAGGAGGCAAGGAAGACATAAATGATGCAGTTTTAGCAGCAAAAGAGGCATTCAAAACTTGGGGATATTCAAAAAAAGAAGAAAGAATCTCTTTATTGGAAAAATTTTATGAACTTTACAAAAAAAGATGGAACGATATTACCGAAGCAATAACTCTTGAAAT
Organism: uncultured Pelagibacteraceae bacterium; assembly: GCA_902607805.1. Taxonomy (GTDB): domain Bacteria; phylum Pseudomonadota; class Alphaproteobacteria; order Pelagibacterales; family Pelagibacteraceae; genus Pelagibacter. The sequence goes on from CACLLR010000023.1 coordinate 9,713, forward strand.
GGGAGCACCTAAAGATTTTGCTTCAAAACTACAAACAGGAACTGGAGCCAGTCATACAAAATCATTTATAAAATATTTAAAAAATTTTGAATTTGAAAAACCTTTAGGAGATCATGCAAAAAATCAAAGAATATTATATGAACCGAAAGGAGTTTGTGCACTAATAACTCCTTGGAATTGGCCAATGAATCAAGTTTGTTTAAAAGTAATACCTGCTTTAGCAGCAGGATGTACAATGGTATTGAAACCATCAGAATTAGCCCCACTGTCTTCAATGATATTAGCTGAATTGATAGATGAAACTAAATTTCCAAAAGGAGTATTTAATCTTGTAAATGGAGATGGAGCAACAACTGGAGATGCGTTAACAAGTCATCCAGATGTTAATATGATATCCTTTACAGGATCAACTAGAGCTGGAGCTTTAATATCTCAAAATGCAGCAAAAGATTTCAAAAGAGTAAGTCTTGAGCTAGGTGGAAAGGGTGCAAATATAATATTTAAAGACTCAGATCCAGAAGCAATCGAGAGAGGTGCTTTAAGATGTTTTAGAAATTCAGGTCAATCTTGCAATGCACCAACAAGAATGCTTATTGAAAAATCTATTTACAAAGATGCCATAGAAAGACTAAAAAAATATGCAAATGAATTTAAAGTTGATGATCCAAATAAAGAAGGGGATCACATTGGTCCAGTAATTTCAGAGGTACAATTTAATAAAATTCAGAAATTGATTCAAAAAGGAATAGAAGAAGGTGCAAATTTAGTAGCTGGAGGCCCAGGAAAGCCCGAGGGTCTAAATGAAGGCTATTATGTAAAACCAACAGTGTTCGTTGATGTAAAAAATGATATGGAAATTGCAAAAACAGAAATTTTTGGTCCTGTTTTATCGGTTATACCATTTGAGTCAGAAGAACAAGCAATAGAAATAGCTAATGATACTCCCTATGGGTTAACAAATTATATACAAACTCAAGATAATGAAAAAGTTAGAAGAGTTGCTAGAAAATTAAGATCAGGCATGGTTGATGTAAATGGTGCAGGCATTGCAGTAGATGCACCTTTCGGTGGTTATAAGCATTCTGGAATTGGAAGAGAAGCTGGCAAAGAAGGGTTAATTGAATTTTTAGAAGTAAAATCTGTTGGTGGTTGGAATTAAAGAATCATTATAGTTAAAATAAAATAAAATCATTTTTTTTACAATTCTACTTAAATTTATCCTTATTTTACTACTATAACAAAATAAATAAACTCTTTACAAAACTATAAAACAAAATAGCCTTAATATTTAAGATTAAATGAGAGGAGGGATCTATGAGTAGATCTTCTAAATTATATAATAAAGATTTAGCTCCAACTCCAAGTTCGGAGAAAAAATGGGGATGGTTCGAAATCTTTAACGTGTGGGCTAACGATGTTCAAAGTTTATTTGGATATACTTTGGCGGCATCATTATTTATAGCATCTGGTTTAAACGGCTGGGCTGTATTTCTTGCATTAATATTAGCAGGATTTTTTATAATGTGGCTTGTTAACCTATCAGGAAAACCGAGTGTAAAACATGGTATTCCATATCCAGTATTTGCGCGTGTAAGTATGGGAGTATTTGGTGCAAACTTTCCAGCAATGGCAAGAGGTCTTGTTGCAATGTTTTGGTACGGTGCTCAAACTTACGCAGCTTCAACTGCAGTGGCATTATTAATAACAGGATTAACAGGAATACAGGGTGAACCTATATTACTTGGAATGTCAGGAGTAATGTGGATTTCATTTATTTTTGTCTCAGTTTTTCAAGTTTATCTGTTTTGGCAAGGAATTGATCTTGTTAGAAGATTTTTAAACTTTGCTGGACCAGCAGTTTATATTGTGATGATTGTTTTAATGATAGCTATTTGGGTTAAAGCTGGTGGCGGATTATTATCAGAAGTTGGAGAAATATTTTCAGGTGGTGAACGTTCAGGTGGATTTGAAGGCTTAGGTTCGTTTGGAGCTTTCTTGGCTGTATTTTCAATTATGGTAGGATATTTCGCTGCAGTAGTTATTAACTTTGGTGACTTTGCTAGATTTGTTAAAAATGAAGATGAAATGAAAAAAGGAAACCTATGGGGATTAGTAGGAAATGTAATTTTCTTTTCATTTATAACTTTAATGATTACTGGCGGTACAATTGCAATATTTGGAGAATACATTGCACAACCAACAGAAATGGTTGCTAAAGTAGATAATTTACTTTTAACTTTAATTGCAGCTTTCGCATTCTTTGCAGCTACTGTTGGAATTAATATGGTTGCTAACTTTATACCTCCGGCATATGACCTTGCAAACTTAATGCCAGAAAAAATAAATTTCAGAACTGGTGGATTGATTACTGCTATTTTTGGATTTGTTATTGGTGGTTTGTGGGTTTCTGTTATTACTCAAATGGGAATGTTTCCATTTGTTAATACTTTAGGAGCAATATTAGCACCAGTATTTGGAATAATGATTGTTGATTATTATGTAATAAAAAAACAACAACTTAATGTTGATGATTTATTTTCAGACAGTTCAAGCGGAAGATACCATTATAATGGTGGATTCAACGGAAAAGCGATGTTGGCTTGGTTAATATCAGGTTATGTTGCTGTTGGTTCTGTTTGGCCAAATATATTATTTGCTGGACTAGACGACTTCTTTGCGAATTTAGGTGGAGGAGGAGGATATGCTTGGATGATTGGAGCAGCTTTAGGTGCTATCATTCACATGGCAATATCTGGAAGAGGCAAATAAACAAGTAGTTCAAAAATTAAAAGCTCGCCGCGTTATGCGGCGGGCATTAATATTTTAAAGTAATATTTTCTTTATCTAAGTTTTCAATAACCAAATTATCCCCAGATCCTTTTCTATCAACTACTAGAAAATTCATATCTTCCGTAGATATTAACGGGAAATGCCAAGTTCCAGGATTGTAATTTACTCCTATGCCAGGTGGGATTATAAAAGCTTCAATTTTATTTAAATCTAATTTCTCCTCTTTGGGTGCCACAAATACTAAAAAAGTAGTTTCTTTCATTGGTATGAATGCTTGACTCCCCAAAGGATGTTTTTCCATCATATCAATCTTCATTGGAAAATTTCTTTTTAAAGCAGAAAAGATACTAATTGTAGTTTCGCCATTATCATTTGAAGTATTTAAATTAGCTATTCCATCATATCTTTTTGCATATCCATTATTTATTTCTAAGGGTTTTATATCCTTTGTTGAAATCATATCTCCATATTTGGCAAAATTTTCTTTTGTAATTGGTATGGGTTTTATTATTTTTTCTGTCATTCTACTTTTCCAAAAGCTCTTATTCTAGAAATTCCACCGTCAGGGAAGATATTAATTCTAATATAATTTATTTTTTTATTTTTCATTATTTTGTTATTAAAGTTATGTTTTTTATGTGCGTAGAGTTTAATTTTGTTAAGAAGATAAGCCCATTTTTTTGATTTGTTAACAATATTTTTTTCTGAAATTTTATTAGAAATATAAGCTGCCTGCACTGAGCACTTATCTGGATAATTTCCTTTAAAATGATGTGTATCTAATTGAATTTTATTAATTTTTCCTGGCGATGAGCATTTTATTATTATCCAGTCAAAATTTTTTCCTCTACTTCGTCTAGTTTCCCATCCATCACCCATATTTTTTCCAACGCCCGGAGCAAGTATGTTTTCTGCTCTTCCAAAATGTTCATTATTACAAGCAATTGGTACCGCTCCATTAACAACTGATGTCAGATTTTGAATTTTATTACTAATTTTATTTTTAGTTTTCATAGAACCATAAATTCTCAATCTTGC
>CACLLR010000024.1 GCA_902607805.1 uncultured Pelagibacteraceae bacterium
TAATTTTTAAAAAACTTAGGAATGACAAAAATTTTTTAAATAAAAAAGATTATTATTTTAAAAACTATATTGGTTCTCCAACACCTTTTATAAAATTAGAAAATTTATCTAAACATTTAGGAGGAGCTCAAATATGGGCAAAGGTCGTATCAGAAGCAAATGGTGGAGCTCATAAAATTTATAATGCCACTGTGCATGCTCTTATTTGCAAAAGTATGGGAAAAAAATATATAGTTGGGGATACTGGAGCTGGATATGCTGGAAAAATGCTAAGTATGGCAGCTAAGAAGTTTGGACTTAAGTGTAAAATTTTTATGGGAGCTAAAGATATTAAAAGACAAAAGCCTAATTGTGAGGCCATAAAAAAAAATGGCGCTGAAATAGTTCCGGTTTATAGTGGAAGTCAAACTCTAGTTGATGCAGTAAGTGAGTGTATGAGATATTGGGTTTCTAATTGTGATACTACTCATATGTGTGTTGGATCAACTGTTGGTCCAAATATTTTTGTAAAAGTTTGTGGATGGAGCACATCTCAAATTTCAAAAGAACTTAAATTACAAATTAAAAAAGAATTCGGGAAAATTCCTAACAAAGTAAAATTAATAAATTGTGTTGGTGGAGGAAGTTCGGCATATGGATTCTGGAGTGAATTTGTTGATTTTCCAAAAAAGCAAATTGAACTTATAGGAGTTGAAGCAGGAGGTCCTAAAAATTCTAAATTACATGCGGCACCACTAAGTAAGGGGGCAAAGTTAGGAATTCTGCATGGCGCAGCATCTTATGTTTGTCAAAATAAAGAGGGACAAATTAATCAAACAGAGTCAATAAGTGCAGGATTAGATTATCCAGGCGTCAGTCCAATTCATTGTTTTTTAAAAGATACAAAAAGAGCAAGATATACATATGCCACTGATGAGGAGGCTTTAAATGCTTATAAACTTGTAACAAAATTTGAAAAACTTAATCCTAGTTTAGAACCAAGTCATGCTTTTGCAGAAGCAATTGCATGCGCACCTAAATTAGACAAAAATACAATTATAATTGTAAATTCTTGTGGAGATGCAAAAAAAGATAGAGATATTTTAAAAAAAAGATTAGGAAAAAGAAAATGATTAACCCAATTACTATGGCTTTCAAAAAAGCTAAATTAGAAAATAGACCGGCTTTACTTACATATACTGTTGCTGGTGATAATACGAAAAAAAAATCTATAGAAATTTTAAAAGCAATATCTAAAAATGCTGATATTTGTGAATTAGGTTTCCCTCATAATACTCCAATTGCAGACGGTGGACAAATACAAACAAGCGCTTATAGAGCAATAAAAAATGGAATAAAGATTAATGATATTTTTCAGATAGTTAAAAGTTTTAAAAAAAACAATAAATTAAAACCATTAATTTTAATGGGCTACTATAATATGATTTTTCAATATGGAGAAAACAACTTTTTAAAGCAATGCAAAAAATCAGGAGTCAATGGATTAATAGTTGTTGATCTGCCTTGGCCTGAAAATAAAAATTTTTCAATTAAATGCAAAAAAAAATCAATAAGTTTTATACAACTATTATCTCCCACTACATCTAAAAATAGATTAAAAAAAATAATAAAAGATTCTCATGAAATGATTTATTATATAAGTATGCTTTCTACAACTGGGGGAAAACTAAAAGTTTCTCCAAGAAAAATACTTCAAAATTATAATAAAATAAAAAAAATTGATCATAACAAGAATTGTGTTATTGGGTTTGGAATTACTTATAAAACTATTTCAAAATTAAAAACTGCCGATGGTTTAGTTGTTGGAAGTGCTATTTGTAAGGAAATAACAAAAAGTTTAAATAATAGACAAAATCCTGTCACAAATGTAAGTAAATTAGTAAATAGATTAAAAAAAAATATTTTATGAACTGGTTAACAAAAGCAATTAAATTTGGTGAAAAAATTAAAAGGGTATTAAAAAAAAGACCTTCAAAAGAGGAAATTGAAAACTCCAATTGGACTAGCTGTTGCCAAGGTCCAGTTTTAAAAAAAGATTTGGAAGAAAATTTATGGGTTTGTAATTTGTGTGGAAAACATCACAGAATTTCATGCAGACAAAGATTTGACATTTTTTTTGGAAAAAACTCTTATCAAATCTTAGAAACACCTAACCCCGAGGAAGATCCATTAGAATGGGTTGATACAAAGCCATACAAAGATAGATTAAAATCAGCAAGAAAAAAAACTAATCAAAATTGTGCGGTTATGATTGCAAAAGGAAGATTGGATGGAACTGATGTAACTGTAGGTGCAATTAATTTTGAATTCATAGGAGGTTCTGTTGGAGCTGCCGAAGGTGAAGCAATAATTTATGGTGTACAACATGCTATAGATAATAAAACACCATTTATATTCTTTCCTTGTGGAGGAGGCCAACGAATGTTTCAATCTGCAATAGCGTTAGCTCAAATGACCAGAACTACTATTGCAATCAACGAATTAAAGAAAAATAATTTACCATATATTATATGTTTCACTGACCCAACCGCAGGAGGTATCACAGCTTCATTTGCAATGTTGGGAGATATTCATTTTGCAGAAATAGGCTCTTTAATAGCATTTGCAGGAAAACGTGTAGTCCAAGCAACTGTAAAAGAAGAATTGCCACCAGATTTTCAAACTGCAGAATTTTTAGAAAAACATGGTTTTGTAGATAGAGTAATACATAGAAAAGATGTAAAAAAACAAATAAGTACAATTTTATCAATATTACTAAAGAAAGAAACTGAGGTAAATTCAAAAATTTCAAATGAAACTTCAGAACTTATTATCGAGTCTAGAGAAGCATCATAAAAAGAAACTTGATCTGTCACTAGGCAGAACCTTTAATTTATTAAATAAACTAGGTAACCCTCAAGACAAATTAAAGAATGTTATCACTGTAGTTGGAACAAATTCAAAAGCAAGTATGTGTTATAGTTTAAAATCCATATTAAATGAGGCTGGATATAAATGTAATATGTACACTTCGCCTCATTTGCAATCTTATAACGAAAGGTTTGTTTATAATGATAAAGAAATAGAAGAGGAAAACTTAATAGAATTATTATCTGATATTGAGAAAATTTTAGGAAATGATAACGCAACTATATTTGAAATCTTAACATGCGCATTTCTAAAATATGCTGAAAATTTTAAAGATAATATCAATATAATTGAAGCAGGATTATTTCATCAATTTGACAGTACGAACGTATTTAAGAAAAATATTTTAACACTAATTGGTTACATTCACATTGATCATATTGCTTGGATAAAAAATAAAACAATTGATGGAATTATTTACGAAAAGACAGTTAAACTTTTAGATTCTAATATATTTGTTAATAAGCAAGAAAATAAGGAAATTAATTTAAAAATTAAAAATTCATTAAATAATAACTCTTCAAATAAATATTTTTTCGGAAAAGACTTTAATATTTTAAGAGCTGAAAACGGTTTTATTCAATATCAAGATCAATTAGGAGAAATTATTTTGCCAGAGCCAAATCTTTTAGGTGATCATCAGTTAGGAAATATAAGCACATCTATAGCGGCGACTAGAAAATTATTTAATATTAAGGATGAACATATAAAAAAAGGTGTTACAAAAATTAAACTTAAAGGTCGTCTACAGGAAATTAAATCCGGAAAATTAAAAAATCTTATAGGAAAAAATAGATTAATAATTGATGGTGGTCATAATATAGGTGCCTCTATAGCTTTATCTAATTGGATTAAAAATCAAAATCAAGATGTACATCTTATTGTTGGAATGATGTCAGATAAATCGCATAGAGAATTTATTAATTATTTTAAAAATATTGTTAAATCTATTCAGATAATTGATATACCCAATCAAGTAGGTTCCATCCCAAAAGAAAAATTTAAAAGTAAATTAACTGGAATTGATATAAATATTTCATTATCTAATAGCATTGAAGAAAGCATTAAATCACTATCAAAATACAAAAACTCTGTTGGGCTCTGTACAGGATCTTTATATCTAATTGGAGAAGTTTTAAATTTAAATTAAATATTTTCTTTTATCCATGAAACGATATCTGATTTGGGCGTCGCACCAACTTTAGTAGATTTTAATTCTCCGTCTTTAAACAATAACATTGTTGGAATCCCTCTTACTCCGTATTTAGTTGGAGTATTTGGCTCTTCATCTATGTTATGTTTTGCTATTGTGATTTCATTAACCATTTCATCAGATATTTCTTCTAAAATTGGTCCAACCATTTTACAAGGTCCACACCATTCAGCCCAAAAATCAACTACGATTGGTTTAGTAGATTTTAGAACCTCTTTGTCAAAGTTTTCATCATTTACTTTTAGTGTTGCCATAAGTTTTATATATAATTTTTTTTTTTTATTTCAACTAGTAAAAAAAGAAATTTAAAATTATCCACATTAAATATTTTCATATTTTTTTTGTATTGACATTACGTGATCATTTAATTCATCTAAAAACTTTAATTTTTCTTGATTATTTTCATTGGAATATTTATCTCTGAGAGTGTCAATTTCTGTAAAACAAGTAGAAACTGTCCACCATTTTTCATGTTTTTCACTTAAAATTCTTTTAGCTATTTCTTTTTGAATTGATTTTAATATATCTTTAGGCAATACTTCTGGTGCTTCTTGATAAATAATTTTTTTTCCAAATCCCACCAGCCTTTTATCATCAAATTTATCTAATAATTTCAATTTATCTTGCCAAGATGCAGCATGCCATGCAGGAAAAAGTGCAGTATCTTTATTTGAAGTAAATTTATTATAAATACTCTCTTCAGCATATATATCTTCCTGTGATTTTGATTGATCTTTTTCTTCTGCTATTTCTCTAAGTGCTGTAAGTATATTTTGAGAAAATTTTTCATTATCTCTAATTAATTTTGCTCTTTTTTTAATTAAACTTAAATCCATTGCATTGTAGGGCTCAACTTTCATAGCATATTCTGCATCAAGTATAATAGGAGCTTTATTTGATCTAATAGTTCTTAAAAATTTAGGTGTTTTTTTCATTTCGGCTTTTAATTCATTGATGGACATATTTAAAATTGGCTCAATATCAACCCGAAGATCGACAGCCTGGCCCCAATTATAAATAGGATGAATGCAGTATTTTGGATGTAGAGGAGAACATAAATATAATCTTGATTTTCCATAAAAATATTCGTTTAAACTAATAATTTCTTCCTTTTTAAAAATTGTTTCAGTATCTAATTTATTTGATGTTCTTAAAAACATATCCCAAGTACTTGGTTGTCTTTTTTTAATAATGCTTAAAATTTTTGCAGTTAGACTGGCATCTGTTAATGCACTGTGAGCATCACTGGAATCTAAACCTTGCATTCGAGAAAGAGATTCAAGTTTAAATACTGGATTATTCTTTTCATTTATTTCTGTTTTTAAAACAGAAGTATCAACTGCGTAAGCAGCTCTTGCAATATTAATACCATCATGTCTTTTATTTGGAGATGCATTGGTAATATATGGATATCTTATACCTTTAAAAAACTCCTTTCTTATCATTTCATCGTCAAATCCTATATTTGACCATCCCAAGAAGATTGCTGGACTCCATTTCCTGAAAGTTTTTTCAACTTCACCAAGCATTTGGTAGTGACTTAAATTTCCTTGAGTTAATTGTTTGATGCTTGTTTTATTAACTATTAAAGCCATTGCCTGTGGGATTTCACCTTCTGGCAATCTACATCTAAAATTAAATCTGTCTTTTTCTTTAAAGTTTTCATCGACCAATATTCCGCCAATTTCAATTATACTTCCAAAATCAGTGCTGGCGCTTGAAGACTCTATATCCCATATAACTAAATTCATAAATCAATTATCCTTTAAAAAGCTATGTTTTGATAAATGTTTAGATTTTTTTTTGAGGACTAAACCATTTGCATCTAAACAAGTAGCTCTTAGTTAGTAATATCTCTTCTAAGAATATATCAATCAAAGTCAACTTAAATTATTCATTTCATTAAATTTTTTTACTCTTCCTAGAAATAAATTTTGATACATGAGCAATTCTGCTCCTTCAATTTTAAAATCTTGAAATAAATTATCTACAGTACACAATAATATTACTCCTGAGGTAATATTTGTTTTGTAAACAACATTATGTGCTAAAGTATATGCACCTAATTGTAGAAAATAATCTTGAATATAATCAACTTTTTTTGGTTTATTTGCTTGTTTAAAATCAATAATAGCTTCTGTTCCTTGATAAACGCCTACAAGATCTGCTGTACCAGCATATTTTTCTGGATAATGAAGTGTGGTTTCCATTCCAAATATTTCTTCTAATTTTCCTTTAATGCCTTTCTCTATTATCTCTTTAGCCATATTTTTATACCTTTCATTGCTTTCAAAAAAACTGTCATTAATTCGTCCTCTTAAAAAATCTTCTATATAAGAATGCATTGATGTTCCTCTGCTAGATGCTTCTGTTTTAATTTTATTAGCTTCTTTATGGCCTACTCGTTTTTTCCAATTTTCTAATGCTGCTTTGTCCTCTTCTGATTTGGTTGCTTGTAAAATAGAGGTAACACTTGGTAATTTCTCATCATCAAATAAATATTTTCTCATGCCATTTTCAATGGATCTTGATGATTTTGGATAATTAAATTTATTATTCCACTTCATTGTGTCACTTATAAATGTATTTAATTTGAAAATGAAATTAATTTTTAAGCTGTTTTGAGTGGTCCACAAATTTTTCTACGTTTTCCGTTTTAACAGCTTTTTCAACTTGCTCGGGATCTTTTATGTTTTCTAAAGTTCTAGTAATTGATCTTGCATCTGTTCCAAATGTATCTACAACTTTCATTGCCTCTTCTAATTTTTTTCGAAGTACAATTACATTATCAAAATGCTTTGCAAATCTTGTACTGATTGTTTTTAAGTGATTATAAATTTCTGTTGCGCCCTTTTGTACTTTTAATGATTGAAATCCCATATGTAAAGATTGTAAATAAGCTGAAAGAGTATTTGGCCCCATGATTACAATTTTATATTTTTTCATTAACTCTTGAGTTAGCAATTCTTTAGTACTAGGATCTTGGTAGTCAGTTAATTCTTTATATAAACTCTCAGTTGGAGCATACACTATTCCAAAATCTGTAGTTTTTGGTGGAACGATATATTTTTCATTCACACTTTTAGCTTTATCCTTAAAAGCTTTGGCTAATTTGATTCTGGCATCTGCGATTGCTTTTTTATCATCTGTTTGATGAGCATCATCTATTGCTTTAAATCTTTCTACTGGAAAATGACTATCTACCGGGACTAAGACGTCTCCTTGAAGCTTGATAGCAAATTCTACATTTTCTGATGTATCTTCTTTCATCTTAACATTTGAGATAAATTGAGAAGTGGGTAGTAAATCTTTTAATAAGGATGCCAAACTAAACTCGGCAAGAGTTCCATATTTTTTAACTCCTGCTAAAATCTTATTAATACCCTCCTGGCTTTTATTTAAATTTTCAACTTGAATATTAAAAGCAGAAACTTTTTCATTAACTGATGTTAATGTTTGCGTCATATCTCTTGTCACATCTTTAGATAAACTATTAAAGGAAGTAGACATACTATTAAATGAATTGTTGATGCTTTCTTTTAAATTATTAAGCTCTTGAGTGTTATCTTGTGGCTCTTTTTTGTTATTCCTCTGCGAAATCAAAAGGTAAATAACGACTCCAATTAGGACCAAAATTATGTACAACAACGAATCTTGCATTAATAATGTAATACTAAGATAATTTATTTTCCAAGCAAGTTTATAATCTTTTTAATTCCTAATTTTCTTAAAGATATTTTTGAAATCATAAAGCATGCTTGTGATTTTAAAATTTCACCATCTTTTAAAACTCTTAAATTATTTGCTTTCAATGTTGCTCCTGTGCTTGATATATCTGATATAATTTCAGCAGTACCTGTAAATGGAGCCACTTCAGTACTTCCTAAACTTTTGACAAGTTGAAATTGTGTTACACCTTTTGAATACAAAAATTCCCTTGTTAAATTAGGATATTTTGTTGCAACTCTTAAAAGTTTTTTTTTCTTTTTTTTAAATTGGTCTGCAACTTCATCTAAATCAAGTAAGGTTTGTACATCTATCCAAAGATCAGGTATCGCTAGAACAAGATTTGCTTTGCCAAATTCATATTTTTTTATAACTTTAATTTTATTTTGAATATTTATTTCGCTTTCTTTTAATAAATCTATACCAGAAAAACCAACATCAATATTTCCTAAAGATAATTGTTCAATACATTCTCTTGCATGAAGAAATATAATTTTTACATTAGTTTTTTTTATATAGCCAAATAGGTCCCTTTCCCCTCTTTCAGAATAAATTCTAAGCTTTTTTTTCTTAAAAATATTTAAAGTATCATTCTTTAATCTCCCTTTAGAAGGTATCCCTATATTGATAGTATTCTTATTCATAAACACTCATATTGACTGCCGCTCCAGCTGCTGAAACTTTTCTGAAACCTAAGTTACTTGTTAATTGATCATATCTTCCACCTGAAATAAAATTTTTAAATTTCTTTCCTTTTTTCACTTCTATTGAAAAAATCATTGAACTATAAAATTCTACATCTCTTCCACTTGATGCTGAAAATTCGACTCTTAAATTTTTGTTATTTATTTTATTAAGTGGAAAAAATTCTTTACCAACAAATATATTAAGTCCATATTTTTGAAAAAATTTATTCAAAACTTTAGGTGCATTTTTCAATTCACATTTTATCTTTAAAAATTCTTTAATAATTTTTGTATTAATTTTACCTGAAGATGATCTTCTTGGGTCTTTTATCTTCATATCAAATCGATCTAATATTTCATTATAACTTCTACCTGCAACTTCTTTCGAATTTTCAAGTTTTCTCATTTTTAAATATCTTGATTTATCAATTTCAACAAAAACTGGATCGATATCTAAGTTTGTTTCTAATCTTTTTAAAAGCTCATTGAAATAATTTTCATTCCAATAATATCTTTTTAATCTATTTTTCCATCTTCTTGGAATATCAAGTTTATTAATTAAAAGATTAAATAATTCAACATTTCCAATTTTTAAAACTGCTTTTTTAAAACCACTGCTTTTTAAAATTTTTATTGAAGTATCTATAATTTCTCTATTTTCCTTTTGTTTATCTTTTGAACCTAATATTTCAAATCCAATTTGATTTTTAATTATAGAATCTTGTTTTCTGTAAGTTTTCCTAAATGCTTCGCCACTATAATAAACTTTTTGTTTTTTATTTGATTTATTTTGAACAAATCTTAAGACAGAAGAAATTGTTAGATCCGGCCTAAGACACAACTCTTTTCCATTTAAATCATAAAATGAAAACAATAATCTTTTAAAATTCTCTCCCGATCTTTGCAAAATATATTTTGTTTCTAATACTGGGTCTAATTCAATATTATTAAACCCTTTAGACTTTATCAATCCAAGGATTTTTTCAGATAAGTTTTTTGATTTCATTAATTAATTTTTCTTTGGAAACAGTTATTTGATCATTCTCTTTAGAAGAAGTTAATTTTTTTAAAGTAATTTTATTTTCTTTAATTTCGTTTTCTCCCATTATAATTGCGATAGGACAGCCTCTTTTATCTGCATAAGTTAATTGTTTTTTTAAATTTTTTGAGGAATCAAGATATAATTCTGAACTTATTCCATTGTCTCTTAAAAGGCTTAAAATCGAATAATAATTTTGCATAAGCTTTTCTTCCAATATGCAGATTAATATTGGTTCATTACTTTTAACTTTAATTTCATTAATTTGGTTTATTGCAAATAACAATCTATCAACTCCAATACTCATTCCGGTTCCTGGAAAATCTACTCCTTTAAACCTTGATATTAACTTGTCATATCTTCCTCCTGAGGCAATACTTCCAATGTCTATTTCTTTTCCTTTTAAGTTTTTAACTTTAAAATTTAGATTTGTTTCAACACAAAAACCATCATAATAAGCAAGCCCTCTTACTATTGTGAAATTTGTCTTAATTTGATTAGAAAAATTTCCTAGGCTGGCTATTTCTAAAAGCTCTTCCGTTTCACTTATGCCCTCTAGAGAAACTGAATTTTTCAATACTTTTTTTAATTCTTGAATATCTTTTATTTTTATAAAGTTTAAAATTTCTGATGCTTGATCATTTGATAAATTGGCACCCTTGGTAACCGCACCAGATGCATCTACTCTCTCTTTTTTTAATAAATCTTCAACGCCTTTTATTCCCACTCTTTCTAATTTATCTATAGCCCTTATCACTTTAAGTTCTTGATTTTGATCGCTGATTTTAAGTTCCTTAATTAATCCTTGAACTATTTTTCTATTGCTTATGGAAACACTAAATTGATCTTTTTTAAGCCCACAATTTAAAAGTGTGCTGATTATTACATTACAAATTTCTGAGTCCGATTGAGCTTTATTTGTATTGCCAATTATATCGACATCTGCCTGGGTAAATTCTCTATACCTTGCGTTCCCAGTTTTTTCATTTCTCCAAACGTTTCCAATTGCATATCTTTTAAATGGAAAAGCTAAATCCCTATAATTTTGTGCAACAAATCTACTTAAAGGGCTGCTCAAATCATATCTCAATGTTATTTGTTCGTTATCATCTTTAAAAGAAAAAACATCAGACATAGGGTTTGCCTCGTCATCTGCCAAAAATGATCCTATGTTTATACTTTTTTCAAAAGATGGAGTTTCTAGTGGTGCAAAACCATATTTTAAAAAATTAGACTCAACAGAGTTAATTAACTTTTTTTTAGCAGCTAATTTTTTATTCCATCTATCTTCAAAACCAGAAGGTAAATCAGGTATTAATTTTTGTTCTTTTTCCATTTTTTTGGTACTGACGCTGGGAATCGCACCCAGATAGCCCGCTCCACAGGCGGGAGTAATAACTGTTATACGACGTCAGCTCCTTTTATTGTTTTATACTAAATGTGGATAAAATTAAATTTATAATATGATTAAATTGCTAGCGTGCAGCCAGCATGAAAATGATGTCTGTTTTTTGGTCTGAATAATTTAATTTTTTTAATCATTGCTGATTTAATAACATTTAAAATTATAAATGCAAGGAAGAATTGTATAGGAATAATTTAGTTAAAAACTAAGTTTACTCCTATACAATTTATTTGAATTAGAATTAAGAGGTTTTTTGCAGCTTAACTGCGGCAGGACCTTTATCTCCGTCTTCAACTTCAAATGTAAGTTCGTCACCCTCGTTTAAATATCTTAAACCCGCTTCTCTTACTGCTGAAGCATGTACGAATACATCTTTTTCTTTGTCTTCACGTTCAATGAATCCATAACCTTTTTTTCCATTGAACCATTTTACTTTTCCTTTTAGACTCATTATTACTCTTTCCTTTGTTATTTAACTTAAGCTAAATTTTAGCTTGGTGAGTAGTTAAAAGATTTTGAAATTTAATGCAAGCTTAAATGATAAATTTATAATAATTTTATTTGTGGTGCCTCGGGAAGGATTCGCACCTCCGACACAAGCCTTTTCAGGGCTCTGCTCTACTCCTGAGCTACCGAGGCAAAAATTAGGATCTAAAAACTATACGACCTTTAGTCAAATCATATGGTGTTACTTCTACTGTAACGTTGTCCCCTTGTAATACACGAATTCTATTCTTCCTTAACTTTCCAGCTGTATGTGCTGTGATTATATGATCATTTTCAAGTTTGACTCGAAACATAGCATTAGGAAGTAAATCAATTACTGTACCTTTGAATTCAAGTGTATCTTGCTTTGCCAAATCTAGTTTCTCCTTAATCTTGATTTAATACTTTGAGTATGACCATTCAATTGTTCAAACTCGGACAAAGTTATAGCCGGATTTGCAATTTTTTCTACCCCTAATTTACTAAGAGTTACAATAGAAATTTTTTTAATAAATTCATTAATATTTAAACCTGAACTAAACTTTGCAGATCCACTGGTTGGCAAAACGTGATTTGTACCTACTGTAAAATCGCTTAAGCACATTGATGAGTATTTTCCATTACATATGCTACCTGCATTAACTATTTTATTCGAATACTTTTTATAATTTTTTACTAAAAGTTCTAAATGTTCGCTGCTTATTGTATTTATTATGTTTATTATTTGCTTGTCATTCTTTGCTTTAATTATTAATCCATTTTTTTTTAATGATTTATATGCTATTTTTTTTCTAGGCAAATCTTTTAATATTTTTGAGACTTTATTTTTAACCTTATTAATTATTTTGTAATCTTTTGTTACTAAAATACTTTGACTTTCAAAATCATGTTCTGCTTGAGAAATTAATGAGGTAGCAACTTGGTTAATATCCGACTCTTTATCAGCTAATACACAAATTTCAGAAGGACCAGCAAACATAGACTCAGTTCCAACAATTATTCCAGATAACTGTCTTTTTGCTTCAGCTACATATTTATTTCCAGGTCCAATAATTTTATTTACTTTTTGAATATATGCCAAACTTGCTATTGCTTGAACGCCACCCATAGAATAAATTTCTTTTATTCCAATTTTTTTTGCAGCATACAAAGTTGCAGGATTTAATTTTCCATTAATCTTAGGAGTTGCAAGAACTATTCTTTTTACTTTTGCTAATTTAGCTGGAATTGAATTCATTAATAAAGTAGACGGAAGGTTGCCAGGAACATATATACCTACTGACTGCAAAGGTACATTTTTATACTCTAATTTATTTTTATATTTATCTATATAAGTTATATTTTT
>CACLLR010000025.1 GCA_902607805.1 uncultured Pelagibacteraceae bacterium
ATCTTCCAGAAGACTCAGTTTTAAAAAATTTAAAGCAAAATCAAACTTTAATTGGTGTTTTTAATGTTCATGAAAATATAAGTAAACTTAAAAATTTATCTGAAAAAAAAATTAATATTTTTTCACTTGAAAAATTACCAAGAATTACAAGAGCTCAATCAATGGATATACTATCTTCACAAGCTAATTTAGCTGGCTACAAAGCAGTATTAGAATCATTTTCAACTTTTGAAAAAGCCATACCTATGATGATGACTGCTGCAGGAACTGTTCCAGCAGCTAAGGTTTTAGTAGTTGGTGCTGGAGTGGCAGGATTGCAAGCTATAGCAACCGCAAAAAGAATGGGTGCAATTGTTTTTGCTACAGATGTAAGGATGGCATCAAAAGAACAAGTTGAAAGTTTAGGAGGAAAATTTTTAACTGTAGAAGGATCAGAAAATTTAGAAACTGAAGGAGGGTATGCAAAGGAAGGATCAGATGAATTTAAAAAAAAACAAGAAGCACTCTTAAAAGAAACCTTAAAAAAAATAGATATTGTTATTTGTACTGCCTTGATTCCAGGAAAAAAAGCCCCATTAATAATTAAAGAAGATATGTTAAATAATATGCGATCAGGATCAGTTGTTTACGATTTAGCTGCAATACAAGGTGGAAATACTGCTTTTACCGATGTAGATAAAATTGTAGAAAAAAATGGAGTGAAAATAATGGGCGAAAGAAATATTTTAAACAAATTACCAGTTTCTTCTTCTGCTCTTTATGCAAAAAATATTTTTAACTTTGTATTGAATTTGTTCGATAAAGAAAAAAAAGAAATTAATATTAATTTAGAGGATGAGATTATTGCTAAAACAATAATAAAATAAATACATGGAAATAGACCCATTTATATTTAGACTTAGTATTTTTATTCTATCAATTTTTATAGGATATTATGTTGTATGGAGTGTTACACCATCTTTGCATACACCTTTAATGTCAGTTACAAATGCAATTTCTTCAGTGATTATAGTGGGAGCTATAATAGCAGCCTTATCTGGAGACAATATAAACATTTTTGATACAGCAAATATTTTTGGTTTTTTAGCCATAATCTTGGCTGCAGTTAATATCTTTGGAGGATTTTTAGTCACCCAGAGAATGCTGGCAATGTACAAGAAAAAAAAGAAAGAAAAAAAATAAAATGATTTCATCAAATATTTTAGCAATATTTTATCTTATATCAGGAGTTTTGTTTATTTTGGCTCTTAGAGGGCTTTCTTCTCCTGAAACATCAAGAAAAGGGAATTTATTTGGAATAATTGGAATGGCTTTAGCCATTATTGTAACAATTATATCAGTGGGTAATTTTACAAATGGATTTGTGTATTTATTAATTTTACTCGCAATTGGTGGTTCAATTGGAGCTTTTATAGCTTTTAAAATTCCTATGACGGCAATGCCAGAGCTTGTTGCAGGTTTTCATAGTTTAGTAGGATTGGCTGCAGTGTTTGTTGCAATATCAGCTTTTCTTAATCCTGAAGTATTCAATTTAGGCACACTGGGAAACATAAAAATAGCGAGTTTGATTGAAATGTCTTTAGGTGCCGCAATTGGAGCTATAACATTTACAGGATCTATTATTGCTTTTCTTAAACTTAGAGGGATAATGTCGGGATCTCCAATTACTTTTAAAGGACAACATTATTTAAATTTAATCCTTGGAATAGCAGCAATAATTTTAATATTTTACTTATGCAGAACACAGGCAGATAATTTATTTTGGAGCATAATAATTATTGCATTTATATTAGGGATTTTATTGATAATTCCAATTGGAGGCGCGGATATGCCAGTAGTTATATCGATGTTAAATTCATATTCTGGCTGGGCAGCAGCTGGAATTGGTTTTACTTTAGAAAATACCGCTTTAATAATTACTGGTGCTTTGGTCGGTTCATCGGGAGCAATACTATCCTATATAATGTGTAAAGGAATGAATCGTTCTTTTTTTAATGTAATTTTAGGAGGTTGGGGAGCAACAGATCAATCTTCCTCAAGCAAATCAAAAGAACAAAAACCTGTGAAAAATGGAAATGCAGATGATGCTGCTTTTTTAATGAAAAATGCTTCTTCAGTAATAATTGTTCCAGGATATGGTATGGCAGTTGCACAGGCTCAACACGCATTAAGAGAAATGGTAGATGCATTGAAAAAGAATGGTGTTAAAGTTACTTATGCCATTCATCCTGTGGCAGGTAGAATGCCTGGACATATGAACGTTTTGCTCGCTGAGGCAAATGTACCTTACGATGAAGTTTTTGAATTAGAAGAAATAAATAATGATTTTGCAAATTGTGATGTTGCATATGTAATTGGTGCAAACGATGTAACAAATCCTGTAGCAAAATCTGATCCTCAAAGTCCAATATATGGGATGCCAATTCTAGATGTTGAAAAATCAAAATCTGTATTATTTGTAAAAAGAAGTTTATCACCCGGATATGCTGGTATAGATAATGACTTATTCTATAGAGATAATACTTTAATGTTATTTTCTGATGCAAAAAAAATGACTGAAGATATAATTAAAAGTTTATAATTTAATGACAAAAGTATTTTGTGATATTGCTGATTTAAGTTTAATTAAAAAATTTAATAGTAAAAAAATTGTAAAAGGTTTTACTACAAATCCAAGCTTGATGAGAAAAGCAGGCGCAAAAAACTATTCTAAATATTGCAAAGAAATTTTAAAAATTACAAAAAAACCTATTTCTTTTGAAGTATTTGCTGATGATGATGTAAATATAATAAGGCAAGCTAATAAAATTAAAAGTTGGAGCAATCAAATATTTGTAAAGGTACCAGTGACTAATTCTAAAGGTATTTTTCTTGGAAAAGTGATAAATCACCTAAATAATAAAAATATCAAATTAAATATTACAGCTGTGTACACAGCGAAACAAACTTTGCAGATTTTAAAAAAAATAAATAAAAAAACAAAAGTAATAATATCTATTTTTGCAGGAAGAATGGCTGACACAGGAAAAGATCCAGTTCCAGAAATTGAAAATAGTTTAAAGATTGCAAAAAAATATAAAAATGTTGAAATTTTATGGGCTAGTGTGAGAGAACCATACAACTATTTACAAGCCAAAAAATTAAAATGTCATATTATTACTGTGCCACCTCAGATAATAGAAAAAATAGAAAATTTTGGTAAGTCTTATAAAGAATTAACAATAGATACAGTAAAAGCATTTCTAGTAGATAGTAAAAAATCCAATTTTAAAATTTAAATTGGTTGCGGGGGACGGATTTGAACCGCCGACCTCAAGGTTATGAGCCTTGCGAGCTACCAGACTGCTCCACCCCGCGTTAATTAAAAACGATTTTTAAGTTTATTTAATTTCTTTACTCTTTTTATATTTTCTTGAAGTATTCTTTTCTTTTTTTCTGACGGTTTTTCATACGCATTTTTTAACTTTATAATTTTATAAAAACCATCACGTTGGAGTTTTCTTTTTAAAACTCTAAGTGCTTGCTCAACATTATTATCTTTAACTTCTATTTTAATAACTACCCCCAAAAGTTTGTTTGAATATCATTTTAGAAAATGTTTGTCCATTGTTATTCATTATTAATTTTTTTGGTTTAAGCTTTTTTCCTTTTCTTTTTTTTCTCTTTTTAGTCTTCTTTCAGCTTTTTCTAAAGCTTCAATTAATTCTCTTTGACTGAATAATCCCATTGCCACAGGATCTCTTGCAGCAAGATTATTAAAATTCCAATAACTTTTATTTCTTATTGCTGTAACAGAATTTTTAGTTATACCTACAAGTTTTGCAACTTGAGAATCTTTTAAAATAGAATGTTGTTTAATTAGCCAAAGTGCTGAATTTGGTTTATCCTGTCTTTTTGATAAGGGCACATATCTTTTAATTTTTTTATCCACCACTTCTATTTCTACATCGTAAGATTTCAAATTTAATGGTCTGTTTTCATCTTTAGATGATAAATCAATTTCTTCTCTAGTTAATTGACCAGACATAATAGGATTATATGGAATAATTCCTTTAGCAACCTCACCATCCGCAATACCTTGAATTTCAACTTCATGCAACTTACAGAAATTTGCAATCTGCTTAAAAGTTAATGTTGTATTTTCTACTAACCAAACTGCCGTAGCCATTGGCATTAAAGGTGTATTGTGCATTAATTTTTTTTCTCAGATCTAAAGTTTTGAAATTTTTTATTAAATTTACTTACTCTTCCTTTATCCAAAAGTTTTTGTTTTCCACCTGTCCATGCTGAGTGAGATTTTGGATCTATTTCAAGCTTTAAGGTATCTCCTTCAGATCCCCATGTTGATTTTGTTTCAAATTGACTACCATCCGTCATCTCAACTTTAATTTTATGGTATTTTGGATGTATATCTTTTTTCATATGGCGACTTATAACAAAAGTTTTTTTAAAAACAATTAAAAGTTATCTAGTTTTTCAAGCATTTTTTGATGAATATTATTGCTTGATGCCATGATATCGATTTTTTCAATTTGTGAATAATTAATATTGTTAATTTTCCCACCAGCCTCATTGATAATAATTACTCCAGCTGCAATATCCCATATATTTAAATTAGATTGAAAAAATCCATCTAATCTTCCTGAACCGACATATGCCATATCTAGGGCTGCACTTCCCAAAACTCTAGTGTTTAAATCAGTCTTCGGCACTCCTAAATTGTTAGTACCAAAAAGACAATCATCCAAATTATTTTTTTTAGAAACTCTTACTCGATGATTATTAAAATATGAACCATTATTTTTTTCTGCATAAAATATTTCATTTTTTATTGGATCAAAAATAATACCAGAAACAATTTCATTTTTTATTTTTAATGCTACTGATATACAAAAATGAGGTATACCATGTAAAAAATTAGTTGTACCATCAATAGGATCTATAATCCAAAAACACTCTTTATCTTTATTTTCAATTAGACCACTTTCTTCTGTTATTATTGAATAATTTTTTTTATATTTATTTAATTCTTCAATTAATATTTTTTCAACTTTTTTATCACTATTTGTTACAAAATCTTTAGGACCTTTTAAAGATACTTGTAAATTTTCCAACTCTCCAAAATCTCGTATAAGTATTTTTGATGCTTTCTCACATGACTTGATCATTATATTAAGGTGAGGAGATAAGATATTCATAAACTATATTTTTTTTATATATTCATTTGTTCTTGTATCAATTATAATTTCATCTCCACTTTCTATGAATGGAGGAACTTGAATTTTTAAGCCATTTTCTAAAGTAGCAGGTTTATATGAGGAAGAAACTGTTTGTCCTTTTAAAGCCACATCGGTCATATCCACTTTGCATGTTATTTGATTTGGCAAATTAATTGATATTGCTTTTTCGTCATAAAAATTAATTGTAACTCCCAAATTTTCAACAAGAAAAAGACCTTTTTCACCTAAAATTTCTTTATTAATTTCTACCTGCTCAAATGATTTACTATCCATAAAATAATATTTATTTTCGTCTTTATATAAGTAAGAAAATTTTAATTCTTGTATATTAGCTTTTTCAATTGTGTCACTTGATCTAAATCTTTCGTTAAGCTTAGTTGATTTGTTAACACTTTTCATTTCAACTTGGTTAAAAGCCCCACCTTTTCCTGGTTTAACATGTTGTGTTTTTAAAACTTCCCAAATATCATCATTATGTTCTATTATCATTCCTGGTTTAATTTCATTTCCAGATATTTTCATTTTAACTTCCTTACTGCTTCAATTGGACTTAATTTTTTATTTTTCCAAATGTAACTTGAAATAGCTAAAAAATTTGCTTTATTCAATAAAACTTTTGTATAATTCGTATTATTTATACCTCCAATAGCTATTATTGGCACTTCAGAAAACTTTTTAACTTTTTTTAAAGTTCTAAAACTTGCTTTAAATTTTATTTTTTTTGTTTTTGTGTTAAAAAATGAACCCAAAGCTATATAATCTGCGCCATTCTTAATTGCATTTCTCACCAATTTTAATGAATTATGACAAGTAACTCCTAATATTTTGTTTTTTAAAATTTTTCTTGCTTCTTTAATACTAAAATCTTTTTGTCCAATATGACTGCCATCTGCATTAATTTTAATTGCCAAATTTGGATTGTCATTAATTATAAATTTTACATTATATTTTTTAGTTAATTTCCTTATTCTTTTGGCAATTTTAATAATTTTGATTTTATTTTCTTTTTTAAGTCTAAGTTGAAAATAATATATTTTTTTAGTTTTAAAGATTTTTTCAAGATCTTTATAAAATTTCTTTGAAATACTTGTTGGTGAAACTAAATAAATAAACTTTTTATTTTTTTTCAAGCTCTTTATTCCATTTTCCTTTTGCAGCAAGACTACACATATTGGCCCTGTGATTGAAAATTTTTTGAGTACCAACTATATCATCTTGATTTTTAGACCAATATTTTAGAGCGCTTTGTTGAAGTGCCCTTCCATATGAATATGTCATTTTATAATCAGAAGTATTTTTTAAATTAATCATATTTAAATTTTCTGTAGATTCAATTTCTGATTGTCCTCCTGATAAAAAAGCAATACCAGGAACTTCATTAGGAACGCTATCTATTAAACATTTTAATGTTAACTCTGCAATTTTTTCGGAGTTAATATTTTCATTTGAATTTACGCCAGGAAGAATCATGTTAGGTTTTAGTATTATTCCCGAAAGATCAATTTTTTGCAATATTAGTTCATCAAAACATTTTTTAATAACTTCAGTAGTTATATCCAAGCAAGTTTTTGAATTATGATTTCCTTCCATAAGAACTTCAGGTTCAACAATAGGTACCATTCCACATTCTTGAGCTAAAGACGCATATCTCGCTAAAGCATGGGCATTTGTGAAGATTGCCACTTTGCTTGGATAATCATTTGAAATTATGTAAACACCTCTCCATTTTGTAAATCTTGCTCCTAATTTATAGTATTCTTTTAGTCTTTCTCTTAAACCATCTAAGCCTTCAGTTATTTTTTCTTCTTTTGAACTTGATAAAGCTTTTGCTCCTGTATCTACTTTTATTCCTGGTATTGCTCCGCTGCTAGATATTAATTCAGGTATAGTTAGTGATCCAACAGATTGTTTAATTGTTTCATCATATAAAATTACTCCTCCTATACATGATTTCATACTTTCAGAAGCAAACAATGCATTTCTAAATTTTAATCTATTTTCAGCTGTTGAAGTAACTTGAACGCTTTCTAATCTTTTCGTCATTGTTCCGGTACTTTCATCTGCAGCAAGAATTCCTTTTCCTGACGAAACTATTTTTAAGGCTATTGAATTTAATTCTGACATTTAATTTAGCGCACTTATACCAGGTAAATCTTTTCCTTCAAGATATTCTAAAAATGCTCCACCAGCAGTTGAAACAAAGTTAAAATTATTAAATAATTTAATTTTGTTAATAACAGAAACAGTATCTCCTCCACCAAGAACAGAATAAAGATTACCATTCTTTGTTTCTTTTGCTATTTCTTTAGCAATTTCAAAACTTCCATTCGCAAAATTTATATTTTCAAAATAGCCCGCAGGACCATTCCATAAAATAGTATTACTATTTAAAATTATATCTTTTATTTTTTTTATTGTTTTTGGACCAATATCTAAAATCATTTCATCTTTTAATATATTATTTAATTCTTTAACTTTTGAAGAACCATTTAAATCATTGCCGACCACTACATCTTCAGGATAAATTATTTTACAATTTGCTTTTTGAGATATATTAAATATTTCTTCAATTATTTTATTGCAATTTTTCTCCCTGATAGAATTTCCAATTTTAATACCTTTATACTCAAGTATATTATTTGCCATTCCTCCAACAATTACAATACTATCAAATTTATGAATTAAATTTTTTATTATATTAATTTTGGTTGATATTTTTGAGCCTCCAATAATACAAGTTATTGGCCTTTTTATTTCAGAAGTAATTTTTTTTAATGCATTAATCTCTGTCTCTAATTGCAGTCCAGAATAAGAAGGTAGAAATTTTGGAATTTCGTGTATAGATGAGTGAGCTCTATGAGAGCAAGAGAATGCTTCGTTTACATAAATTTCTCCTAAACTAGCTATATGCTTAGCAAATTCATAATTATTTTCTTCTTCTTCTTTATAAAATCTAATGTTTTCAAGCATTAATATCTTCTCATCTGAATTAATAAAAAGATTATTTGAATTAATTTCTTTCAAATTTTTTGTAACAAGTCTTATTTCTGAATTTATTTTTTCTTTTAAATTTTCACATATAGGTTTTAAAGAAAGTTCATTTACTATTTTTCCGTTAGGTCTTCCAACATGAGACAATATTATAATTTTTGCATTGCTTTTTAATAAAAAATTTATAGTTGGTAGAATTTTATTTATTCTAGTAGAATCTAAAATTTTACCATTTTTTATTGGCACATTTAAATCTAATCTTAATAAAATTTTTTTTTTATTTAGATCTAACAGGTTTTGTATGTTTCTCATTTAAGAAATTTTGTCTAGGTATTCTACAATGTCACACATTCTATTTGAAAAACCCCATTCATTATCATACCACGCAGAGATTTTTCCCATTTTTTTTCCAATAACTGATGTTAAATTAGAATCAACAATTGCTGATGCTGGATTATGATTAAAGTCAATTGATACTAGTTTTTCTGATGTAATTTCTAATATATTTTTTAATTTTTTTTTGGAAGCTTTAGTAAAAGCGTTATTAATTTTATTTATGTTTATTTCTTTTTTTGTGTAAAAAATTAATTCTATAAGTGATACATTGGGAGTAGGAACTCTCATCGCTATACCTTCTATTTTACCTTTTAACGAGGGTATAATTTCCCCAATTGTTTTTGAAGCTCCTGTAGATGTTGGAACAATTGACTGACTAGCAGATCTTGCTCTTCTTGGATCTTTATGAGAGTTATCTAATAATCTTTGATCATTAGTGAAGGCATGAATGGTAGTCATAAAACCACTATCGATTATAAAATTTTCATTTAATATTTTTGAGACTGTTGCTAGACAATTTGTCGTACAAGAAGAAGCAGAAATTATTTGATCATTTTTTGTTAGAGTTTTTTCATTTACACCAAAAACAACTGTTTTGTCTGCATTTTTACAGGGGGCAGAAACTATAACCTTTTTTGCACCATTTTTTATATGACCCAATAGTTTTTCTTTAGAATTAAATTTTCCTGTACATTCGAATACATAATCAACTCCAAGTTTTTTCCAATTAATTTCTTCAATATTTAAATATTGTGAAAAAGTAATTTTTTTTTTATTAATAACTAAATTCTTTTTATTAAAAGATATATTTGCATTAAACTTTCCATGAATTGAGTCGTTCTTTAATAGATTGGTTGTAATTTCTGAATTAGTTCTATTATTAATATGTTTAATTATTATATTTTTATTTTTACTTTCAATAATAGAACGAAGTACCATTCTTCCAATTCTTCCCATTCCATTAATTCCAATTTTAATCGTCATTATAATTTTTTTATCTTTCTAAATATATTTGATACATTTAAACCAAAATAATCAAATATTTTTTTATAAGGAGCACTTTTTCCAAAGTCGTTAATTCCAAATATTAAATTTTCATCATCAATGTATTTTTTCCAACCAAATTTTGTACCAGCTTCGATTGAAATTTTAACTTTTGTTTCTTTCAAAATTCTATTTTTATATAAGTTATTTTGCTTATCAAAAATTTCTTGGCATGGCATAGAAATAACTTTTGAGTAAATTTTATATTTGGCTAATTTATGACTTAAATTTGTTGCTATTCCAACTTCTGAACCAGTAGCAAATATAGTTAATTTAATTTTTTTATTGGTCCTTAATAATTCATATGCTCCTAAAGAACATTTATTTTGTGAGTGATATTTTTTTCTTACTTGTTTTAACTTTTGTCTAGTTAATGCAATTACACTTGGAGTTTTCATATTTTTTAATGCTAACTGCCAGCTTTCAATAGTTTCTATAGTATCAGCAGGTCTAAAAACGTTTATATTTGGAATTGATCTAAGACTTGCCAATTGTTCAATAGGTTGATGAGTGGGACCGTCTTCTCCTAATCCAATTGAGTCATGTGTCATAATATATATTACTCTTTTTTTCATTAAAGCAGATAATCGAATTGATGATTTACAATAATCACTAAAAATCAAAAAAGTTCCACCATAAGGAATTATTTTACTATGTAATGAAATACCATTCATTATTCCGCACATTGCATGTTCTCTAACACCATAATGAATATAATTTCCATCAAATTTGCCTGGTTTAATTATTTTATGAAAATTTGTTTTAGTATTATTTGAACCAGCTAGATCAGCCGATCCACCTACTAAATTATTTTGATTTTCAAATAATGATTTTAAGACAAGTTCACTAGATTTTCTTGTTGCAATATCATTAACATTGCTTGATAATTTTTTTTTAAGACTAGAGAGTTTAGATTGAGTTTTAAAATTAAAATAATTATTAATAGATTTTTTATTTTTATTATAAATTTTTTTCCATTTATTCTCTATTTTTTTTCCTTTTGATCCTATAAGCTTCCATTCTTTAATTATATTTTTTGGTATAAAGAATGGAGAATATTTCCAATTAAGTTTTTTTCTGACAAGGTTTATTTCTTCTTTTCCTAAGGGACTTCCGTGAGCTGAAGAAGTTCCAGATTTATTTGGCGAACCATATCCAATTTGAGTTTTACATGAAATACAAGTAGGTTTTTTTGATAATTGTGCTTTTTTTAAAGCTCTAAAAATTTGTTTTTCATTGTGACCATTAATTTCAATATAATTCCAATT
Organism: uncultured Pelagibacteraceae bacterium; assembly: GCA_902607805.1. Taxonomy (GTDB): domain Bacteria; phylum Pseudomonadota; class Alphaproteobacteria; order Pelagibacterales; family Pelagibacteraceae; genus Pelagibacter. Next base: position 10,880 of record CACLLR010000025.1, read on the forward strand.
GTAAGATTGAAATCTTTTTTTATAATTATCAGATACTGCAAGTTTAGTTGGTCCATCTATTGATATAGAATTGTTGTCAAATAACATTATTAAATTCTTTAATTTTAAGTGACCTGCTAAACTCAATGCTTCATGACTTACACCTTCCATTAAACAACCATCTCCAGCTAATACATATGTTTTATGATTAAAAATTTTTTGACCAAATTTTTTTTTTAATATTTCTTCTGAAATTGCAAATCCAACAGCATTTGATATTCCTTGTCCTAATGGACCAGTTGTAGTTTCAATTCCAGAATTAGGATGATATTCTGGATGACCTGCACATATCGAATTTAATTGTCTAAATTTTTTTATACTTGATAATGATATACTTTTGTAACCAGTTAAATACAGAAGAGAATATAATAACATTGAACCATGTCCAGCTGATAAAACGAATCTATCTCTATTTAACCAGCTAGGATTAAAGGGATTAAATTTTAAAAAATATTTAAATAAAACTGTTGCTACGTCCGCCATACCCATTGGCATTCCAGGGTGTCCAGAATTTGCTTTTTCCACAGCATCCATTGATAGAAAACGAATTGCATTGGCTAAATTTTTATTTTTTTTATTCAAATGTTATCCTGTATAGACTTAGGTGATTCAATTTAATAATATAACTATATATATGAAATCTGTTTTCGAAAAAGAAAAAAAACTTATCGAGGCTCTAGAAAAGTTAAAAAATTTAAATCCACAAAATCCTAGTCTGACAGAAGAGATGGAAAATTTGAAGATTCAAAAAAATCAATTAGAAATTGAAAAAAAAGATGTTGAAAATAAATATTTATTATTAAAAGACGATTATGCAAAACTTGAAGAAAAGATAGATCAAATTACTGAAAATAAACACAATGAAAATAAAAGAGAAAAGGAGTTTTCAGAAAAAATAGATGAATTAAATCAAGAAACAGATACTTTGTTAGAGGAAATAGATAAATGGCAAATGTAAATATTAAATTTAATGGGAAAGAGTTTCTTCTTTCTTGTGAAGATGGTCAAGAAGAACATTTAGAAGAACTAGCAAGTAACCTAAATAGTAAATTTGATCAACTTAAGGACTCACTAGGTAATATTGGAGAAAATAAACTTTTA
>CACLLR010000026.1 GCA_902607805.1 uncultured Pelagibacteraceae bacterium
TTCTACTTCTTTTTTTCTATCTTTTTTTGGTATAGCTTTTAGAGGATTGTTTCCTTTTGCAGGCATTTCCATCATTTTGTTTTCTCCAAGAATTCTTGCAACTCTTGTTGTGGGTTGAGCTCCTTGACTTAACCAATACTTAATTCTTTCCTCTTCTAGTCCAACTCTTTCTTTTTTTTCTTTTGGTAATAAGGGATTAAAAAACCCAAGTTTTTCAATAAATCTCCCATCTCTTGCAAACCTGCTGTCTGCTACTACAATTTTATATACAGGTCTTTTTTTTGTTCCTCCCATAGATAATCTAAGTTTTAACATTTATTCTCCTTTTATTATTTTAGTTGATTAAAAAGCTCTGGAGGTATTCCTTTGTCAGTCATACCTTTCAAGTTTCCTTTTGACATCTTTTTCATCATTTCAGACATCATTTTAAATTGTTTTAACAATTTATTGATAGTGGCTACATCTGTTCCAGAGCCATTAGCAATTCTTTTTCTTCTAGAACCATCAATAATTTTTGGGTTCTCTCTTTCTTTTCTTGTCATAGATAAAATTATTGCTTCATTTTGAGAAATAATTGACTCATCTACTCCAGCTTGATCCATTTGAGATTTTATTTTTGAAACACCAGGAAGAAAAGACATGACGCCTTCAATTCCTCCCATTTTTTTCATTTGTCTTAACTGAGTTAAATAATCTTCCATTGAAAAACTACCTTTTTTTAAATTTTCTTCAGTTTTCTTTAAATTTTCTTCACTTAAATCTTGAGATGCTTTTTCTACAAGAGATACAATATCTCCCATACCAAGAATTCTGTTTGCAATTCTATCAGGATGAAAAACTTCTAAATTTTCAATTTTTTCTCCAATACCTAAAAATTTAATAGGAACATTTGAAACATATTTCATACTTACTGCTGCTCCTCCTCTGGCATCACCATCTGCTCTAGTTAAAACAATGCCAGTAAGGTTAACTGTATTTTTAAATTCTTTTGCTACTTCAGCAGCAACTTGTCCTGTTAAAGAATCGGCAACAAGAAATGTTTCTTTTGGTTTAATTATATTTTCTATTTGTTTAATCTCACTCATCATTTGAAGATCAATTTGAGTCCGTCCTGCAGTATCAAATAAAATTACCTCTGCTCCATTTAGGTTTGCTGCACTAATTGCTCTTCTGCAAATATCTGCTGGCAATTGTCCTTCAATAATTGGTAACGTTAAAATATTATTTTGTTCACCAAGAGATTTAAGTTGTTCTTGTGCGGCTGGTCTATAAACGTCTAGACTAACCATCATAATTTTCTTTTTTTTGTTTTTTTCTAGAAATTTTGCTAATTTTGCAGTTGTAGTTGTTTTTCCTGAGCCTTGAAGTCCTACTAACATCATTGGAACAGGTGGAACCGCATTTAAATTTATATCTTCATTTTTTTCACCAAGCAATTTTACCAGCTCGTCATAAACTATTTTAACAACCATTTGTCCTGGTGATGTAGATTTAATTATTTCTTGACCTAAAGCTTTTGGTTTAACATTTTCAATGAATTGTTTTGCAACATCTAACGTTACATCTGCTTCTAATAAAGCTTGCCTTATACCTTTAAGCCCTTCATCAACTTGTTTTTCATCAAGTGATGGTGCTTTTTTTAGAGAAGAAAAAACTTCTTCAAATTTATTTGTCAAATTTTCAAACATATTTTCATCCAGCAGCTATCGCACCAGTGGGCGAACCCTCGCAGACTGGTGTCGATCTCTTTGTTGCCAAAGACACCGCAAATTGCTTATTTTGCGGAAACTGCGATAAACTATAATAGAGGTTCAAAAAGTCAATAAATAAGTTAAATATTATTATATGGAATTCAAAGCTTATAAAATGGATGGTTTAGGAAATGATTTTGTCATTATTGATAGAAGAAAAAATGATGTAAATCTCTCGAAAGAAGAAATAATAAAAATAGGTAATAGAAATAATATTGGATTTGATCAAATCATATTTATTGAAAAAGATATTAATGGTGCTTTTCCAATAACGATTTACAATCCTGATGGTATTGAAGTAGGTGCATGTGGAAATGGGAGCAGATGTATTGCTTACTTAATTTCAAAAGAAAATAACCAAAGATTTATTAAGTTAAAAGCTGATAAAAAGATATTAGAGGCAGAAATTTTAAGTGAAAAAAATGTTAAAATAAATATGGGTTTTCCAGAATTTAATGATTGGGAAAAAATTCCTTTAAAAAATGAAAAATTAAACCCAAAAATTTTAGAATTAGATTTTTTACAAAAAGAATATGGTACAGGATTTTGCATAAATGTTGGAAATCCACATATTATTTTTTTTGTTGAAGATTGTTCAAAAATAAACATTAAAAGTTTAGGACCAAAAATTGAAAACCATCACTATTTTCCAGAAAGAGTTAACGTTACTTTTGCTCAAATCATTGATGATAAAAATATTAAAGTAAATGTTTGGGAGAGAGGCGCGGGACAAACAAAAGCTTGTGGAACTGCTGCATGTGCGACCGTTGTTGCTGGGTATCTTAAAAAATTAACAAATAATAATTGTAATATTAATTTTAAGGAAGGCAAACTTAATATTGATTATGATAGAAGTGATGGTCAAATTTATATGACCGGACCTGTATCTGATATAAAAGAAATAACATTAAAAATTTAATGGGAATTTTTGAAAAATTTAAATTAGGATTTAAAAAAAGTGCCTCTACTTTTACATCTGGGCTAAAGGAAATAATTATAAAAAAAGAGATAGATGATAAGACTCTAAATGAAATTGAAGATTTTTTAATTCAATCTGATGTAGGTGTGGCAGCATCTGAGGAAATAAGAAATATAATTGCTGAAAATAAAATTGATCCAAATAAAAATAAAGTTGATGAAATTAATTCAATTCTTAAAAATTATATAATTGATTTAATGTCTCCATTGGAAAACAAAAATTTTTTTACAAATAAAAATAATTTAAATGCTATTCTTGTTTCAGGAGTTAATGGTGTTGGAAAAACTACAACAATAGGAAAAATGGGAAAAATATTAAAATCCAATGGTAATAAAGTAATATTTTCAGCATCAGATACTTTTAGAGCGGCAGCTATTGAGCAATTAGAAAATTGGGCAAAAAAAATAGATGTAGAAATAATAAAATCTTCACAAGGTTCTGATCCCGCATCTGTTGCTTATAAAGCTGTTGATGAAGCAATAAAAAACAACTTCACTCACGTCTTAATAGATACGGCTGGTAGATTACAAAACAAAAAAAATTTAATGGAAGAATATAAAAAAATTGCCAATGTAACAAAAAAAATTGATAAAGAGGCTCCTCACGAAGTAATTTTAATATTAGATGCTACAACTGGTCAAAATGTTATTAATCAAGTCGAAGAATTTAACAAAATTATTCCAGTAACAGGTTTAATAATGACAAAACTCGATGGAACAGCAAAAGGAGGTATTTTGATTGCTTTAGCTAAAAAATATAAAATACCAATAATTGGACTGGGATTAGGTGAAAAAGAAGATGATTTACAAATTTTTGAAGCAAAAAATTTTGCAAATGCATTTACACAAACTAATTAACTAAATTATTAGAAATTAAAGGTTTATATAAATTGCAAGTAAAATTTGATTCCAAGTTTGAATAGCCGCATGTTTTTGCGTAAGAAGAAATAATAAAATCGAGTTTTCCTTTTTTTTTATAACTTTTTAATTCTTTTTTTTTTATATTAAATTCTAAATTTTGATTTAAGTTTTTTGAAGCACTAACCAATATCAAAGTATTGTTATCACCTAAAAGATAATAAGCAAAATCATCTGGAAACACTGGATAATAATAGTCACTTAAAATTTTTTTTGCTTTTCTTGGAAACCATTCATATGAAATTAAAGGAAATTCTTTCTTTGTTTCATGAATATAAATGTAAAGATCTTGAGGAAAATCTGTAATATAATTTGAATTTTCACCTCTAGCTAATATTGATTTTTTTCTTGTTTTAAAAAATAAAGTAAATGCATTATCATATGAATCCATTTTACCTATAAAAAAATAATTATTTAAATTTGAAATTGAATTATCTGCAAATGAAGTTGAAAATGTAAAATAAGTTATTATTAATAAAAAAAATTTTTTCACTAAAATAATTTAATTAATAAATTTGAAGTCTATTTGTTTAAATTATGACTTAATTTAAACTTTTAATAAATAAATTTATTTGATTTATTAATTTTTTATTGAATTCCATCATATGATCGTCATATTTTGGAAAATAAAAAAATTTTGGTTCATTTGCCAATTCAAACATTTTTTTTCCCATCCAAAATGGAACAATTTTATCAACTTCACCGTGCATAACTAAAATTGGTGATTTAATATTTTTAATTTTTTTATCACTTTCATACTTGTCTTTTAAAATTAGTCTAATAGGAAAAATTGGATATCTAGATCTAGCAGCCTCAATCATTGAAGTAAAAGGGGATTCTAAAATTATTCCAGCAAAATTTTTATTTTGTGCTATTTCTGTAGCTACACCAGTCCCAAGAGATTCTCCATAAATAATTATATTTTCATTTCTAATTCCATTATCATTTAACCACTTAACTGCACTTCTTGCATCTTGATATAGGCCTTTTTCAGTTGGACTTCCTTTATTCCCACTAAATCCTCTCCATGCAACTAATAAAAAATTTACTTTCATGCCGTCAAAGTGATTAATTTTATGTATTCTATTTTCTAATGCTCCAGCATTTCCGTGTAAGTAAAGAATAGTTTTATACTTTGTTAAGTTTTTTTTATGGTACCAAGCTAAAAGATCAATATTATCTTCGGTTTTTATATTAACTTTTTCAATTTTTACCATTAATTTATCTCCCTGATAATTATTTTCTACAGGGTGATACATTAAGTTTCTTTGATAACTGTAAAGTATAAATGTAATTATTAAATAAATTAAAATTACTAAACCCAATATTGATAAAATATACATTTTTTTTTTATTCATTTTTATTTTTCAAAATAAAATACAAGTAACTAAAAATACAAATTATTAAATAAACTGTAAAAGAAATTTTAAAACTTTGGACTTCTTCTTTTCCTAAAAATTGGCAAAAATCAATGATTAAACCTATGCCCCACTGCATAATAAAAGTACCTACAAAAATGAGTAGGTTAAATGATGTTAGTGATTTACCTGCTAAACTTGTTGGAAAAGATAAAGCTACAGCAGGTTGAGTAAGTGTTAATACTATCGAAGTAAGTAAGTAAATTGTGAAATGTATTGCACCTGCATTTTCTCCTGACAAAATAATAATGAATAGAGATAAATAGCTAATTGGTAATCCAAATTTCATTATTTTCATCGTCTCAAATCCAAGTTTTGTAATTTTAGGTAAAATGTATCCAAAAATAAAAAAAGCAAATAGCATTATGACATTTATCCAAAAAAGTCCTGTAGCACTTTCTAAAGGACTGTATCCTGCAACTCTTACCATCCATGGACCGGCCCATAAGGTTTGGACTGCAACAATTCCTCCATAATTAAATAAACCTAGAGGAATTGTGCTTATAAAAAATTTATTTTTCCAAACATCCGATAAAGATCCGACATTCTTCTCTTGGTCGTTATTTGGTGTTTTCCATTTAGGAATAAAAAGTAATGTCAAAATTATAACAATAAGTATTAAAATAGCTATCAAAACAAATATCCATCGCCATCCAATAATTGGTAATAGAATTTGCACTGGTAAAGTTGAAAAAACAAAACCCATTGAAAGTACCATTAACATCCACGCGTTGGCTCTTTGCTGATATTCATCTGCAAACCAAATTCTGTAACCAGTTAATGGTCCCATTAAACATGCACTAACACCAACACCAATTAAAATTCTTGATATAAGCAAACCAGAAAAGCTTTGGGCTAAAGCAAATGCAACAGTTCCAATGATTGCAATTAATAAAAATGATGAAACAATTTTTTTAGGACCATGTCTATCTAGTAAATATCCAAGTGGTATTTGCATAGATGCAAATCCTAAAAAGTAACCACCGGCCAATAATCCTAGATTTCCAGCCGTTAAATTAAATTCCGCAGTTAATAATGGAGATAAAGTTGCAGTAATTGCTCTTAAAAGAGCAGATATAAAATACCCACAAGCAAATACAAAAAATATTAAAACCGCTTTTTTAATCGGTAAAATATTTTTTTCCATTTATGTAAATTAGAAATTTAAAGATATGTCACGGTGAATAGAGTTACAACTTGCAACAAATTTAGCCTGCTCTTTTGTTAAACGAGATTGCAATCTTAAACCTATATTATTCTTAATAACTGAATTATATTTTTCAAGTTCTGGCATTAAATTTTGAGATGCATTTTTTCTCCAATTTACTTCCTTATCAAATAAAATAAATAGTTCTGAAATTGCATCTGAGATTTTATTTTCTTCTATTTCTTCACTATCAACTAAAGAATATAGATCATCTAGTCTATTAGCAATTTCCTCTGTACCTGAAATTTCACTTAGTTTTTCAAATAGGCCATCTATAAGTGAAAATGAATTTTCATAGTTTTTGTTATTAATTTCATATTTTAAATCTTTAATTTCGGATGAAAGTTCATTTAATTTTTCGTGATCTTTTATAAACATAGCAATTTGATCTAGGTTATCATAAGCTTCATCAACATTTTTTTTATATCTTTTTGTTTGAGTATTTTTAGCTTTTTGAATAATTTCAAATTCTTTATTTCTAGATGCCCAATTTTCTGGAATTTGTTTTTTTACTTCATCAATTTCTAATTTATAATCCTCAATTTTCAGTTCGATTTTATTTTTTTGTGAAACTTTATCTTTATCTAAATTTCTAATTTCTGCTTTTAATTCTTCTATTTTATCATCTATTTTTCTTATCTTCTTTTGTTTTTTTCTTACACTAAAATGAAGATCTCTATAATCTTCTGCAAATAAATTATATTCATTCTCTGTTTTTTGAAGTTTTTTTACTAAAGCAAATGTACCTAACGCATTTTCAAAATGTTCCTCAAAAATATCCAATTTATCATTGGGAAGGTCTGAAGGAACTAGTTTTTCAAAACTTTTTATAGCAGCTGTGATTTTTTGCTCATCATTGTTGTAAATATCAAATTTATATTCTTGTAAACACTGTTGAAGCTTAGGATTCATTGGAGGCGGAGCCACATGAGATGTTAAGTATGTTCTAGCAGGTAAATAGTTTACTAAACTTGGATAAAAACCTACAATCGCAAGTCCAATTAATTGTAAAGCTATGAAAGGAACAACACCTTTCCAAATATTTAAGGTTGTAATAAATTTCGGTGCAACACCTTTTAAATAAAATAAAGCAAAACCAAAAGGGGGAGTTAAAAAAGAAGTTTGTAAATTTACCCCAATCATTACACCTAACCAAATTGCACTAACATTAGCTCCTGTTTCAGCTAATAATATTGGTGCAATAATAGGAACAACTACTACTGCAATTTCTATGAAATCAAGGAAAAAACCTAAAAGAAAAATTACTATCATGACAACAATAAATTGAGTCCAAAATCCACCTGGCAAATCTTGTAAAAAATCTCTTACTAATTCTTCACCTCCAAAAGCCCTAAACCCTGAAGTTAACATTGCTGCACCTAAAAGAATTATGAATACCATCGAAGTAGTTACACAAGTTTCAGTAACAACTTCTTTTAAAACGTTATCAACTTTATAAGATCTCCAGAAGCTCCAAATTATACCTATTAAAAAGATTAAAGTAAAAAAACCTGTGATTAGAATTGCAGTTAAGTTTCTAGTTTCTATTGCTTTAATATTTAAATTATAATTATTTGAAATATAAAAAATTGGAATTAAAGCTACAACAGATATTAGTAATGGATAATATGCATCCTTTTTACCTTGATGCAGACGATACCCAGCCATTATAGTCGCTCCTATTGCGCCAATAGAGCCAGCTTGATTTACAGTTGCTATTCCCATTAATATAGATCCAAGAACTGCAAATATTAATGCAAGAGGTGGGATTATTACCATAATAACTTTCATCCAAAATTTGAAATCCAATTGACCTTTGAATGGAACGGGAGGAGCTGATTTAGGGTTTATTCTCGCATATACAAATACATATAACATATACAAACCAACTAATACTAGTCCGGGTAATAATGCTCCAAGAAACATATCTCCAGCACTTGTAGAACCCACTCTAAATTCACCAGGCATATTAAATTCACCAGTAACTAATTTATAATCTGCCTGCCTCATAGTATTTGCTACATCAGCAGCACTAGCTAATTGGTCAGCAATGATGATTAAAACAATTGATGGAGGAATTATTTGACCAAGTGTTCCAGATGAACAAACTATTCCACTTGCGAGGCTTCTATCGTATTTATTGTTCAACATAGTCGGTAATGAAATTAAACCCATTGCAATTACAGTTGCTCCAACTATACCTGTAGTTGCAGCAAGCAATGCTCCTACGAAAATTACTGAAATACCAAGTCCTCCAGGAATAGGGCCAAACAATTGACCCATGGTCACCAAAAGATCTTCTGCAATCTTAGATTTTTGCAGCATTATTCCCATAAAAATAAATAATGGTATTGCAATTAAAGTATCAGTTTCTACATCCCAATAATTGCTCCTGAAATTTGTAATCCCTGCTGTTAACCATTCTATTGGTCCATCAGTTGCATAATATGCTCCTGCATCTCCTTCAAAAAGATATCCAAAGAAAGCTGCAGCTCCTATTGAAATAATAGCTGAACCTGGTAATGCAAAAGCAACAGGGAAACCTGATGCCAATGCTACTATCATAATTAAAACAAGTAGAGATAAAAATAAATGTTCCATATTTTAATTTTTTAAAAGTTTATAACTGCTACTCATAAAATAACTTGTAAATTGAGTTAACATAGTGACTGCAAATACTGCTAAATATACTGCCATTAAATAAAGCAGATACAAACCATTAGAACCTTGTTGTGTAATTTCAAATGAAATTACTGGTCCATTAATAATGCTAGCTTTTCCACCCATTCCTAAAAATAAAACGATAAGACATAGTGGAATTCCTAATAGCAAAGATCCAATTGAATTTGTCCAAGCTTTTTTTCTTTCGCTAAAGCCAGTGTATAAAACATCAACTCTCACATGGCCTTCGTGCATTAATGCATATGCACTAGCAAAAAGATAAAGCGCAGAATACCAGAAACGAACTAAATCTCCCTGAAAAGCTTGTTCATACTCAAATATGAATCTTGATACAACAATAAAAAATTCACTAGCAACAACTAAAACAGCTAACCAAATAAAACCTACTGATCTTGTAAAATAGCCAATTACGAATGAAATTAATATTAGAGGAAAATGAATAAAGGTAATTCTAAATGCTGGAATAACTAATTTTATTTTTAAAGTTTCACCAAAAATTGGCTCAACTAATTTTTCTACAACCATAAATGAAACTAATAAATCTGCGATTCCAACAATCAAAACTGCCCAAAAAGATGAACGAATAATATAAGCAGTAAATTTAGTAAGAATTTCTGCGTCAGTTTCTAGGGTTTGTTTAACAGATTTTATTACATAAATAGTTGCTATCAGCGTTGAAGCAAAATAAAAAAATAATTGTAAATAAGCTGTTGTTAATGCTGAATTTTCTAGTGGTTTACTTAATTTTCTAAATCCAAATAAACTGTAGTGTGAAAATAACTTTTTAACACCTGGCCAATCAAACCATACGGTTAAAACATTATTTATTAAAAAAACAAAAGTAATAGCTAATATCGAATAACTAAATATTCTAATAATTATTGATAAATTACTTTTTGAAACCATAAAATTAAAACTTTTTTACTTATTAAAAAGGGCCCTAAAGAAGGGCCCTCTTTTTAAATTATATTAAACTTTAAGTGTTATAGTCCTAAAGCTCTGTTTCTTTGACTAATATATGGTGAGTCTGACAAGTTAGTCCAACTACCAATTTCTTTACGAGCTTTAACGAAAGCTTTATGTACTCTAGCAGCAAGATCACTATGTTGTTGAACTTCATCATAGACTTCTTGAGCACCTTTAGCAAACGCGTCGTAAACTTTGTCATTAAACTTCTCAAGTTTAACACCATGATCATTTATCAAACGAGCTAATGCAGCACCATTTTTAGCATTATATTCAGACATAGTAATTTCATCTGCCCATGCACACGCAGTTTTAATTATTGTTTGGTCTGTTTTTGACAAGCTTGTAAACCATGATTTATTTACACCACACGCTAACATCGAACCAGGCTCGTGCATACCAGGATAGTAATAGTATTTAGCAGCTTCATGGAATTTCATAGCCTCATCATTCCACGGGCCTACCCATTCAGTTGCGTCGATTGCACCTGACACAAGATTTTCATAAATTTGTCCACCAGGAAGTGAAATTGGAGAACCACCTAGTTTTCCAAGTACTTGTCCTCCTAAACCAGGCATACGCATTTTTAAACCTTTTAAATCATTAGCTGATCTAATTTTTTTGTTAAACCAACCACCCATTTGAACTCCAGTATTACCAGCTATAAAACTTTGAGTACCAAAGTCATCAGTTAGTTCATCCCAAAGCTCTTGTCCACCACCAAAGTGAATCCAAGCATTGATTTCAGAGTAAGTAAAACCAAATGGGCTTGCAGTAAAATATCCAAAAGCTGGATGTTTTTTAACCCAATAATAGTCAGCACCATGATACATTTGTGAGTTACCAGAAGCAACTTCATCAAATGAGTCAAATGCTTTTACTCTTTCATTTGCAGCATAATAAGTAACTTGTATACGTCCATCACTCATATCGCTTAGTCTTTTTGCAAGTCTTTGTGCACCAGTACCTAAACCAGGAAAGTCTCTTGGCCAAGTAGCTACCATTGCTGCTTCTACTCTATCTGCAGCAACAGCTGGAGCAGCTAAAGATGATGCAGCTACAGCAGCAACACCAGTTGCAGCAGCAGCTTTAAAGAACTTACGTCTTGAAGGCAATTTTCCCTTCAATGATTTTTTTTCTTTAATCATTTATTTCTCCTCTTTAGTTAATTAACTAGAAGATAGTTAATCATAAAATATTTTAGGAGTCTTAAAAAAAGATAAATTTGATTCAACTATAAATAGAAAATTATTTATCTAAAAGTATTATATTTACTTGGGAATTTTCTGGTTTTGACTTCTTTGGAATATTTTGTCACTGCTCTTCTAATTTTAATCCTAAAACTTTCATATTTTTTAGCAAATTTTGGCGATTTACTTAATAACCCCAATAAGTCTTCTGTAACTAATATTTGACCATCACATTTATTTGAAGCTCCAATTCCAATTACGGGAATTTTAGAGATTTTATTTACTTTATTTGCTAAATTTTCAGTAACAGATTCTAAAACGACAGAGAATGATCCTGCATTTTCTACTGATTTAAGATCTTTAATAACTTTTCTTTCTTCATTGTATAATTTTCCTAAAACTTTAAAATTTTTACTATTAGAAATTTTTTGAGGCTGTAATCCAATATGCGACATGACTGGAATTTTGTTCTTTACTAAAATTTTAATAATTTCAAATATTTTTGAACCTCCTTCTAATTTCAACGCATCACACTTAGTAAATTTTTTTATTTTTTTTGCATTTTTAAGAGCTAATGAAGGAGATTTTTCATAAGTTCCTTTTGGCATATCAATTACTAATATACTTTTTTTTATTCCTTTCCTCACAGCTCTTCCGTGATCAATCATCGTATCAAGAGATACTTTGTTGGTATTTTTTTCACCATATACAACCATTCCCAATGAGTCTCCGACTAGAACAATATCACAAAAATCATCTAAAATTTCAGCTGTATAAACATTATTTGCTGTTAAACAAACTAAGGGTTTATGTTTTGATTTTTTTTTTAATAATGATTTAATTTTTTGCATTCACAATATTTTTACATGTGCCTGTTTGAAAAAATTCTTCTATATTATCAATTG
>CACLLR010000027.1 GCA_902607805.1 uncultured Pelagibacteraceae bacterium
CTACGGTTTTAATACCTTCTTTATGTCCTGAGTTTCTAGAATTTTTATGCTTTAAACCCCATCTTCCATTACCATCCATAATAATGGCCACATGTTGAATTGGATTCATATTGTCATTATTTCTTTTTCTTTTGAAATAATTTTTTCATCTATTTTTTTAATATGTTCATCCGTAAAAACTTGAATGACTTTTTCAAATTTTTTTTCCTCGTCTTCGCTGATATCCTTTGATTTTTGTAAATTTTTTAGCTCATCATTAGCTTCTCTTCTGATATTTCTAATCGAAACTTTGCATTTTTCACCCATTGTTTTAATCATTTTTTTTATTTCTTCTCTTCTTTCCTCACTTAAATCTGGTATAGGCAATCTAATTAACTGACCATCAATTTGTGGGTTTAATCCAAGTTCAGATTTTTTTATTGCAGAGTCGATTAAATTAACATTGTTTAAATCCCAAACTTGAATATTTATCATTCTTGCCTCTGGTGTTGTAATGCTGCCTAATTGATTGATTGGCATTTTTTGACCATAAACATCAACTCTTACCAAATCTAGCATATTTGCGTTTGCTCTTCCTGTTCTTAATGATGAAAGTTCCTTAAAAAAAACCTCAATAGTTTTTTGCATTTTAGTTTTATAATTTGAGTCTTTAAACATTATTCACCTATTTTTAATCTATAATATTCCTTTATTTTAAGATCTGGAATATTTAAATTTTTAATAATATCTTTAACTTTTTGTTTAGGATCCATGACCCATGCTTGAGTAAGTAAGCTATTTTCTTCTTTAAATTTATTTAACTTTCCTATGCTTATTTTTTTTGCTATTTCATCATTTTTACCCATATTTTTAAGTTCTTGAGCAATTAATTCTTGCTCTTTATCTAAAGTATTTTTGTCAATTTCGTTTGAATTTAATGCCAAAGGGTTTGTTGCTGCAATATGCATTGATATTTGTTTTCCAAATAAGTCGATTGAATCATTTTTTTCTTTAGTTTCTAAAGATGTTATTACAGCTAATTTTGATAAATTATCTTTAACTACAGTATGAAGGTAAATAAAATTTTTAGAGCCATTATTTGAAATTGTTTTTGCCCTACCAAAAGTTATTTTTTCTCCTATCTTGGCAATTAATGATACTAGATTATCTTCTACTGATTTATCATTACTCATAATAGATTTGTTTAATTCTATTAAATCAGATTTGCATTTATTATTTATCTTACTAAGCTCTTTAACAAAATTAATAAAATCATCATTCTTAGCAACAAAATCTGTTTCACAATTAACTTCAATTATTGAAGTTTGATTATCATCACCAGATACGGCTACAACTCCTTCGTTAGCTTCTCTTGACATTTTTTTTGAAGCTTTAGATATTCCTTTAACTCTTAAAATTTCAATAGCTTTATCAATATCTCCAGAAGATTCTTTTAATGCTGAATTACAATCTTTAAAACCAGCGCCAGTAGCTTGTCTTAATTTTTTTACTTTTTCTATTTCACTCATTTACTTAGAAACTTTTTCTAATTTTTTATCTTTATCACTTTTAATATTTTGAATAGATTTTGAATTATCTTTTTTTTCAATAGACTCTTCTACAGATTTATTTGAAATATCTTTGTTTGCATTTTCTATCGTTTCTTTTAATAAATTACAGTATAAATCGATAGATCTTCTAGCATCATCATTTCCAGGTATAGGAAAATCAATGCCATCTGGATCCGAGTTTGTATCTAAAATTGCTATAATAGGTATACCAAGTTTAATTGATTCTTTAATTGCTAAAGACTCATAATTTGTATCAATTATAAAAACCAGATCAGGAACTTTTTTCATTTCTGAAATTCCACCTAAAGATCTTTGAAGCTTATCTCTTAGTACGCTCATTTTTAAAAGTTCTTTTTTTGTAAAACCTCTATTTTCTGCAACTAAGTCATTATTAATTTTTTGAAGTTTTTTAATTGAATTTGATATTGTTCCCCAATTTGTCAACATTCCACCAAGCCATCTATAATTAACAAAATATTGATTTGTGCTTTTTGCTAGTTCAGCTATAGCTTCAGATGCTTGTTTTTTTGTTGAAATAAACAAAATTTTACCATTTCCAGATATTGTATTATAAACTTTTTCTAAAGCTACATTTGTTAGTTCTAAAGTTTGCGTTAAATCAATAATGTGTATTGAGTCTCTTTTTCCAAAAATATATTTTTTCATTTTTGGATTCCATCTTAATGTTTTATGGCCCAGATGAACTCCAGCCTCTAGTAATTGTTGTATTGTTATATTAGGTATTTTCATATTTCTTCCCGGTTAAGCCACCACAATTATTCCAAAAAGGACCGGAGGTATAAAACCAAAAATTGTGTGCGTATTTTTATTTTTTAGCTTTTTACTAATAATTTGAAATAAAACAAGATTTTTTTTAATTAATTACTGTATATATATCTTTGTTTTTCAATAAATTTAATAGTTTTCTGTCGATTTTTCTCTTTTCATTTAAAATAAAGTTAAAAACATTATTATTTTCTAAAATTTGAAATTTAACTAAAGTATCACCTTTTGAATTATTTAAGAAATTTAATTCTTCTAATTTTTTTATATCATCAAGAATAAATGTTACTTTATGTATGGGTTTATTTGATAATTCACTTAAGGATATAATTTTAGCAACGTTAATTTTTTTAAATCTATTAATATCATCTTGATTACTTTTATTTAGAGTAATCAATAAGGAATTTCCTTCGACTAATATATTTCTATTTTTTTCAAAAATTTCAGAAAAGATAAATAATTCAAAAACTCCACTTAAATCAGAAAATTTAACGATAGCGTATGATGTTCCTTTTTGTGTTTTTTTTTCTTGTACTTTTAAAACTGTTGAAGCAATATTTGCACTGATAGTATTTTTATCATTTTCAAATTTTTGATATTCAATAGCTTTATAATCATTAATCAAATCTTTAAATTGATTTAAAGGATGATCAGATATAAATAATCCAAGCGCCTCAAATTCTTTTGATAATCTATCTTCAAATTTCCAATCTGCAGTATTTTCAAATAAATTAGAATTAATTTCATTACTATTACCAAACAAATCGCTTTGATTGTTTAATTTATTTTCAAATATGTTTTTAGATTTCAAAATTAAATTTGGTATAGAATTAAATATTGATTGCCTGTTGTTGTTCAAGCTATCAAAAGCACCTGCTTTTACAAATCCTTCTAATTGAAGTTTATTAATATCCTTTGGATTAACTCTTTCAACAAAATCTAAAATAGATTTAAAATTACCATTTTTTTTTCTTTCTTTTACAATGTTAGATACAGCTTCATATCCAACATTTTTTATAGCTCCCAAAGCATAGAAAAAAATTGAATTTTCTGAGTAGAAATCTGCAAAACAATTATTTATATCTGGCCTTACAATATTTATTTTCAATCTTTTTAGTTCATCATAAAATTCAGCAAGTTTTTTTTGATTTGATAATTCCATAGACATTGATGCAGAAAAAAATTCATCCTGAAAATAGGTTTTTAAATAAGCAGTTTGGTAAGCTATAATTGCATATGCTGCAGCATGACTTTTATTAAATCCATATTCAGCAAATGGTTCTATTTTTAGAAAAATTCCAGCTGCTGTTTCTTTATTTATTCCATTTTTATATGCACCATCTATGAATCGTTGCTTTTGTTTTTCAAGTTCACTTCTTTTTTTTTTTCCCATTGCTCTTCTTAAAATATCTGCTTCTCCAGCAGTAAAACCTGATAATACTTGCGCTATTTGCATAACTTGCTCTTGATAAATTATTACTCCATATGTTGGTTTTAAAATTTCTTTTAATTTTGGATGTAAATAATCTGGTTCTTTCTTTCCATGTTTGCAATCATTGTAAATTGGAATATTGCTCATTGGTCCAGGTCTGTATAAAGCTACTAAAGCAATAATATCTTCTAATCTATTTGGTTTCATTTGCATTAAAGCTTCCCTCATACCTGAGCTTTCTAACTGAAATAAGCCTACAGTAGCACCTGTAGATAAAAGATCATAAACTTTTTGATCTTCATAATTAATTTTTTCAATTTCAAAATTTTTATTTTTTTTATTTATTAATTCTTGCGTTCTTTTTATAATTGTTAAAGTTTTAAGGCCTAAAAAATCAAATTTAACAAGACCTGCATTTTCAGCTGAGTACATATCAAATTGTGTCGATGGTAATAATAAGTCTGAAGTATTATCTTTATATAATGGCACTGTTTCAGTTAATTTTTTATCAGCTATAACAACTCCAGCAGCATGAGTAGCAACATTTCTATTTAAACCTTCTAATTTTAATGAAAGATCTACAAGTTTCTTAACTCTTTTATCTTCATTTATTAATTTTTGTAATCTAGGTTCCGTATTTATGCATTGAGTGAGCTTCATTGGTCTAGATGGATCAAATGGGATCATTTTGCAAATACTGTCAACAAAACCATATCCTAAACCTAAAACTCTACCAACGTCTCTAATCACCATTCGTGCTTTTAATTTTCCAAAAGTAATTATATGGGCAACACTATTTTCATATTTCTTATTTAAATATTCAAATACAAGATCTCTTTTTTCTTCACAGAAATCTATATCAAAATCTGGCATAGAAATTCGTTCAGGATTAAGAAATCTTTCAAAAATTAAATTAAACTTGATCGGGTCCAAGTCTGTAATTTCAAGGCACCATGCAACCAAAGATCCTGCACCAGAACCTCTTCCAGGCCCAACAGGTATATTATTTTTTTTAGCCCATCTTATATAGTCTGAAACTATTAAGAAATAACTCGAATAATTCATTTTGTTAATTATTGTTATTTCGTGTTCTAACCTTTCTTTATAAAATTTGTATTTATCTTTATTAATAATAAGCCCAGTATTAAATTTGTTATTTAAACCTTCGTAGGCTTCTTTAATAAGAATTTCTTTTGAACCAGTTTCGTTAGATGAACCTATATCTGGTAAAATAGGTTTTGAAGATAAAGGTCTAAAATTACATCTATAAGGAAGATTAAAGTTATTTTCTAATGCTTCGGGTAAATCAAAAAATAAATTGCTCATTTCTTCTGATGATTTTAAATAATGTTGATTGGAGAGTTTTAATCTATTTTTATCATTTAAATATGTTTTTTGACCAATACACATAAGTGCATCATGAGCTTCGTGCATTTCTTTTTCTATATAATAAACCTCATGTGATGCAATAATTGGAATTTTTAATTCACTTGAAATCTTAAGATTGAAATTTTCGAAATCTTTTTCATTAATATTTCCATGTCTTTGAATTTCAATATAAAAATTATCTGAAAATCTTTTATTTAATATTTTATAAATATCCTTTACTTCGGACGTTAGGCCATTAACGTATAATGTTCCTGCTAAATCTTTTATACCACCTGATAAAACTATTATGTCTTTATTTAATTCAATAAGTTCATCAAAATCGACATAGGGTTCTGAAAATTCCTTATTTTTTAAGTAAGAATTTGAAGATAGTTTAATAATTTGTTTGTAACCAATTTCATTTTTAGCAATTAAAGGTAAAACTCCATAATTATTTTTGTATTTAAATTTAATCTGCGTTCCTATAATTGGTTGAGTTCCAGATTTTGATAAATTTTCTGAAAATTCAAGTGCTCCACAAAGATTGTTTGTATCTGATATTCCAATAGATTTAATTTTATTTTTGTAACAGAATTCTTTTAAATCTTCTATTCTAGCTGCACCTTCACAAATTGAATACTGTGTATGAACTTTAAAAAAACTGAATTGGTTTTTATTAGAATTTTCCATTAACGGTTCTAATCTTACCATCAACTAATCTAATTTTACAATCAGCCATATTTGCAAAATATCTATTATGAGTTGCATATATAATAATTCTATCTTTATTTTTTAATTTAAAGAGCAATTTAAAAATATCTTTAGATGTTTTGTGGTCCAAACTTCCTGTAGGTTCATCTGCTAAAATAATTCTAGGTGAATTAATTATAGCCCTAGATATAGCAACTCTTTGTGACTCACCACCTGATAAATCAGAAGGATAATGGTTAAGTCTTTTATTTAAACCTACTTTTTTTAAAATATTTATTGATTGATTTATAGCTTTTCTTTTATCTATACCGGATGAAATTCTAGCTAAATAAACATTTTCTAAAGCAGTAAAGTCTGATAATAAATTTTTTTCTTGATATATAATTCCAATATTATTTGCTCTAATTTCATCATTAATTGAATTATTATTATAATTTATTTTTAAATTATTTAATTTTATTAAACCAGAAGAAGGAAAATCTATTAAAGAAATTAAGTTTAATAAAGTAGATTTCCCTGAACCCGAAGGTCCCATTAATGAATATATTTTTCCTTTTTTAAAATTATAATTAATATTACTTAAAACTTTTATATTTTTTTTACCTTCATATGATTTCGATATATTAATTAATTCTACTAAATTATTCATATTTTAATGCTTGTACTGGCTTTAATTTAGACGCTTTAACAGCGGGAAAAATTGAAACTATTGTTGTTATTAGAATTGAACAAAATGTAATTATCACAATAGAATATATATTTATTTCAGAAGGCATTTTACTTAAAAAATATATTTCCTCAGGAAATAAACTTATATCGAATAAATTACTTAACAACAATCTTACATTTTCAATATATAAAGAAAAAATTACACCTAAAAATATTCCAAACATAGTAGCGGAGGTTCCAATCATAAATCCTATTATAAAAAATATTTTTGTAATTGAATTATTTTTAACTCCAATCGATTTTAAAATTGCTATTTCTCTAGTTTTATTTTTAACAAGTATAGTTAATCCTGAAATAATATTAAAAGCTGCAACGATAATTATTAGTGATAAAATAATAAACATAACATTTCTTTCAACCTTTAATGCAGAAAAAAGTGATTTATTCAAATCAGCCCAACTATATACTAGATCATTTTTAAATATTTTTTGTACTTTAAATTTAGAACTTTCTATATTATTTGGATCTTTTAAATAAATTTCTAAAAATCTTTCATTTTTTGGTATATCAAAAAGATTTTCTAAATCAGCAATATTTATAAAAGCTACATTTTGATCAAAATTTGCTAGTCCACTATCAAATATAGAATCTATAATATATGCTTCTTGTTTGGGAAGATTGCCAACAATTGTTTTAATGCCTGATGGAGACATTATTAAAATCTTATCTCCTATATCAACGTTTAATAAAAAACTTAATTCTTTACCTATAGATATGTGTTTTGAATTTAAATTTTTATTTCCTGCAAATAAATTATTTTTAACTAAATCAAGTTTTTTAAAACTTTTTTGTTTGTAGCCCCTTAATAAAATTCCTTTAGTGTAATCTTTATTTATTATTACCCCTTCGCCACTATTGCTAATAAGTAATTTTTTTGAAATTAAATTTAATTCTTCATTTTTAAATATTTTGTTATCTATTAAATTTTCATACGGTTTAACTGTTATATGTGCACTAAATCCTACAATTTTATTAATAAGTTCAGTTCTAAAACCATTCATCACAGACATAACAATAATTAGTACTGCTACACCTAAACTTATTCCTATAAACGAGAAAATTGATATTACATTTAAGAAGCCATCATTTTTTCTGGTTTTTAAATATCTAAAAGCTACTTTTTTTTCTAAATGTGAGATCAATTTATTTTTTACTTTTTATTATTTCTACAATTTTATCTAGATTTATATTTTTAGATTCTTCTCCTAATTCTTTAAATTCTAATAAGTTTTGATCAGATTTTTTTCCTATTATAATCTGAAAAGGTATTCCTATTAAATTAAACTTTTTCATTTTTGCAGAAAAATTTTCTTCAGTATCATCTATAATTGTGTCAATATTATTATCTTTTAAAACTTTTAAAATATTATTTGCTTTGTTTAAATTTGAATTATCATTTTTTGAGATTAATGGTAAAATAGCACATTCATATGGTGAAACTGGTAGTGGCCATTTCATAATTTCATTTTTGTCATCATATTTTGCTTCAATTATTGCACCAACCAATCTGGATACACCAATTCCGTAAGATCCCATTTTAACAAATTCCTTTTTTCCCTTATAATCAACACTTGCATTCATTGGTCTTGAATATTTATCTCCAAAATAAAAAATGTGTCCTACTTCTATACCTTTTGTTTTAAGTCTATATTCTTCAGGGACATTTTTATTAAATTCTTCTTCATTAAATTTTTCGTCAGTCACTGAATAATATTTTTCATATTTTTCTCTTAATTTTTTTAAAGACTCTTTTTCTAAAGTAATATCTTTATTTTTAACTTCAAAAATTCTTTTATCAGTATATATTTTACTTTCTCCAGTATCTGCTAAGATAATAAATTCATGGGACAAATTTCCACCTATCGGTCCTGTATCAGCAGCCATCGGAATTGCTGTTAAGCCTAGTCTCTCAAAAGTTTTTAAATATGCTAAATAGAACTTATTATATGAAAATACAGCCTCATCATCATTTAGATCAAATGAGTAAGCATCTTTCATATAAAACTCTCTGCATCTCATAATTCCAAATCTTGGCCTGAGCTCGTCTCTAAATTTCCATTGAATATGATATAGTAATTGAGGTAGTGACTTATATGATTTAATACTTGATCTAAAAATATCTGTTACAAGCTCTTCATTTGTTGGTCCATAAAGCATTTCTCTTTCTTGTCTATCTTTAATTCGAAGCATTTCTTCACCATAATCTTCATATCTTCCACTTTCTTTCCAAATTTCACTTGATTGAATAGTGGGCATTAAAATCTCTTGTACACCAACTTTATCTTGCTCATCTCTTACAATCTTTTCTATTTTTTTCATAACTTTAAATCCAAGTGGTAACCAAGAATATATTCCGGCAGATGCCTGTTTTATCATGCCTATTCTCAACATAAGTTGATGAGACTTAATTTTGGCTTCTGTGGGATTATTTTTTAGAATCGGAATAAATAATTTTGAAAAATACATTTCAGTTTTAGATTTTAACTAGGTTTATATTGGTTAATGGTTTTTTTCCAGTCTTTTCCTTTGTGTATTTTCTACAAGCTATTTTTAATGAATCTAGTAAATTTGTATGTTGTCTATTGTTATTTAAGGAAAACGATTTACTGGTTTTTTCAATTATATTTTCTAAATCATAAATATATTCATCTGCTTCTTTTATTGGCAAACCTGAATAGGAAATTATGGGTCTATTATGAATATTACCTTTAGGTGTAATTAATATTGTTACATTAAGAATGCCATTTATAGATAAGTTTTTTCTTTCTTTAATAGATTTTGAATCCTCCTCTACTTCTATATTGCCATCTAAATAAATTCTTCCATTGGGAGCTTTATCGAATACTTCTGGTTTTTTTCCAGGGTAAAGTCTAACAATATCGCCATTTTGAACTTGTACAGGGTATGGTATCTGCATTTCTTTTGCAAAATTTATATGTTCAATCATGTGTCTATGTTCGCCATGTACAGGAATAATTGCTTTTGGCTTTATCCATTGATACATATCTTTTAAATCTTCTCTATTGGGATGTCCTGAAACATGTACAAATTCATTATCTTCGGAAATAACTTCAATACCATCTTTAACTAAATTATTGTGAAGTTTATATAATTTTTTTTCATTACCTGGGATTATTTTTGATGAAAAAATTACAGCATCACCTTTTTCAATAAATACATCTGGATGCAAATAATTTGATATTCTATTCATTGCACCTAGAGGTTCGCCTTGGCTACCCGTGCATAAATATATAATTTTTTCTCTAGAAATATTTTTTGCATCTCTAGGATCAACCGGATCATCAACTTTAGATAAATATCCACATTTTCTTGCTGCTTTAAATATTCTGTGCATTGATCTTCCTACTAAAGAAATTTTTCTTCCTGTTTTTTTAGCACAATAAAAAATTGTCTCCATTCTTGCCACATTTGATGCGAAAGATGTTACTATTACTTTTTTTTTCAATCTATCAATTATTTTTAATAAACTTTTTCTAACTTCTGACTCCGACCCAGCATGCCCAGTGCTGAAAACATTTGTCGAATCACATATCATTGCTAGAACTCCTTCCTTTCCAATTTCTTTCAATCTTTTAGAATTAATATTTTGTCCAATTAAAGGATCAGGATCACATTTCCAGTCGCCAGTATGTAAAATACTGCCGGCTGGAGTTTCAATTTTAAGTCCATTAGGTTCTAATATAGAGTGAGTTAAAGTTACAAATTCAATCTTGAAAGGACTTAATTTAATTGTACTATTAAGTTCAACTATTTTTAAGTATCCTGTTATATCAATTTTTTTTTCTTTAAACTTTTCTGTAATTAGTACAGCCGTAAAAGGAGTAGCGAATATTTTGCATTTAAGTTTAGGCCAAAGATGAGCAATTGCTCCTATGTGGTCTTCGTGGGCGTGTGTTAATACTATTCCTATTAAATCTTCTACTTTATCGTAAATAAAACCTGGGTCAGGGTATATTAGATCTATTCCAGGTATAGTATCATCTGCAAAAGTAACTCCCACATCTACAATAATCCATTTTTTATTATCAGGTTTCCCATAAGCAAAAAGATTCATGTTCATTCCAATTTCACCAGATCCACCTAAGGGACAAAATATTAATTCTTCTTTCATTATTATGAGTTGATTGCTACTTTTAAAATTCCATTAATTGTTAAATCTTTTTTAATAATTTTTTTACCTTTAATTGAGTCTTTAAAAAGATAAGCCAAACCTCCTGTAAGGATTATTTTATAAGATTTTCCTGTTTGTTTAATAATTAATTTAAGAATATTATCAATTAAACCCGCATAACCATGATAAAAACCAGATCTAATGGCTGAGTTTGTATTTTTCCCTATTACATTATTTATTTTTTCTAGTTTTATTTTTGGAATTAAAGATGCTCTATCTATAAGATTATTAAGTGATAATTGAACACCAGGCGCAAGAATTCCTCCAATATACTGATTTTTGATTACTATATCAAAATTTGTTGCAGTTCCAAAATCAATAATAATAAAGTTATTTTTATTATCTATTGCAGAAATTGCATTTGCCAACCTATCAGATCCAATTTGTTTTTTATTTACTTTAACTTTAATCAAGTTATTAAACTTACATTTTTTAAGTTCAATACAATTTTTTTTTATTATTTTTAGTAAAATAAACTTTATCATTTTAAAAACACTTGGAACTACTGAGCT
>CACLLR010000028.1 GCA_902607805.1 uncultured Pelagibacteraceae bacterium
GAAATTTCTCTTTCTAAATTTCTAACTCCAGACTCTCTTGTGTAGCCTCTTATTATTTCTTTGACAGTTCCATCTTCTAAATTAAGTTCACCTTCTTTAACTCCATTTTCCTTTATCTGCTTAGGCACTAAATATTTATTTGCTATATTTATTTTTTCATCTTCGGTGTAGCCAGGAATTCTTATTACTTCCATTCTGTCTAATAAAGGCGGCAATATATTTAAAGTGTTTGCTGTAGTAACAAATAATACATCTGATAAATCATAATCAACTTCTAAATAGTGATCATTGAAAGTTGTATTTTGTTCTGGATCAAGAGCCTCTAAAAGAGCTGAAGACGGATCTCCTCTATAATCGTTTCCAACTTTATCAATTTCATCTAAAAGAATTAAAGGGTTTTTTGTTCCAGCTTTTTTCATCATTTGAATAATTTTTCCAGGAAGAGATCCTATGTACGTTCTTCTGTGACCTCTTATTTCAGCTTCATCTCTAATACCTCCTAATGACATTCTAACGAATTGTCTATTAGTTGCCTTTGCTATTGATTTTCCAAGAGATGTTTTTCCAACTCCTGGTGGGCCTACTAAGCATAAAATTGGGCCTTTAATTTTTGCCATTCTTTTTTGAACTGCTAAAAATTCTATAATTCTTTCCTTAACTTTTTCTAAACCAAAATGATCTTCATCTAATACTTTAAGAGCATTTTTTAAATCAATATCAACCTTATCTTTTTTAAACCAAGGTATATCTATCATCCAATCCAAATAATTTCTTACTACAGTAGCTTCAGCTGACATTGGACTCATATTTTTTAATTTCTTAAGTTCTGACATACATTTTTGTTGTACATCTTTTGGCATTTTAGCTTTAATAATAGCTTTATTTAAACTTGAAGTTTCATCTTTTCCATCTTCTATTTCACCAAGTTCTTTTTGAATGGCTTTTAATTGCTCATTTAAATAATATTCTCTTTGTGTTTTTTCCATTTGAGTTTTAACTCTCCCACGAATTCTTTTTTCTACTCCAATAATACTTGTTTCATTATCCATTATTTTTATAATGCTATTTAATCTTTTTTTAACATCTAAATTTTCAAAAATTTGCTGCTTTTCTGAAATTGTTGTATTTAAATGTGAAACAATATTGTCACCAATTTTTGAAGGATCGTTAAGTTGTTTTATATTATTAATTGTTTCTGAAGAAATTTTTTTGTTTATTGAAGTTAATTTTTCTAACTTTTTTATAGCTGTTAATGCAGTTGGCATTAAATTTGCATCTTTATCAATAATGTCAGTTAAATATTCATAAGTGCAAGTAATAAATTGACTATCATCTCTAAAATCAGTTATTTTCACTCGCTTTAAACCTTCAACTAATACTTTTACTGTGCCATCTGGTAATTTAAGTAACTGTAAAATGTTACTTTCACAACCATAATTGAAAATATCTGTTTTTTTTGGATCATCAACTTCAGAATTTTTTTGTGTTACAAGAACTATTTTTTTGTCTTTTTTCATTACCTCATTTAAAGCTGTAATAGATTTATCCCTTCCGACAAAAAGTGGAATTATCATGCTTGGGAAGACTACTATGTCTCTTAATGGTAGAAGTGGAAGATCTATTTTTACGTTCATTAACTAAATATGGATATTATATATGATATTGCAATAGATATTTATTATTAATTAACGCAAATTTACGCAGCAGTAGTCTTTTCAGATTTAGTTTTATTCTTAGAATGTACAATTATTGGCTGAGACGAACCAGTAACTGAACCAGAATCTATAATTACCTCTTCAATATTGTTTTGACCCGGTAAATCAAACATAGTTTTTAATAGAATATTTTCTAAAATTGATCTTAATCCTCTTGCGCCAGTTTTTTTATTTATAGCTTTTATAGCTATATTCTTTATTGCACTATCCTTAAAATTTAATTTAACACCCTCAAGTTTAAATAATTCTTGATATTGTTTAATTAATGAATTTTTTGGTTCTATCAAAATTTTAATTAAAGATTTTTCATCTAAATCCTCTAATGTTGCAGTAATTGGCAATCTTCCAATAAACTCCGGAATTAGTCCATATTTTAATAAGTCTTCTGGTTCAAGATTTTTCATCCATTCTCCTGATTTTTTATCATCTATGCTTTTTACTTCTGCACCAAAACCAATTGAAGAACCTTTATTTCTTTGGGATATTATTTTATCTAATCCTGCAAAAGCTCCTCCACAAATAAATAATATATTTGTTGTATCAACTTGTAAAAATTCTTGTTGTGGATGTTTTCTTCCACCTTGAGGAGGAACACTGGCAACTGTTCCTTCCATAATTTTTAAAAGTGCTTGTTGAACACCCTCTCCTGAAACATCTCTGGTTATTGAAGGATTTTCTGATTTCCTGCTTATTTTATCAACTTCATCTATATAAACTATTCCTCTTTGTGCTTTTTCAACATTATAATCAGCAGATTGTAATAATTTAAGAATAATATTTTCTACATCTTCACCAACATAACCTGCTTCGGTTAAAGTTGTTGCATCTGCCATAGTGAATGGAACATCTAAAATTCTTGCTAAAGTTTGAGCCAATAATGTTTTTCCACAACCTGTTGGTCCTACTAATAAAATATTAGATTTGGCTAATTCTACTGTTTTGCTTGTTTTGTTTTCATAATTTAGTCTTTTATAATGATTATGAACTGCTACTGATAAAACTTTTTTTGCATGATCTTGTCCAATAACATAATCATCTAACACAGAACAAATTTCTTTTGGTGATGGTAATCCATCTTGATGTTTTACAAAAGTATCTTTATTCTCTTCTTTAATAATATCCATACATAGTTCAACACACTCATCACATATGAATACTGTTGGACCAGCAATTAGTTTTCTTACTTCATGTTGGCTTTTGCCACAGAAAGAACAGTATAAAATATTTTTATTATTACTCATAATTTTTTTAACGAATCAATTTAACTACTTTATTACAATTATATATTTTTAATCAAGTATAGGTTGATTAAATATCTATATGTTGTGAATTATTCTCTTTTTTCTACTACTTTGTCTATTAATCCAAAATCTTTTGCATTTTCAGGTGTCATGAAATTGTCTCTTTCTAAAGCTGACTTAATGTCCTCAACTGTTTTACCTGTGTGTTTAGAATAAATTTCATTCAATCTTTTTTTTAATGACAAAACTTCTTTTGCATGAATTTCAATATCAGTAGCTTGGCCTTGAAATCCTGCTGAAGGTTGATGAACCATAATTCTAGAATTTGGAAGTGAAAATCTTTTGCCCTTTGTTCCTGCTGATAATAAAAAAGATCCCATACTTGCTGCCTGACCAATACATAATGTTGAAACGTCTGGTTTAATATACTGCATCGTATCGTATATACCTAAACCTGCAGTTACAAGTCCACCAGGACTATTGATATATAAAGATATTTCTTTTTTTGGATTTTCAGATTCTAAAAAAAGCAATTGAGCTGTTACAAGAGAAGCTATGCTATCATTAATTGGACCTACAACAAAAACTATTCTTTCTTTTAAAAGTCTAGAGTAAATATCATAAGCTCTTTCTCCTCTGCTTGATTGTTCAACAACCATTGGAATAAGGTTATTCATATGTTCAGATATTTTTGTCATAATTGATTCGTAATACTTATACAACTTGTGATTACTTTTTGCTAACTTTTTTTATTTTTTTGTTATTTTTGTTTGATACTTTGCCAGGTTTTGCAGCTGGTTTATTTTTTATAGGTTTAGTTTTTTTTATATTATTTTTATCCTCGTGATCATGGCTATGAGAATGTAACTTCTCATTTTCTTTTAATTGTTTTTCATTCTCAGTTTTTAAAATTTTTTCAGCTTCATCTTTGGTAATTTCTTTTTTATTTGCAATACCTTTTTTTTTAATTTCGTTAATTATTTTTTCCTCATAAATTGATCCTTTCATACTTGCTAAAGCTGAAGGGTTTTTTTCATAATATTCTTTTACAATATTTTCTTGTCCCGGCATCATTCTTAATTGTTTCTGTATTTCAGCTTGCATTTCTTGTTCTGATACATTTATTTTATTTTTTTCACCAAATTCATTTAAAAGTAATCCCGTCTTTATTCTTTTTTTTGCTTCTTTCTCTAAATCCTTTTTATTTTTTTTTACATCTTCATCTTTCATTCCTTGTGTTAAAATATTTACTTCTTGTTCAATTAAGTTTTCTGGCAATTCATCTTCTAAATTAATTTTTTCAATTTTATCTAAAATTTGTTTTTTAGAAATCATTTCAAGTGAATTTTTATATTCATCGTTAATTTGTTTGGAAATTAAATCCTTTAAATCTTTTAAATCTTTTGCTCCTAAATTTTTTGCAAATTCATCATTTATTTTTACATTTTCTGGTTTTTTTATGGCCTTAATTTTACATTCAAATATAGCATTTTTATTGACTAATTCTTTTTCTGGAAAGTTGTCTGGAAGTTTTACTTCAACTTTTTTTATTTGATCTTTTTTTTGAACCGATTAATTGACTATCAAACCCTTTAATAAATAAATCTTTACCTAGAACTATTTGAGTATTTTTTCCTTCATTGCCTTTAAAATCTTTGCCATCAACTTTTGCATTATAATCAAACTCTACCAAATCTTCATTTTTTGCAATATATGTAGGATTTGTATCTACAAAGTTATTTTGATTTTTAGCAATCTGTTCTATTCTTTTATCTGTTTCGCTTGGATTTATTTTAACACTGTATTCATCAAATTTAATTTTTTCAAATAAATTAATATCTATTTTTGGAACCTCTGTAACAGAAATTATATATTCAAGATCTTTATCTTCTCCAAATGATTTCAGGTCAATTTTTGGTTGACCTATTGGTTTTATTTTATTGTCTTTAAGTGCTTTTACTGAAGTGTCCTTAACAACTTTATCTAGCACTTCACCCATAATTGCTTGACCAAATTGTCTTTTTAAAATTTCTTTTGGAACTTTCCCTGGTCTAAAACCTTTTAAAACTACATTTTTTTTTATTTCTTCATATTTTTCTTCTAAATAATTCCCCATAGTTTTCTTATCTACAGAAATTTTTAGATCTTTGTTAAGTCCTTTTTTATTTTCAACTGTTACTTTCATAAAATAAAATGGTAGGCGAGAAAGGACTCGAACCTTCACATGTTGCCATATTGGTTCCTAAGACCAACGCGTCTACCAATTCCGCCACTCGCCCACGATTATTGTGGCTTTATATAGTATTGTTCATATTTGTCCAATCTGAATAATAGTGTAAAAAGAATATAAAATTGAATAAAAATGATTATTTCACCTTGTATAAGTATATGTAAAAATGATCCTGTTACTGGATATTGTTATGGATGTGCTAGAAATTCGGAAGAAAAGATTGTTTGGAAAGATGAAAAAACAACGGACGAATGGAAAATCAATAATTTAAAAGAAATAGAAACTAGGATGAATGGATGGCAACTAGAAAGTTTTAAAGAGTCATATAATCATAAAAAAAATAATGGTATCTCTCTATACAAAAAAAAATTAAATGAGCAAAAGTAGTTTAATATTAATAATTTATATAATTGGCATAATTTTTGGAGCTTTTTTCCTTGATTTATGGGGCTCTGAAACAAATGTAAAAAAAGGATTAATTGTTCTTATTTGGACAGCTTTATTTCTTGTTGCATATGTTTACACTGGAAAAAAGAACGATTAATAAATTAAATTGATTAGTAATTTTGAAAACTTAAAAAAACAAATAATTAATTGTAGGAAATGTCCCAGACTAATAAAATTTAGAAAAAAAATTGTAAAAAATAAAAGAAAACAATTCATAGATCAAAAATACTGGGGGAAACCAATTACAGGATTTGGAGATATAAATGCTCAAATTCTTTTTGTTGGATTGGCACCAGCAGCTCATGGCGGTACAAGAACTGGGAGAGTTTTTACTGGAGATAAATCTTCAGATTTTCTTTATAAATGCTTACATAAAGCAAATATATCAAATAAAAATAAATCAAATCATATAAATGATGGATTAAAACTTAAAAATGCTTTTATAACAGCAGCTTT
This sequence comes from uncultured Pelagibacteraceae bacterium, assembly GCA_902607805.1. GTDB lineage: Bacteria > Pseudomonadota > Alphaproteobacteria > Pelagibacterales > Pelagibacteraceae > Pelagibacter. The sequence continues at coordinate 6,090 of CACLLR010000028.1, forward strand.
AAAATGTGTGCCACCTGAAGATAAACCTAATAAAGATGAAATAACTAATTGCTCAAAATTTTTTCAGAAAGAAATAAATTTATTAAAAAATTTAAAAGTAGTTGTTGCTTTAGGCAAAATAGCATTTGATACATGTGTTAATTTTTATAAAATAAATTATGGGTTTTCAGAAAAAATTAAATTTGGTCATAATTTAAAATATAAATTGCCCAATAATATTACTCTTGTGGGATGTTATCATCCAAGTCCCAGAAATGTAAATACTGGAAGAATAAACGAAAAAAAAATGACCGATTTGTTCAAAAATATTCTAAAAAAAATATAAATATGAAAATTTACCTAATATGGTTAATAGGTGTAGTATTATGGAATTTTGGTTATCTAGGCTTTGGAAAGCTTGTTTTTTATTTAATGACGTTGCAGTTTTCAATGGTTATGACAGAACAAACTTTAGCCGCCGTCCCGCTCTTTGTGTTTATGGGTATAATGATGGAACAGGCTGGACTAATGGAAAGATTATTTTCAGCATTTCAGTTAATGTTAGCTAAAGTTAGGGGCTCACTTTATTATGCAGTTTTATTTGTTTCTGTAATATTTGCAGCTGCAACAGGAATTGTTGGAGCGTCAGTTACAATTTTAGGAATTATGGCTGCAAAATCAATGAATAGATCAGGTTACAATGTAAGGTTAGCAGCCGGAACTATTACAGCAGGTGGTACATTAGGAATTTTAATTCCTCCAAGTATTATGCTTGTAGTTATGGGACCTATAATGGAAATACCTGTAATAGACTTGTTTGCAGCAGCAATAATTCCTGGAATTTTACTTGCCAGTTTATATGCAGCATACACAACAATTAGATGCATGATGGATCCAAAACTAGGACCACCATTACCTGAAGAGATGAGAGCAGCAAGCATGAAAGATGTTTGGATAGAATTTTTTCTTGGTTTAGTTCCTCCTGCTGCATTAGTTTTTTCAGCTCTTGGAAGTATTCTTTTAGGTTTTGCTACACCAACAGAAGCTGCAGGTTGTGGTGCAATGGGTGCATTACTTTTGTCTCTAGCTTATAAGAAATTAACTTTACCAAAACTACAAGAAGCTTTAGTGAAAACTTTAGAAATATCTGCATTAATTATGGTTTTAGTTGCTGCTTCTAATTTTTTTGGAGCTGTATTTGCGCGTCTAGGAACACCAATGCTACTTACAGAATTTTTATTATCATTGGAAATGAATAGATATTTAATTTTAGCAATAGTTATGGGTGTAATTTTTTTATTAGGCTGGCCACTAGAGTGGGTTCCAATCGTTATGATTATAGTACCAATAATATTACCATTGATTGAAGCTTTAGGATTTAATTTAACCTGGTTTGCAATACTAGTAGCTGTAAATTTACAGACCGCCTGGCTTTCTCCACCAGTAGCACTTTCAGCATATTTTTTAAAAGGCGTAGTTCCTGAATGGGATTTAAAAGATATTTATCTTGGAATGATGCAGTTTATGGTTCTTCAAATTATTGGACTAATTATTATAATAATATTTCCAAAAATCGTTTTATGGCTTCCTACTGTCTTGTATGGACAGTAAAAGATATTAGTTTAATATATAGATGTGATTCATCAAAAAGAGAAAAATTTACTTAAAAATTGGGAAATAGTTTCAGTAAACCCAAATGAAAAAAATTGGAATTGGAAAGATCTTTTTTGTTATTGGGGAACAAACATTCAAAGTATAATTGGTTTTTCATTAATATCCTCATTGTATCTAATTTATAATATAAATTTCTTAATAGTTTTATTAGGAACCCTTATAGCATCTATATTAGTTTATTTTTTTTCAAATTTGATAGGAAAACCATCGCAAACAAGCGGATTACCTTTTCCAGTAATTTTAAGAACTTCAATGGGAATAAGTGGAGCCAAATATGTAGCTTTATTAAGAGGGATAGTTGGAATATTTATGTTTGGAGTTCAAACTTTCTTTATTTCAAAATCTATTGGATATTTAATTAGAATATTAATTTTTTCTATAGATTCTAATATTTTAGAGCAAGATTATAATTTGGTTTTTTTCATGGGTCTAAATTTAATTGATGGTCTAGCTTTAACACTAACTTTGTTAATTCAATTTTTTATTTTTAGCAAAGGAATTAGCTTAAATAAATCTTTTATTAAATTTTCAGCAATGTTTGTTTATTTTGGTCTTATATTATTTTTAATAATAATAGTTTCGGAACATTATACTGATTTATTAAAATCATTTAAATTGAATATTGATACCAACAATGCAATTTCTAAAAATAACATAGCTCCTTTATTTTCCGTTATAGGAATAATGTTTGCTTATTTTTCTATAGTAGTTTTAAATTTTGGAGACTTTTCCAGATATGTAAAAGATCAAAATGAACTTAACAAAGGAAATATGAGTTTAATATTAAATTTACTAATATTTTCACTTTTATCAATTTTAATTGTTCTGGGGGCAGATATAATTTTAGTAAAAAATTTAATAAATGCAGAAAACCTTTTAACACATCCAACAGACATAATTGGTAAATTTGATAACACTTTTCTAACAATTGTAGTGTTAATATTTATATTGTTTGCATCATTATCAACTAATTTAATTGCAAATTATATACCTTCACAAAATACATTAATTAATTTTTTACCAAATACACTTTCATTAAAAGGATCAGGTTTAATTATTATTTTTATAAGTATATTTGTGAGTTTATTTTGGTTACCTATTTTAAGCCAAATTGGAATTTTATCTATAATAGATACTTTGGCAGCTTTTTTTGGTCCTTTGTTTGGAATTATTATTGCTGATTATTATTTAATAAGAGACAAAAAAATTAACAATAAAGATATTTTTTCTTCTCAACCTAATGGATGTTATTACTATAGCAATGGGTGGCAAATCAAAGGTATTTATTCTTTGTTTATAGGTTTTATTTTTTCATCTTCTACTATATGGAATATTAATTTAAATTTTTTACAATCTTTTTCATGGATAATCGGAGCTTTTGTAGCCTGGTTGACATATTATCTTTTGGCAAGTGAATAAATGAAAGCTTTAGTTTTTACAGAAACCGAAAAACTTGAATATAAAGATTTTGAAGATCCAAACTTGATAAATGGCGAGAGTATAATTAAAGTTTCAGCATCAGGTATTTGCGGTTCAGACATGCATGCCTATCATGGAAAAGATGAAAGAAGAATTCCTCCATTAATATTAGGACATGAGGTCAGTGGAATAATTGAAGAGGGTTCTAAAAAAGGTGAAAAAGTTATTTTAAATCCATTAACTACATGTGGAAAATGTGACTATTGTAATAATGGTAGGGAAAATTTATGCCCAGAAAGAGTAATTTTAGGTGTAAGCAAACCTATTGTTAGACATGGTGGATTTGCAGAAAAAGTATTAGTTCCAGATAAAAATATATACGAACTACCTGCTGGTTTAGAAATGAAAAAAGCACCAATAGCCGAACCAGCCGCTGTTTCTTTTCATGCCGTTGAACTCGGTATCAAAAGTCTAAAAAAACCTTTGGATCAATGTAAAGTATTGGTCATTGGAGGAGGTGCAATTGGATTGCTGTGCGGGTTAATCCTAGAAAAATTGAAAAAATGTCAAGAAATAATTTTGTCAGAACCAAATAATAAAAGACTTGATGTGTGTAAAAAAAATTTAAGTTTTGAATGTATTGATACAAAAAATAATAAAATAAATGAAAATTCTTTCGATCTTATATTTGATACTGTTGGAATGGAAATAACTAGACAGTCTTCTATTAAATATATCAAACCAGGGGGTTCTATTATTCATATTGGTCTTACTCAACCCTCAGGTTCATTTGATTTTCGTAAAGCTACACTTCAAGAAATAACTTTTATTGGAACTTATACTTATTCAAACAAAGATTTTGAAAAAACTTTAGATATATTATCTAAAGGGAAAATTGGTGATTTAAGTTGGATTGAATTTAGAGAATTAAGCACAGGAGCAGAAGCATTTAAGGAGATACATAATGGCAGTTGTGCTGCTCCAAAAATAGTATTAATTCCTTAATTAAATGTACAAAATTATATTTAAAATCCTTTTTTTTTCATTTTTATTATCTACATCTTTTGCATCTGAAAAAATAAATGTTTTTAAATTTACAGAGGAAGAACTTAAAACGTTAAAGGTTAGAAAAGTAAGAGGTGCAGATTCTAAAACAGAATATGTAGTTGGTAAAAATGAAAATGGAAATTTTCTTAAAGCCATTGCTAATAATGCCGCTTCAGGTTTGGGCAAAGAGATAAAAATTGATCTAAATAATACACCATTTCTCAATATAACATGGAAAGTTGAAAAAGATCTTAGTGGCATAAATGAAAGAAGTAAAAAAGGCCACGATTATGCCGCAAGGGTATTTGTTGTTAAAAAAACAGGAGCTACTGCTTTATCTAATAGAGCAATGAATTATGTTTTTTCAAGCAATGATAATGTGAATGATTTTCACCCAAGTCCATATACAAAAAAATCTATTGATTATGTTCTAGCTACAACCAAAGAACATCTAAATGAGTGGGTCACTGTTAAAGTAAATGTCAAAGAACACTTTAAAAAATTTCATGATCTTGATTTAGATGAAATTAATGGGATTGCAATAATGGCTGATACTGATAATTCTAAACTAAAGTCAGTGTCGTATTATCAGAATATTTACTTTTCATCTGATTAACTAATCTTTAATAAATTTTTTAAGATAAATACTTATAAAGG
>CACLLR010000029.1 GCA_902607805.1 uncultured Pelagibacteraceae bacterium
TGGCATAAATGAAAAAGAATTTGAAAACGTTTTTAAGCCATTTTATAAAATTGATAAAGGAAGAACAGAAGTAAAATCTAGCGTTGGTTTGGGTCTTTCAATTGCTTCCGATATAATTAGGTCGCACGGAGGTGAAATTAGTTTAGGAAAATCTACATTGGGAGGTCTGAAAGTTAAGATTTTTTTACCTTTTTAATTTTTTTTTTTAAATTTTTATTTTCAAGAATTTTTAGTCTTTTTTCAATTTTTTCTAATCTTTTACCTATAACGTTAATTTCTTCCTTTTCTGCAATTTTCATTTTAAAAATTATTTCATCCCTTTTTGAATTCAGAATATTCATTAATTCATTGGAAAAATCTTTATAATTAATAAAGCCTTGCTCTATTAATTTAGCTAATTTATCAAATACAAATCTTGATTTTGACATATTATTTATTTTATTTTTTGAAATAACTTATATTATTAAATTTTAATGTTCATTAACAATTTTGACCCTGTTGCTTTTAATATTTTTTCATTAGAAATTAGATGGTATTCATTGTCATATATTTTCGGTTTAGTAATTGGTTGGTATTATTGTAAAAAAATCACAAGCGACAAATTTATATCAAATATTTTTGATGATTTTATATCTTATTTGGTGATTGCTATAATTATTGGAGGAAGGCTTGGATATGTATTTTTATATAATCCAACTTATTATTTAAAAAATCCAATTGAAATTTTAATGATTTGGAATGGTGGAATGTCTTTTCATGGCGCTTTAATTGGAATAATAATTGCAAGTTATATTTTTGGTAATAAAAAAAATATAAATAATTTTATTTTTTTAGATTTAGTAGCTATTTCTGCTCCGATAGGAATTTTTTTTGGAAGAATTTCAAATTTTATAAATTCAGAATTATACGGTAGATCAACTGATATTTTTTGGTCTGTAAAGTTTATTAAAATTGATCAATTAACAAGACACCCTTCTCAAATTTATGAAGCAATTTTTGAGGGGATTATTCTATTTATTATATTAAATTTATTTTTTAAAAAATTAGAAAATAGACCTGGTCTTATTTCCTCATTTTTTTTAATTTTTTATTCTTTTTTCAGATTTTTTATAGAATTTACTAGAGAAGCAGACTCTCAAATAGGTTACTTGATATTCAATTTAACGATGGGTCAAATAATATCTATGCTTTTCTTTATTGCTGGAATTTCTCTTTTTTATTTAAAAAATGAAAAGAAACAATAAAAATAAAATAATTTCTTTAGATAAATTTATATTTAAAGCTCTTTATGATCCAAAAATTGGTTATTATTCTAAAAAAAAATCTTTTGGAATTAATGGAGACTTTGTTACATCACCAAATATATCAATTTTATTCTCTGAAATAATTTTAATATGGATAATAAGTTTTTGGGAAAATTTAAAAAAGCCAAAAAAAATTAATATTGTAGAAATGGGTGCGGGAAATGGTGAAATGATTTATCAAATTATAAAATCATCAAAAATGTTTCCACAATTCTTTAAATCTTGTAATTTTTTAATCTATGAAAAGAGTAAATCATTAAAAAACATTCAACAGAAAAAATTAAAATCTTATGATGTTTCGTGGATAAATAAATTAGACAATATAAAAACAGCTCCAACATTATTTATTGGAAATGAATTTTTTGATGCTTTGCCAATCAAACAATTTGTCAAAATAAATGATAAATGGTTTGAAAATTATGTAGATATTTCCAATAAAGAAAAAAAAATTATAAAAGTTAAAATTAATATAAATAAATATCAAAAAAAATATGGAATAAATTTAACAAATAATCAAAACTTTATAGAATTTTCTCCAACAACTTTTAATATTTTTAAATTAATTTCAAAAGTTTTAAATAAAATGACTGGTGGAATTTTAATAATTGATTATGGATATATTGAAAACAAAATGTTAGATACATTACAGTCAGTAAAAAATCATAAATATAGCAATTATTTAAAAAATATTGGACATTCTGATATTACTCACTTAATTAATTTTAAACTTTTAGAAAAAATAGCAAGAAAAGTAAATTTAAAAAAGAATGGTTTAACTACTCAAAGAAATTTCTTAATAAACTTGGGAATACTTCAAAGAGCTGAAATTATATCTAAAAATCTCTCGTTTGTTAAAAAATCAAATATTTTTTACAGATTAAATAGATTAATTGATAAAAAACAAATGGGAGAACTATTTAAAGTAATGTTTATTAGTAATAAAAAAATTAGATTCGAAATTGGCTTTAAAAATGATTAAGTCAAAATATCTTTTAAAATATAAATTTATTAGTCATGCCTTTTTTAATAGAAAAGGAGGAGTTTCTAAAGGCATATATAAAAGTTTAAATTGTGGACCGGGGTCTAAAGATTTAAGAAAAAATATACATAAAAATTTAAATATTGTTGCTAAAAAAATAGGATGTAAGAAAAATAAAATAATTCTACTGAATCAAATTCATAGTAATAAATTTTATTTTTTAAAAAATAAACCAAAAAAAAAACTTTTAGGTGATGGTTTAATTACAAATAAAAAAAATCTAGCATTAGGTATTTTGACTGCAGACTGCGCACCAGTATTAATTGTAGATCCACAAAAAAAAATAATCGCTAATACGCATGTGGGTTGGAAAGGAGCATATAAAAAAATACTATCAAAAATTATAAATAATTTTAAAAAAAAAGGATCTAATATTAATAAATTAATTGTGATCATTGGCCCTTGTATAGGAATTAATAGTTATGAAGTTAAAGAAGACTTTAAAGAAAGATTTTTAAAAAAAGATAGATTAAACATAAAATATTTTAAAAAATTTAATAATAAAATGCATTTTAATCTTGCAGCATATATTAGGTCTCAAATAGTATCTTTTGGAGTAAAAAACATAGAAACTATAAATAAAGATACTTTTCCGAAAAAAAATAATTTTTTTAGTTCAAGAAATTCTTTAAAAAATCATGAGAATGATTATGGTAGAAATCTATCAATAATTATGATTAAATAAGTGATCCTGAAAAAATGAAACTTCTAACAGGTAATAGCAATAAAAACCTTAGTCAAAAAATATCCAAATTCCTAAAAACTAAACTTATACATTCAAGTATTAAAAAATTTTCAGATGGTGAAATCTACATAGAAATAAATGAAAATATTAGGGGTAATAGCATTTTCTTAATTCAATCAATAAGCTCTCCGGCAAATGATAATCTAATGGAATTGCTATTATGCATTGATGCATTAAAAAGATCATCCGCAAAAAACATAACAACAGTAATTCCTTATTTTGGATATGCAAGACAAGATCGAAAAGTTGTTCCAAGAACATCAATTTCTGCAAAACTAGTATCAAACCTTATTACAACAGCTGGAGCGGATAGAGTTGTAACCCTTGATTTACACGCTGGACAAATTCAAGGTTTTTTTGATATTCCAGTGGATAATCTTTTTGCTACTCCAATATTTGCTAGGCACATTAAAAAAAAATTAAAAAAAAATAATTTAATTTGTGTTGCTCCAGATGTTGGTGGAGTTGAAAGAGCTAGAGCATTGGGAAGAAATTTAGATATTGGTTTAGCAATCATAGATAAAAGAAGACCAGCTCCTGGAAAATCGCAAGTAATGAATGTTATAGGAAACGTAAATAACAAAGTTTGTATTATTGTTGATGATATAATTGATTCAGGAGGTACAATTGTTAATGCAGCAGATGCATTAATAAAAAGAGGAGCAAAAGAAGTACACGTTTACATAACTCATGGTGTATTAAGTGGAGAGGCAGTAAAAAAAATTAAAAATTCAAAAATAAAAAATCTTGTATTAACAGACAGCATAGACAATTCTCATAAAGTAAAAAAAGCTAATAATATTGAGGTATTATCGATCTCTAACTTACTGGGAGAAGCAATCAAAAGGATATCAAATTCAACATCGGTATCAGATCTATTTAAATAATTCTTGTAAAATTAAGATTCATAAGTTACAAACCCTTTCTTTATGAATTCAATACAAGCAACTATAAGAGAAACTAAAACTAAAGGTGAAATGAGCTCCTTAAGAAGAGAAGGTCAAGTCCCTGCTATTATTTATGGTGGAAAAGAAAAAAATCAATCAATTTCTCTTTCAAAAAAAGAAATTGGAAATTTAATTGAGAAAGAAAATTTTCTTTCCAATGTAATTGTACTAAATTTAAATGGGAAAGAACAAAATGTATTACCAAGAGAAATATCTTTCGATACTTTAAGTGATGAACCAATTCATGTTGATTTTTTAAGAATCGTAAAAGGTTCAACAATTGTTCTGGAGATACCTGTTAAATTTATTAACAATGATAAAAGCCCAGGACTAAAAAGAGGTGGCGTGCTAAATATCGTAAGAAGAAAAGTAGAGCTAAAATGCCCAACGGAAAATATTCCCAAAGAATTAGTAGTTGACCTTGATAATTTGGATATTGGAGCAAGTATAAAGATTTCTTCAATAGAACTTCCTGAAAATGTTTCACCTACAATTAAAGGAAGAGACTTCGTTATTGCTACTGTTGCTGCTCCTACAATAGTTAAAGAACCTGAAAAACCAGCCGAAGAAACAGCTGAAGGAGCTGAAGGAGCTGAAGGAGCTGAAGGTGGAGAGGCTGCTGGAGAAAGTACTGAGGGTTCAAAAGCAAGTTCTGAGGATAAACCAGCCGAAGGTGAAAAAGCTAAAGAAGGTGAAAAAAAAGATGAGAAAAAATCTCCTTCTGAAAAAAAATAATTTATAGGTAAATTTTTAATATTTAATTTTCAATTATGTTGCTATTTGTAGGCCTAGGAAACCCCACTCCAGATAGTGAAAATAATCGTCACAATATTGGATTTAAAATAATTGACGCTATAAATAATAAATTTGGACTATCAAAACAAAAACCAAAATTTAAAGGATTATTAACTACCGGTAATATTGGAAATCAAAAAGTTTATGCTATTAAACCATTAACATTTATGAATAATTCTGGAATTTGTATAAGAGAATTGCTTGAATATTTTAAAATAGAATCGGCTGATGTAATAGTTTTTCATGATGATTTAGATATAGATTTTGGAAAAATTAAAGCAAAATTTGGAGGTGCAAGCGCTGGTCATAACGGCGTTGCTTCAATAGATAAATTTATTGGAAAAGATTATTCTAGAGTCAGAATTGGGATTGGGAGACCAAATCCAAAAATAAATGTTTCTGATTATGTATTAAATGATTTTAATGATGATGAAAAACAAGAAATAGATAAAATTACTTTTAATATAATTGATTCACTTTTAATTTTAATCGAAAAAAAATTAGATTTATTTTCAAGCACAGTTAATAATAAATAAATGGGATTTAAGTGTGGTATAGTTGGATTGCCAAATGTAGGCAAATCAACTTTGTTCAATGCTTTAACAAATTCAAGTAAGGCACAAACTGCGAATTTTCCATTTTGTACAATCGATCCTAATGTAGGAATTGTACCGGTCATTGATAATAGACTCGATAAGTTAGCTGAAATTTCAAAATCTAAAAAAAAAATTTATACAACTATTTCTTTTGTTGATATAGCTGGATTGGTAAGAGGAGCATCAAAAGGGGAAGGATTGGGAAATAAATTTTTATCTCATATCAGAGAAGTTGATGCTATTGTTCATATGATAAGATGTTTTGACTCTGAAGATATACAAAATGTAAATAAAGATATTAATCCAATTAGAGATTTAGAAATAATTGAAACAGAAATGAGATTAGCTGATTTGGAATCTATACAAAAAAGATTAGATAAAAAAAATAAAAAAAACCTATCAGAAGAAAGTTTAAAAATATTAGAAATGGCATTAAATATAATTAATAATGAACAAAATATAGAAGTATTAATAAATGAATTTAGTTCTAAACAATTGAGTTTAACTGGACTGTTAACTGTAAAACCAAAATTATATGTTTGTAATATTGATGAGGAAAGTGCAGGAAAAGGAAACACTTATACAAAGACATTTATAGATAAATTTGGTGAAAAAAACACAATAATAATTTCTGCAGATATTGAAAATCAAATTAATCAATTAGATGAAAAAGAAAGAAAAAATTATTTAAGTATAATTAATCAGGATGATAATGGATTAAATATATTAATAAAAAAGGGATATAATTTATTGCAACTTGAAACTTTTTTTACTTCCGGTCCTGAAGAGTCTAGAGCTTGGACTGTTAATAAAAATAGCAAAGCTCCAGCTGCGGCAGGAAAAATACATTCTGACTTTGAAAAAGGATTCATAAGAGCAGAAACTGTTTCTTATAGTGAATTTATTGAAAATAATGGATGGTTAAATTCAAAAACAAACGGAAAAATGAGATTAGAAGGTAAAGATTATATTGTTAAAGATGGAGATGTTTTAAACTTTCGTTTCAATACGTGACCAAATTTTTTTCATACTAAAATAAACTAAAATAGTTAGTATAATTAAATAAATTATAACTCTAAAGCCGGTTTTATGTCTTTGTTCTAAATGTGGTTCTGCTGCCCACATCATAAATGTTACTACATCTTTGGCCATTTGTTCTGATGTTGCTTTTGTTCCATCAGAATATTCTACTAAATCATCTGATAAAGGTTGGGGCATTTTAATTTTTTTTCCATACATAAATTTATTATAATAAACCCCGTCGTCTAAAATTACTCCAGATGGAGGTTCTTCATAACCCAATAAAACAGAATAAATATAATTTGCTCCACCTTTTCTAGCTTTAATTAATACTGACATATCTGGAGGGTATGCTCCGCCATTTAAAGCTTTTGCTTCTTGTTCATTTGCATAAGGCTGTACAAACTTGTCAGATAATTTTCCTGGTCGCGTAAACATTTCTCCATCATTATTTGGTCCATCTTCAACTTCAAAATTTGAAGCAATTGCTTTTGCTTGCTCCTCTGAAAATTCTGGACCACCTTTTTCATATAAATTTCTGTAAGAAAGATATTTCATTGAATGGCATGAGGCACAAACTTCTGTATATATTTGATAACCCCTTTGAAGTGAAGCTCTATCATATGTTCCAAAAAAACTTTTGAAACTCCAATCAGTTTTTAAAAGTTCTTCATTATCTTCGGCTGCTTTTGTTTCTTGGATATTAAAGGAAATTAATAGGATAAATACTGATAAAATTAAAATTAATTTTTTCATTTAATTTCTCTTAAATGTCGATACTTCTTTTGCCATAGACGTATTTTGAGAACCGCCTAAAACTGGTTCAGTTAAGTTTAAAGGTACATCTAAAGTTTTTTCTTTTTTTCCTAAAATTGGTAAAATTATTAAAAAATGAGCAAAGTAATAAATAGTTGCTACTCTTGCTATTAGTAAATAAATACCTTCTGCAGGCATTGCTCCCATATAACCAAGTATTAAGACATCCGCTATAAGAAACCAGTAAAACTGTTTATATAATGGTCTAAACAAAGCAGATCTAACTTTTGATGTATCTAGCCATGGTAAAATTACTAAGACAAAAATTGATAAAAACATTGCAATCACTCCAAATAATTTATCAGGCACTGATCTTAAAATTGCATAAAATGGTAATAAGTACCATTCAGGAACAATATGTGCTGGTGTAACCAATGGATTTGCTTCAATATAATTATCAGAGTGCCCCAATATATTTGGTGCATAAAAAACAAAAAAAGCAAAAATAATTAAAAATATCAGAAGAGCAAACATATCTTTAATGACAATATAAGGATGAAAAGGAACAGTATCTTTAGATGGTTTTTTTATATCTATACCTATTGGGTTATTATTGCCTGGTATATGTAATGCCCAAATATGAAGTACAACCAAACCTAATATTAAAAATGGTATTAAATAATGTAAGCTAAAAAATCTTGTTAATGTAGGGTTATCCACTGCATACCCGCCCCATAACCAATTTGTAATACTTTCACCCACAAAAGGAATGGCACTAAACAAATTTGTAATAACTGTAGCTCCCCAAAAACTCATTTGACCCCAGGGTAAAACATAGCCCATAAAGGCTGCCATCATCATAAGAAAATAAATTATCATACCTAAAATCCATATCATTTCTCTCGGTGATTTGTATGATCCATAATATAGGGCTCTAAAAATATGAATATAAACTGCCAAAAAAAACATAGATGCTCCATTTGCATGGACATATCTGATTAACCATCCATAATTAACATCTCTCATAATATGTTCAACACTATCAAAAGCTAAATCTGCATGTGCAACATAGTGCATTCCCAAAATTACTCCTGTAACAATCTGAGTAATTAGACAAAATGTTAAAATGCCTCCAAATGTCCACCAGTAATTTAAATTTTTGGGAGTTGGATAGTCTGATAAATGATTTGCTAATGTTAATAAAGGCAATCGATCATTAAACCATTTTCCTAATCTAGATTTTGGATGATATTCATGATCACTCATTTAAAGTTATCCTATTTTTATTGTATTACTATTTACAAACTCATACTTCGGAACTTCCAAATTTGTTGGAGCAGGTCCTTTTCTAATTCTTCCTGATGTATCATAATGAGAACCGTGACATGGACAAAACCAACCATTATAATCTCCCTTATCTGTCAATGGAACACATCCTAAGTGAGTACAAATTCCTACCATAACAAGCCATTCAGGATTTTTTGCTCTCACTTCATCTGTTTCTGGATGTTTTAATTCCTTTATATTCACATTCCTTGCTTCATCTATTTCAATTTTTGTTCTTCTTTTAATAAAAACTGGTTTGCCTCTCCATAAAACTGTTATTGATTGACCTGGCTTAACATTACTTACGTCTACTTCTGTGCTTGCTAATGCCTTTACTGAGGCGTCTGGATTCATCTGATCTACCAAAGGCCAAACGGCCGCTCCTACCCCTACAACACCTGCGGTGGCAGTTGCTGTAATGATAAAATCTCTTCTATTTGGCTTTTTTTTATCTGAATCAGACATCTTTAATATTTTAATTTTTACTTAATATATGATTTCTTATAAGAAAAAAGATATTTTTCTATGGCAACAATGACACATAAAAAACCCATTTCTGTACCTAAAATAGCGTTATTCGAGCCTGATATTCCTCAGAATACTGCAGCAATTGCAAGAACATGTGCTTGCTTGGGTGCAAAGTTAGAGATAATTGAACCATGCGGTTTTCTTCTAAATGATAAAAGATTTAAAAAAGTTGTAATGGATTATATGAATCAAAATGAAATAATTATTTATGAAAGTTATAAAAAATTTTTTAATTCAAAAAAAAATCAAAGAATTATTTTAATGACAACAAAAGCAAAAAAATCATATTTAGATTTTAATTTTTCTAAAAATGATACTTTGCTATTTGGTAGAGAAAGTTCTGGAGTTCCAAAAAAGATTCATAAATTAATTCAAAATAAATTAAAAATTCCTATGATAGAAACAAAACGATCTTTAAATTTAGCCACTTCTGTAGCAATTGTATTAAGTGAAAATTTAAGGCAAACTAGCTATATAAAATGAATAAAGAAATAAAAAAAACAATTGTTAAAAATTGGTTTAAAACTTTGCAGGAAATGATTTGTAAAGAAATTGAAGAACTAGAAGGTAAAAAAGATATATTTAATAAAAAAACATGGAATAGAGGAAAAAATAAAAATGAAGGTGGAGGAGAGTTTAGAATTTATGAAAATGGAAAAATTTTCGATAAGGTTGGAGTAAATTTTTCAGAAGTTCACGGAAAATTCTCAAAAAGTTTCAAAAAAAAAATTCCTGGAACTAAAAATAATTCAAGTTTTTGGGCTTCAGGAATTTCTGTTGTAATGCATATGAAAAATCCATATGTGCCTGCAATGCATTTTAATACTAGATATATTTATACTTCTTATGGTTGGTTTGGTGGCGGCATGGATGCTACTCCGTGTTTAAATGATTTAGATTTAAAAAAATTATTTCATAGTCAAATTAAAAAAACTTGTGATAAACATAATAAAAATTACTATAAAAAATAC
>CACLLR010000030.1:0-5000 GCA_902607805.1 uncultured Pelagibacteraceae bacterium
TTAATAGAAATATGTGTAGGCAAATTTATTAGATACTTAATATGCTTTTCAGAAAATTTAAGCTTTAATTTACTATTTTTATATAAAGGTTGTAGATGGCACAGTGGATCATACATCCATGTGATTCTAACGCCACTATCATTCATTAATTTTTGAAATTTTATTCTATTAATTTTATAAGATAAATACATTGGAAATCTCCAATAAGAATTTTGAGAATTTTTACTAGAATGAAAAAATTCTAAATAATTATTATTTTTTAATTTATCAAGATAAATTTTAGAAATTTTATTTCTATGTTTTATAAAACTGTTAAGCATTTTAAGTTGATAAATTCCTAATATAGAACTTATTTCACTTAATCTAAAATTATTTGAAAGATAAACAAACTTTTGATTTTGACCTTTTCCATAATTTTTTAAAGATTTAATTTTTTTAAATATTTTATTATTATTTGTTAGAATAAACCCACCTTCTCCAGTTGTAATTATTTTAGTTGCATATAATGAAAAACAACCTACATCACCAATATTTCCTGCAAATTTACCATTTATTTTGGCTCCATGAGCATGCGATGCATCTTCAATTAAATATAATTTTTTTTTTTTACATATAGATTTAATTTCTAAAATATCTTTACTCATCATTCCAAACATATGCACATACATCACAGCACCTGTTCTTTTATTGATTTTTTTTAATACTTGCTTAGGATCTAGGCAGCCTGTGCGATAATTGATATCACAGTAAACAGGAGTACAGCCGGCCCTAGCAATTGAATTTGGTGAAGCAATAAAAGTTTGGGAAGGAACAATAATCTCTTTGTTTTTTAAATTAAGTGATAAAACTGCCAATTCTAATGCTGTACCACCAGAATTTAAACTTAGAGCAAACTTAGATTTAAAGTATTTTTTTAAATTTTCTTCAAATTTTTTTACATATATACCATTAGAAAGATTTCCTGAGTTTATACAAAAATTTATATCCTTCAGAATGTTTTTTTTATATTTGCCAAAAAATGGCTGTGCTCCTTTTATATAATCAATATTTTTCATAATTTATTTTAACTTTTTTATTTTTTAAATGAGACAATTGTCCCGCATCTAATATATTAATTAAATTAAAATTATCCTTCATTTTATTTTTTTTAAATTTATTTTTTAAAATACTTTTAAAAAAATTATTCATTAAGATTGTTTTATCTTTTGGTAGACTTTCATATTTTACTCTTAAATGTTTTGAGTTCTTTTTTTTGCTATAAATTACTCTAGGTCCTTTATCATCATATATAAATGTTCTTTTTGATCCATAAATTTTTAATATATGGTGATGTTTATGAATACATCCTAAATGTACACTTATTGATGCTGTTAAGTCATTGTCAAAATAAAAAATAGAATTTTCAAAATCTTTAAAATTGAAATTATACTTTTTAAAACATATTTTATTACCAAAGGAATAAACTTCTTTGGGTTTTTTGTTTAATAACCAACAAACTAAATCAATCATATGAATACCGCCTCCATTCATTCCTGTATAATTTTTTGCCTTTCCTCTCCAACCTTTTAAAATTTTTTCAGACCTGCCATAAAGATAGCTTGCTTCTATAGAATATATTTCGCCAAAATATTTATTAATAATTTTAGATTTTAACCACTTATATAAAGGTACAGTTCTTAAAATTAAATTAGATTCAAATAATACATTTTTTTTTAACTTAAGTTCTTTTTTTATTTTTACTAACTCTTTCCTATTATTACAGAGTGGCTTTTCAATAAAAAAATTTTTAGAATTTTTTATTGTTTTAATTATTTGATTACAATGCTTGTCATCTGGACTAGATATAACTAAACTATTTAATTCTTTATCGTTAAATACATCATTGAATTTATATTTATATTTGCAATTAAGTTTTTTTGATAAAAGTCTAGCCTTTTTAAGGTCTGGATCATAAACAGAAATTAAATTTAAATTTTTATCTTTTTTAATTTTCATGGCATGAGAAAAACCTACACCAAGACCAATTACTGAGATATTAATTTTTTTTCTTTTATTGATTTTTTTACTATGCATTATATTTTTAAAGTTAATCAACTTAATTCTTTGTACTTAAATCCATTAAAAAAATTTTCTCTTTGCGACTTATTTTTGTATATCCAAAATTATCAATAACTTTTTTTCCACCTAACCAGTTTTCTATATACCACTTATTCAGAGATTTTTTTTTCCAAATATTTTTATTTCTAAATTTATCAGCTACTTTCCAAAATTTAGAATTACTTATTCTTATTTGATTGCAAAATGCTTTTATATATTCTTTAGGAGGCTTCATTCCATCTAACTTACTAACTAATTTAATTGCTTTTTTTCTAGACATTCTGCCTTTTCTAATCTCGTTAGAGCAGTTATCTGTGACTCTATTAAAGCCAAACTTTAACCATTTAAAGTAATGGTGTATGGGAATATTTGTACAGTCTAAATCAGATTCATTGTATAATCCCATTATTGGACCCATTTCTCTAGGTTTAAATCCATTTTTAACAGAAATTTTTCTATTCCTTTTTATGTCCCAATTTATGAAATAACCTAAAAATATTGGCTCATATTTAATTTTTTTTAGCTCTTTTACACTTGGAGATTTAAATGAAGATATATCTCTCTTTTTTATATTTTTTGAAATCCATTTTTCAGATGGAAATTTTTTAAGTATATGATTTTGTTTTGATAGTTGAACAGTTAACTTACTATTATTTGAAAACTTTTTCCCTCCATATTCGAGGTACCAATTTTCTCCCCAAACAACTAGTGGAATACCAAGTTTTATAGCGAAATTAGGAATAATATTAAATATGCATAAGTGATCAATATAAGACGTATCTCCAAATTTAAAAAAAGATTTTTTAGTAATTTGATTTATAATTTTTGGATTGGGAGTAAAATCAATATGATCAACACCAATCTTCTTTAATGCTAATAAATTTTCTTCTCCTCGAAAAGTTCTGGATAATGGTCTCCAAGTTATGGCGAGAGGATTCATCTTAAATTTTTTTTTTAATATATAAGTTTGATAAATACTGTCTTTTCCTCCACTAACAGGTACAATACAGTCATAACTTTTATTTTTTGAGAGTTTTTTATGTTTATTTAATATTTTTTTTAAATCTTTAAATCTTTTTTTCCAATTTATAATTTTTTTCTTTTGTACACTGCTGTTGCAAGCACTACAAATACCAAAATTATCAAAATCAATATCTGGTCTAGTATTGGGTGTTACACAATTTTTACAGTATTTAATTTTTAATTTTTTCATGTTTAATTTTTTTTTTTAACTCTTGTCTCAAATTAGCTACATTAAAGTTATATATATCATAATTTGATGCTATGATATTTATATTAAATAAGTCTTTTTTTGTGTCAACTGACAAATTATATTTACTTTGATTAATATTGTTTCTAATATTTTTTATTTTAAATTTCTTATAATTTCTATAAAAAAAAGTTGTAACATGTTCTAAATCATGTTCATTAAATTTATTAATATTATTAGTAATTAATAAAGATTTTACTATTTCTGCAGATTGACCTTTTGGAAAAGTTCTGGGAAAAACATTGGTGACAATTTCACTTTTTCCTCGAAGAAATTCTTTACATAATTTATTAATAATTAGACTACTTGTAAGAGGACTATCTGCATTAATTCTAATAAATTCTTTGCAATTATTTTTTTTAATTATTTTATTAAATCTACTAGCTACATTATTTAAAGAACCTCTAAAAATTTCTATTTTATTTTTTTTACAAAAAAATTCTATCTTATCGTCTGATTTATTTTTAGAAGTTGCTATAATGATTTTTGAAACATATTTTGATTTAAATATTTGTTCATATACTATTTTTAAAATTTCTTTTCCTTTTATAAATTGAAGTACTTTGCCAGGAAATCTTTTAGATGACATCCTTGCTTGTAATATACATAACATAAATTTCTATATGGTGTTCAAAAATTGAACATTTATAAATACTTATTGTTAATCAGTCAATAAATTAAATCACCATAATTCGTTTTAGTTTAAACAAGTTAGTTTTTATATTGTTTTAACCAGTTCTGGAAGAAGGACAGCATTTAACTCCATTTTTTTATCTAATTCAGAATTACCTGTATATTTAATTTTTCTCCCAAACACATTAATACATGTATTACAAACTCCCTTATTATTAAAGTTTGAAGTTGGTCTAGTATTAGGCATAAAATATTTTTTGCAGTAAATTAATTTTTTAATTATTTTCAAAAAAAATAATGTTTTTTTAGTAAATAGCCTTTAGGAATATTTTTTTTTATTTTTTTTCCTATTATTTTCTTTTTATCTAAGAAAGAAAAATAACTAGCTGGTCTAGCAAAATCAACATCATTTTTATTTAATATTTTATTTTTGGTTAAATTATTTTTTGCTATAAGTCCTTTTCTCATCAGTTTTTTTTCTGATCTTTCACATTTCATGGTATTATAACTTTGCTCAGATAAAGTTAAATTTATTGCTCTTATACTTTTAACTAGATCACTGAACTGTGTTCTATCAAAAGACATTTGATGGTCTCGAAATTTTTTGTTTTTTTTAGATAATGTAATATGAACTTCAACAACTTTTGCACCAAGAGCACAAGCTGCGAGTATAGCTTCTTTCTCTAAACAGTGATTTGAATAACCAACAATTAATTTTTTGAATCGTTTTTTTAAAATCTCAATTCTTTTTATATTTGATTGGCTTATAGGTGTTGGGTAGGATGAAACACAGTGCAAAAATATTAATTTATTATCAATATTTGGGTTTTCTTTTTTTAAATAGTTATAAGTCTTTGAAATTTCTTTAATATTGGAGTTTCCAGTTGATATTATTATTTTCTTTTTTTTTTTTGCGATTTTATGCAATAAAGGAGTAAAGTTTATATCACCACTTGCTATTTTTACCGCTGGCCCAAGTGAGCAAGCTAAATTAAGTTTA
>CACLLR010000030.1:7500-9563 GCA_902607805.1 uncultured Pelagibacteraceae bacterium
TTCGCTGCGCCTACACCTATTTGGCTTAAGCTTGCTTAATAAATTAAGTCACTGACCCATTATACAAAAGGTACGCCGTCACTCTAAAAAGAGCTTCGACTGATTGTAGGCATGCGGTTTCAGGTTCTATTTCACTCCCCTAATAGGGGTTCTTTTCACCTTTCCCTCACGGTACTAGTTCACTATCGGTCACTGATTAGTATTTAGGCTTAGAGGGTGGTCCCCCTATATTCGAGCAGGATTTCACGTGTCCCGCTTTACTCAAGAAATTTATTAAACATTACTTCTACGGGACTATCACCCTCTATGGTTAGCATTTCCAAACTATTCAAATTTTTTTAACAAATCTACTGGCCTAGTCCGCTTTCGCTCGCCACTACTCACGGAATCTCAATTGATTTCTTTTCCTCTGGTTACTTAGATGTTTCAGTTCTCCAGGTAATCTCTTCAAACCTATTTATTCAGTTTAAAGTAACACATAAAGTGTTGGGTTTTCCCATTCGGAAATTTACGGATCAAAACTTGCATACAGCTCCCCGTAACTTATCGCAGTATACCACGTCCTTCATCGTCTATCAGTGCCAAGGCATCCGCCACACGCCCTTAAACGCTTGATTTATGCACAGAAAAAAATTCTGTGTTGAATCAAATTTTGTTGGAATGTTCATCTATTCGAACATTCATTGATTGTTCATCTATTCGAACAATCGGATATAGATATTGATAATATTAAAATATTCACAAATAAAATAACTAAGTGCTTTCTGGTGGAGGATAGCGGGATCGAACCGCTGACCTCCTGAATGCAAATCAGGCGCTCTCCCAGCTGAGCTAATCCCCCAAAAAAATGGTGGGCCGAGAAAGACTCGAACTTTCGACCCCACCCTTATCAAGGGTGTGCTCTAACCAACTGAGCTACCGGCCCTATTCAGAAAAGAGAAACACTTAAATTTAAAGAAGAGAAATGAGGACGGTCAACATTAGCCTATTAGTTATTTAGATTAAGAAATAATCCTTAATCATCCTTAGAAAGGAGGTAATCCAGCCGCAGGTTCCCCTACGGCTACCTTGTTACGACTTCACCCCAGTCGCTGACTATACCGTAGTCAAAGATTTTACACTTTGCCTTAAGGTAGAACCAACTCCCATGGTGTGACGGGCGGTGTGTACAAGACCCGGGAACGTATTCACCGCGGCGCGCTGATCCGCGATTACTAGTAATTCCAGCTTCATGTACTCGAGTTGCAGAGTACAATCCGAACTGAGGCATTTTTTTAGGATTTGCTTGACGTCGCCATCTTGCTTCCTATTGTAAATGCCATTGTAGCACGTGTGTAGCCCAACACGTAAGGGCCATGAGGACTTGACGTCATCCCCACCTTCCTCCAGCTTATCACTGGCAGTTCTTTCAGAGTGCCCAACTAAATGATGGCAACTAAAAGTGAGGGTTGCGCTCGTTGCGGGACTTAACCCAACATCTCACGACACGAGCTGACGACAGCCATGCAGCACCTGTGTTTCGTCCGGCCGAACCGAAAACTCTAATCTCTTAGAGTCGCGACGAACATGTCAAGTGTTGGTAAGGTTCTGCGCGTATCTTCGAATTAAACCACATGCTCCACTACTTGTGCGGGTCCCCGTCAATTCATTTGAGTTTTAACCTTGCGGTCGTACTCCCCAGGCGGTGTGTTTATTGCTTTCGCTGCGACACTGAAATAAATTTCCAACGTCTAACACACATCGTTTACAGCATGGACTACGAGGGTATCTAATCCTCTTCGCTACCCATGCTTTCGTTCCTCAGCGTCAGTTATGATCCAGAAAGCTGCCTTCGCAATTGGTATTCTTTCTAATATCTACGAATTTCACCTCTACACTAGAAATTCTGCTTCCCTCTATCAAACTCTAGCTAAAAAGTTTTGATGGCAGTTCCAGAGTTAAGCTCTGGGATTTCACCACCAACTTTTTTAACCACCTACGAACTCTTTAAGCCCAGTAATTCCGAACTACGCTAGGTCCCTTCGTATTACCGCGGCTGCTGGCACGAAGTTAGCCGGACCTTC
>CACLLR010000031.1 GCA_902607805.1 uncultured Pelagibacteraceae bacterium
TTAGGAGTAAAGCTTATGAAGTAACTGAATTTTTAAATCTAAAACATTTAGCAAACGAACAAGCTGGTAATCTTTCAGGAGGTCAAAAGAAACTTCTTGAACTTGGAAGAACTATGATGGTTGATGCTAAATTAGTTTTATTAGATGAAGTGGGAGCCGGCGTTAATAGAACATTATTAAAAGATTTAGGCACAGCCATTCAAAGACTAAACAAAGAAAAAGGTTATACTTTTTGTATGATCGAGCACGATATAGATTTTATAAGTCGAATGTGTGATCCAGTTATAGTTATGTCTGAAGGTTCTGTTTTATTTGAAGGAACTTCAGATGAAGTTAAAAAAAATGAAAAAGTTATTGAAAGCTATTTAGGTAGAGCAAATAATAATGGAGAAAATAAATAATGGCTTTTTTTGAAGGAAATAAAATGACAGCAGGATATGGCGATGGACCAGATATAATAACTTCTTGCTCAATAAATGTTAACAAAGGAGAAATAGTTGCAATTCTTGGTCCAAATGGCGCTGGAAAATCTACAGCTATGAAGGCTATGCTTGGTTTGCTTAATTTAAAATCTGGATCAGTTTCAATTGATGGAAATAATATATCTAGTTTATCTCCACAAGATAGAGTTAAACAGGGAATTTCATTTGTTCCTCAAACTAGAAATGTCTTTGCTGAATTAACCGTAAAAGAAAATCTAGAAATTGGAGCTTTTTTAAGAAAAGATGACATTAATCAAGTAATAGATGAGATTTATGAATTATTCCCAATTTTAAAAGAAAAAAAATCTCAAATAGTAGGTCAATTATCTGGAGGTCAAAGACAGCAAGTAGCTTTAGGTAGAGCGCTAATGATTAAACCTTCAGTATTAATGTTAGATGAACCTACTGCTGGAGTTTCACCCATAGTTATGGATGAATTATTTCAACATATTTTAAAAGTGAAAGAAACTAATGTTGGAATAATAATGGTAGAACAAAATGCCAAACAAGCCTTAAGTATTTCTGATAGAGGTTATGTATTAGTAACTGGGGAAAATAAATTTGAAGGATCAGGTAATGAATTACTGAATGATCCAGAAGTACGAAGATCTTTTTTAGGAGCTTAAAATGGAATTTTTAAATGCTATTATTTTGTTGTTAAATTACACTATTATTCCTGCTTTAACTTATGGCTCTCAACTAGCTCTAGGGGCAATCTTTGTAACATTAATTTATGGAATACTAAGATTTGCCAATTTTGCTACAGGAGACATGATGTCTTTTGGTACAATGTTTGCGGTTTTGTTGACTTATTATTTTCAATCAATAGGAATTAGTTTTGGAGTTCTTCCTACGGCTTTACTTACTATTCCTTTCGCCATTTTTATGATGATTTTGTATATGCTCACGATAGATAAATTTGTTTTTAGCTATTATAGAGTAAAAAAAAGTCCTCCAGTTCAGCTTGCAATGGTTAGCGTTGGTGTAATGTTTGTGACACAAGCAATTATAAGAATAATTATAGGTCCAGGTGACAAAAGGTTTCTTGATGGAGAAAAATTTATTTTAAAAGCAATCGAATTTAAAGAAATGACAGGATTTAGCGAAGGGTTAACAGTTAAATCTACACAAGTAATTACGATAGTTGTAACACTTATAGTGGTTTCAATCATGTTTTGGTTTTTAAATAAAACCAAAACTGGAACAAGTATGAGAGCGTATTCTGACAATGAAGATTTAGCATTATTATCTGGAATAGATCCTAAAAAAGTAGTTCTGATCACTTGGGTAATTGCTGGAATTTTGGCAACAATTGGAGGTATTTTGTATGGCCTAGATAAGAGTTATAGGCCTTTTGTTTATTTTAATAATATGCTTCCTATATTTGCTGCAGCGATAGTTGGTGGCATAGGAAATCCATTTGGGGCATTTCTAGGAGGATATGTTATTGCATTCGCAGAAATATTTTTAACCTACGCATATAAAAAGTTTTTTGTTTATTTACTGCCAGAGGCGTTAGAACCAAATTCAATGGTACAATTATTGTCTACAGACTATAAGTTTGCAATTTCATTTTCTATTTTAGTTTTAGTATTATTATTTAGACCTTCCGGTATTTTTGAAGGAAAGAAAATATGAAGCAATATTCAAATGTTATAGCAGCTTATTCAGTAATGATAACACTAATTGTATTGGTGGGCATATTTCAATCTTGGTCAATTGCTTTAACGATTTTAAATTATTGTTTAATTTCAGCAGTAATGACAATGGGAGCAAATATTCAATGGGGTTATGCAGGCTTAATTAATTTTGGAATTATGGGTTATACAGCTCTTGGGGGATTAGCAGTTGTACTTGTTTCTGTAGCACCAGTTGATGAGGCTTGGAAAGTGGGTGGTTTAAATATGATTATATGTATTGGAATTATTATAGGAATGGTTTTTTCAATACGTTATGTTTTAAAAAAAATTGAAAAATCAAAAAAAAGAAATTACATAATTGCAGCGATTATAATAGTTGGATTATTATTATTAAGATTAATTTCTACACCTGCAATAGAAAGTATTGAGTCAGTTGAACCTGCTAAAACAGGATTTTTAGGAGGTCTAGGAATGCCAGTTTTATTTTCTTGGATTGTTGGAGGTTTGTTTGCAGGTGGATTAGCATATATAATTGGCAAAATTGCTCTTGGATTAAGGGCTGACTATCTTGCCATAGCAACATTATTAATTGCAGAAATTGTTGTTTCAATAATTAAACACGAAGAATGGTTAGCAAGAGGCGTAAAGAATGTTATTGGTTTAAAAAGGCCAGCACCATATGAAATAGACCTTCAAACTTCCCCTTGGTTTATAGACCTAGTTAAAAATTTTCATTCTACAAAGTTAGATTTAATTAATTCAGTCTCAGAAAGGCAAGATGCTTTAAGCCAATTAGTTATTAATGCATCATCAATTTACGTAAAACTTTGTTTTTCTGGTTTGTTTTTAATAGTTGTAATTATTTTGTTAATTTTAACCCAAAAAGCACTTTATTCTCCATGGGGAAGAAAAATGAGAGCAATAAGAGACAATGAAGAAGCTGCAAGTGCTATGGGAAAGAACATTGTTAAGGAACATTTATTGATTTTTATTTTAGGTTCAGCAGTAGTTGGTATTGCCGGTGCAATGATGGTTACTAATGATGGATTGTTTACTCCAGGAAGTTACAGACCTATGAGATATACGTTTGTAATTTGGGTTATGGTAATTGTTGGAGGCACGGGTAATAACTTTGGAGCAATATTAGGAGGTTTTGCCGTATGGTTCTTATGGGTACAGGCTGCTCCAATTGCATTATTTTTTATTAACTTGTTAACCTCTCATTTACCTGAAACAAATGAAATTAAAATTCATTTAATAAATAGCGCACCATATTTTAGGTTTTTACTGGTAGGAATTGGATTATTAGTTATAATGAGATATAGGCCAAGAGGTATTTTACCTGAAAAAATAATAAAACAGTGATTATGATAAAAAAAATATTAATTATATTACTCCTTTTGTTTTCATTTGAGGCCTCTGCAATTGAAAAAAAAACTAATTTTGACATAGAAACATTCAATCAAGCAAAAAAAGATGGCAAGACAATTGTAATTAA
Source organism: uncultured Pelagibacteraceae bacterium (assembly GCA_902607805.1). Taxonomy (GTDB): domain Bacteria; phylum Pseudomonadota; class Alphaproteobacteria; order Pelagibacterales; family Pelagibacteraceae; genus Pelagibacter. Next base: position 3,621 of record CACLLR010000031.1, read on the forward strand.
TTCTTGGAATAAAAGCTGTGGAACTTGCGCTAAACAAGTAAAGATTTTAAGTGAAGCCGAGAAAGATTTCCCCGATGTATTATTTTTTAGCTACGAGCAAACAAAAAACAAAGATATTGCAAAATTATTGAACGTACAATATTGGGCAACAATCATTATTTATAAAAATAGTGAGGAAATTGTAAAAGAAATAGGAGTTATAAGTAAAGACGAAATTTATTCTCTTATCAAAAAAGAGATTTAATGTATTACATTCTAATTGGTATTGTTCTTGGACTAATTTTTTATCTTTCAGACAAATATATATTTTAATGAATAAGAATCTTTTACTATTAACATTAAGCCAAGTATTTGGTTTTACAGCTGCAACAATTACAGTTTTTTTAAGTGGAATTATTGGTTCCAAAATTACTTCAATTCAGATTCTATCAACATTACCCACGGCCTTATATGTGGTTGGTACTGCAACCTTTACTATTTTAGCAGCAAAAATAATGAGTAAAATTGGTCGAAGGTTAGGATTTATTTTTGCATCTTTAATAATGTCAGCAACTTCCTTATTAGCTGCTTTTGCTATTAGTCAAGAAAACTTTATTTTATTTTGTATCTCATGTTTAATTCTTGGAATGGGGATGGCATTTAATCATCAATACCGTTTTGCAGCAGCAGAAAGTGTAGAAAAGGAAAAGGCTCCAAAAGCTATTTCTATATTAATGCTAGCTGGTATTGTGTCAGCTTTTCTAGGCATATCTTCCGCTAATTATGCAAAAAATTTATTTAGTGATTATTTATATGTAGGATCTTATATCATGCTTGCTTTATTTTCATTTATGCCAGCAATATTTTTATTTTTTTATAAAAATAATGAAAATACAAAAATAGATTTAAATAATAAGAATGAAGGTCGTAAATTATCCAAAATAATACTTCAACCAAGATTTTTGCAAGCAATTATTGCTGCCGCATGTGCTTATGGCGTAATGTCAATTTTAATGACAGCTACTCCTTTAAGTATGCATGTAATGGAAAAAATGAGTTTAGAAAAAACAGGCTTTGTTCTTCAAATTCATGTAGCAGCCATGTTTCTTCCTTCATTAATTACTGGTCATTTAATTAAAAAGTTTGGCCATAGCAACATAATGCACATAGGAGTTCTGTTTTTTATCATAACAATAGTTTTTAGTTTATTTGAACAAACGTATGAAAATTATATGGTTGCTTTAATATTTTTAGGATTAGGTTGGAATTTTTTATTTATCTCTGGAACTAGTTTAGTAGTTTTAACTTATAAAGAAGAAGAAAAATTTAGAGCACAAGGAATAAATGATTTAATTGTATTTTCTACTATGGCTATAGCAAGCCTTTCAGCGGGAGTATTGATAAGTTTAACTAGCTGGGAAACTATGAACTTAATATGCGTTCCATTTTGTATTTTAATAGTTTACGTTACAGTAAGGGCAGACATATTAAGTAAAAAATAAAAAAAACCTCAGCAGATTTCTCCGCTGAGGTTTGTAAATTTAGATATTATCTTTGTTTTTTAGTTTTGAACTTACCACCTTTGATTTCTTTTTCTAAGAAAGAACCAAAAGCTTCTCCAACATCTGTAAATTCAACTGCAGTTGCACCTTCGTAGTTAACAGCTTTACCTTTAGCAAGTAAATCTAAAGCTTTCTTTAACTCACCTGGATATATTTTTTTCCCTGGAGCATTTGCAACATCCATTACATTTTTTTGAACTGTAGCTCTGTCAGCTTTTCCACCAGCTTGCATTGCAAGCACGATTAAAGCTGCAGCATCATAAGACTCTCCAGTGTATGGTCCAGAAGAATCAATACCAGCTCCTTTTGCTACTGTAGAAAATACACCTGCACCTTTTCCAGTAGAACCAGGAAGAGAACCAAATGATTTGTTCAAGTCTTTTCCAAATCTGTCAGTTAAAGAGTCACCGATCATACCATCAGATAATACGAATTTATCAAAAGATCCTGCATCTAATGAACCAGCTATAATACTACCGCCAGCTTGATCAAGATAACCCAATACAGCTAAAGCATCACCACCAGCAGAAGCTAGTGTCGCAACTTCAGCACCGTAATCACCTTTACCTTCTTCATGAGCTGTTACAGCAGTTACATTAATTCCATGAGCTTTAACAGCAGCAACATAAACATCAGCTAGACCTTTTCCATAGTCGTTATTAGTATGAGTTACAGCAAGTGTTAGTTCAACAAACGCTGAAGCGTATCCGCCTAGAGCAGCTCCTTCTTCTTCAGCTGATTTCTCACTAGCTTCTACTTCATGAGCAGATGTTTCGAAATAAGCTGCGGTGAAAGATCCACCTATGCTTATCGACGGTCTGTCAAATGAATAAGCCGCTGAAGTCAAAAGAAAAACTGATAGAATCGAAGTAATTAGTTTTTTCATGTTTCTTCCTTAATATTAAGTTAATTTAAATTTAAATCAGATCTTAGATACCAAAATATAAGCTAGATTACTCTACTCTTTTTATTATAAAATAAATAAATTTAATGTTGTTGTAAATTTACAACAAAAAAAACTATATTTTAATGGGTTTTTTGAACATAATAATAATTACAACTTAGATTTGAATATTGAATTTTAACTTATTTTTTAACTATAAAATGATCCTCTTATTCTCAACAATTCTCGACTCAAATTTTTGTTCTCTTTAAAAGGTTTTCTTCCATGAAGCCAAAAATAGTTATTTGCTAAAATTGCAGATCCAGGTTCTAGATTAATAGTTAATTTATTTGTACTTTCTTCTAAAGCATCCGACAGTTTTTGCAAAAAATCGCCCTGCTGCATATTTAATGGTTCAGGAAATTGATCTATATATGAAATTTGAGGCTTTCCATCACTATCTTCACTAAAAATAGGATGTTTAATTTTATAGTCAACATTTTTACTTTTTGGAGAACCCCAAATAAAATTTTCTTTTCCTAAAGGATTATTAAAAAACTCGTTGCAATGTTCCCAGTCATCAAGATGGAGCAGCGTGGTCTCTCCTCCTTCCGCATTTTTTTCATCAAGCTTTGCCATCAAAAGCCAATCGGTTATTTCATCAACATAAGTGCCATCTGTGTGAAGATCCATATTTTTGTAAGCTTTTCTTAAATATGAATCGCTATCATCTTCATGTTTTACATTAAATCTTGCATAATATTTTGCTGTCATAGAGTCGTGATTTGGAATTCCTATTAAATGTACCAATGCAGTGGAAAGTTTGGTCAGAAAAGTATCATTTATATTTTTATTTTCTTTATTGGTTTTAATTATAACGCATCCTAATTCTCTTTTTTTTATATTTTTTTTTAAAAAATCTCCCAAACTATTTTTTGTTAAATCATCTAAACTTTTTGCAATAGTAAACCTGGTAAAAGGCTTGTACTCTAAAGCTGTTATATCAAATTTGTTAAAAGGAAAAATTAATTTATCAATTAAGCTATCTTCTAAAAAAATATTAATTATTCTTTTTGAATTATTGTTATATGAGATTTTTAAGCCTTCAATTTGCTCAAAATCTTTTATATCACTTTTTACAAGTTCCAATCGAACCTTGTCCACATTTTTTACCATCTGACCATGTCGTATTATTTAAATTTGCACCTTCAAAATTAGCATTCAAAATATTTGAAGATGTAAAATCAGCCTCCATTAAATTAGCATTCTGGAAATTTGTTTCAATTAAAGTTGCGCCCATAAAATTAACTCTTGTTAAATTTGCACTTGTAAAATTTGTTTTTTCAAAGTTAGCTCCTTGAAGGTTTGATTCATACAAGTTTGCTCTAATAAATGAAGATTCAGAAAAAGTTCCAAATGCTAAAATAGAATTCATCATTATGCTTTTATCAAAATTAACTTGAATAAAGCTTGCAAAAGATAAATTTGAATTTGGAAGATAACTTCCTTGTAAATCTTGACCATCTGAAAATCTACAATTTGTATAATCTACTCCATCTCCTATTGGATCATCGCATCCTGCGCTAGATACATTGGGTAGCATTAATAAAAACAATATTACAAATAACTTTTTCATTTTTAATCAAAAGTAACTACTTAAAAAAAACAATATGATAGCAGAAAAAACTGTAGGATAAACTAGATTCCTTTTTGTTAAATAAAAGATTAATATTGAAAAAAACAGTACTATTAACCTTAATAAATGGTCAGTTTCTGATAAAATTCCATAAGGAAAAATAACAACTCTTGCAATTAAGGCAGCCAGAGTTGAATAAGCTAAACAGTTAAACCATACAAATATTTTTGATGTTTCTTTTATTTTTTCTGAACTAAGCACTCCCAAAAATCTAGATGAATAAGTTGCAATTGACGTCACAATTATTGCTAAAACTATACTAGTTGTCATTTTTTGTTCCTACAAAATAAGCAATCGTCCCTGCAAAAAAACCTCCAAATAAAATACTCCATTCTGGAGATAAGTAATAAAACGCAGGTCCTAAAATTGCACCAAGTATTATTGATAAAGTTATTTGGATTGTTTGCATTGCTCCAATCATCATGCACATAAAATATACTGGATTCACAATAGCCAATCCTATCATTACATCTTTGTTCAAAAAATCTGATGTTATAAATCCAATTATTGTTCCAATAATTGCTATTGACCAAGTCGCTGTTCCTACGCCCATCCAATAATCTATTCTATTTTTTTTATCAACATTTTGATAATTACTTTTCATAATAAGCCAGGCTGATACAGCTACGAAATGACAAGATAAATAATATTTCCATTTAGGCTGGCTTTCATGCATCAATAATGGCATTAGTGAAACTGTCATTGGATAAAGTCGAGCATTAACCAACCAAACAGCTATAAAAATATTTAAGAGTGGCGCACCAATTATCAGGGACTCTGCCATAACTAATGATCCAGGTAATGCATAAGTCAAAAATGTAGAAAAAAAACTTTCTTGAATATTTAATCCAATATTTTTAAACAAAGCCCCAATTGCAATCATGCAACAAAAAAGTGCTATTGCCGGGCTATCAAATCTTTTTATACAGCTAAAACCTTGAAAAAAATATTTTAAGTTAATCATTAACCGCCAAGAAATAAACGGCCAACATCTGGATTATTTAAAAGCTCATCTCCTTTTCCTGCAATTGCAGTTTGGCCTGAAACCAAAACATATCCTATATCAGAAAATTCTAATCCTTTTTTTGCATTTTGTTCTACAAGAATGATTGTTTTTTTTTCATTTTTTTGTAAATCTCCTAAAATTTCAAATACCATTTCTATATATTTTGGCTCTAATCCGATTGAAGGTTCATCTACTAATAGAATAGATGGTTTCATAACTAAAGCTCTTGAAATTTCTAATAATCTTCTTTCACCTCCAGATAAAACTTTAGCTGGTTGATTTCTTCTATTTTTTAATCTTTCATATTTTTGAAGTACTCTTTCTGCTTCTTCAAATGACTCTTCTGTTTTGTCTTTAATATAACCACCCATTAATAAATTTTCCTCTACTGTCATATCTGGGAAAACAGAATTATCTTGAAGAATATAAGCTATTCCTTCTGATTTTAATTTTTGCGCAGGAGATAAATTTGTAATTTCTTTTCCATCAATTTCAATCTGACCAGAAAATATATTTGTAAAACCGTATATCGAGTGAAGAATAGTAGATTTTCCAGCACCATTCGGACCAATTAAACATAAAGATTGAGCTTTGCTTACAAATAAATCAAAATTATGTAAAATTT
>CACLLR010000032.1 GCA_902607805.1 uncultured Pelagibacteraceae bacterium
TAAAGTTATTAAATCAAGTTATTTATGCACGGATAGAAGAAATATTAAAATTATGTGTTGATCACATAGAAATTTTAAATTTAAAGGATTTTAGTAGTGGCAATGTTTTAATATTTACTGGAGAAGGGTCAAAAATTTTAAATAAAAACTCTATATATTTAAAGGATGAATTTAATTCATTTGAAGATATTCATTTTTATAATGAGTCTAAAGAAAGTATATGTGAGTCAGCCTGTAATTTTGAAAGATACTCTAATTTAGAGCTTTTAACTTTCTACGCGAAAAAACCAGATAAAAAAGGATTTTTTGAAAGATTTTTTCAATTTTTTGAATGATCGTTGGTATTTTACTGTAACATTAGTTGTGTTTTTTTAAAGTTATGTACAAAGTATATTTATTTAATGTCAATTTTAAATCAAAAAACTTTAAAAAAATCTATAACTTTTAATGGCGTAGGACTTCATACAGGAAATAAAGTTAATTTAAGAATTTGTCCATCAGCACCCAATTCTGGAATTCAATTTAAAAGAGTTGATTTAAAATTAAACAACATAGTAATTCCAAATGTGTATAATGTTACTGATGCAACTTTATGTACTACTGTATCTAATGAAGCTGGTGTAAAAGTATCAACAATCGAACATTTAATGGCTGCCTTGTATGGCATAGGGGTGGACAATGCAATTATTGAAATAGATAACCAAGAAGTTCCAATTTTAGATGGATCAGCAAAAATTTTTGTAGAAAGAATATTATCAACAGGTTTAGAAATAAGTAACCAACCAATAAAAATAATAAAGATTGAAAAAAGAATTTCTATAAAAGAAGAAAATAAATTTATTGAAATTGAGAATTCAAAAGCTAGCCTAGACATAGACTTTGAAATAAAATATTCAAATAGTTTTATTGGCACTCAAAGAAATAAAATAAATGTATTTCAAAATGATTTAAGTGAAATATACAATTCTAGAACATTCTGTTTATATGAAGACATAGAAAAATTAAGAAAGATGAATTTGGCAAAAGGAGGCAGCTTAGAAAACGCAATAGTAGTTAAAGATAACAAAGTTTTAAATCCTAAAGGTCTAAGAAACAGTAAAGAATTTGTAAATCATAAAATTTTAGATTGTATGGGAGATTTATTTTTAAGTGGTTATCGTTTGGTAGGATCAATAAAATGTTCTCAAGGAGGCCATAGTTTAACAAATAAATTACTAAGGCAAGTTTTTAAAGATAAAGACAATTTTTCAATATTCGAGTTAAGAGAGAAAAATTTACCACATTCTTTTGTCAATAAATATCACTTAAAATCAATAGCTTAATAATTAGAAATTTATCGTTATTTCTGGTAAAAAAAAAAATGAAAATTTTCAGTTCATTTTTAATATTTTTTTTTACTATTTTACTATCTTGTTCAACAAATGAAACAGAAGTTGATCAAATAAAAAATACTAGTTTAGATATTCAAATGATTGAATCATATAATGAGGGACTTAAAATTTTAAACTCTAATGGAGATTCTATTATTGCAGCAAAAAAATTTAATGAAGCAGAGCTTTTGTTTCCACAATCTAAATGGGCTCCAAGATCAACTTTAATGGCTGCTTATGCTTATTATAGACAAGATTATTACTTTGATGCAATTAGTGAAATAGAAAGATACTTTAAAACATATCCGAACCATAACAGAAAAGATTATGCATATTATCTTTTAGCACTTTCTTATTATGATCAAATAGTAGATGAAAAAAAAGATTTAGAACCATTAATTCAAGCAAAAAAAAATTTTGAATATCTAATTAAAAATTATCCATCTACAGATTATGCATTAGACGCTGAATACAAACTTGAGGTAATTGAAGAAATATTAGCTTCTAAGGAAATTTATTTAGCGAGATATTATATTGATAAAGAAAAGTGGGTTCCGGCAATAAATCGATTTAAAAAAGTTGTTAATGAATATGAAACCTCAATTTACGTTGAAGAAGCTTTACATCGTCTTGTTGAAATTCATTATAAATTAGGTTTGGTTGAAGAAGCAAAAAAATATGCAAATGTACTCGGTTATAACTACCAATCAGGTAAATGGTATGAAAAATCATATAAAATATTTAATAAAAAATATGTTAAAAAATCTAAAATTAAAAAAAGAAAAAATTCAATAATTGATAATATTAAATCTTTAATTGATTAAAATGAATAATGAATTTGTCAAAAAAAAATATAAAAAGAAAATAAAAGAATTTATTAAACACAATCGATTGTATTTTGATAAAAATACACCACAAGTATCAGATAAATATTTTGATGAATTAAAAAAAGAAATTTTAGATCTTGAAAAAAAATTTGATTTTTTAAATGATAAAAATTCTCCTTCTAAAATAATTGGTTTCGAACCATCAAAAAATTTCAAAAAATCAAAACATAGAGTAAAAATGTTATCTCTTGCTAATGTGTTTAAAAAAGAGGAAGTTGAAAATTTTGAAAAAAAAATCAAAAATTTTCTTGATTTAGATAAATCTTCAAAAATAGAATACAGCGTAGAACCCAAAATTGATGGAATATCAGCATCCTTAACATATAAAAATGGAACTTTTGTATCTGGTTTATCCAGAGGAGATGGTGAGGAGGGAGAATTAATTACTGAAAATTTAAAAACCATTAAAGATATACCAAAAAAAATAATTTCAAATAATTTTCCTAGTGATATTGATATTAGAGGAGAAGTTTTCATATCCAATAAAGATTTTGAAAAAATCAAAGATAACTTTGCAAATCCAAGAAATGCAGCTTCAGGATCATTAAGACAAAAAGATCCAAATCAAACTAAAAAAATACCACTTCAATTCATTGCATATACTTATGGATATCAAAAAAATTTTAATTTTGAAAAACAATCACAATATCTAAAAGCATTAAATGAATGGGGTTTTAAAACAAGTAAATTTAATAAAGTTATAAATGGTGTAAATAATTTAATGAAAAATTATGAGCAGATGGAAAATATAAGATTTGAATTAGAATATGACGTTGACGGTTTAGTATATAAGGTAAATGATTTTAAACTACAATCTAGACTTGGATATGTATCTAATTCACCCAGATGGGCTTCAGCACATAAATTTTCTGCAGAGAGTTCTTTTTCTAAAATATTAAATATTGAAATTCAAGTTGGAAGAACGGGAGCATTAACTCCTGTAGCTAAAATAAATCCTGTAAATATTGGAGGAGTAATTGTATCAAATGCAACTTTGCATAATGAAGATGAAATTTCTAGAAAGGATATTAGAGTAGGTGATACAGTTAAAATAGAGAGAGCAGGAGATGTTATTCCTCATGTTTTGTCAGTTGATTTAAGTAAACGAAATAAATTATCAAAAAAATATATTTTTCCTAATAAATGTCCATCGTGTAAATCAACAGTATCTAAAGAATATAATAATCAAACTAAAAAATTTGATGCTATAAGAAGATGTACAAGCGAAGGTTTTGAATGTGAAAAAATTGCAATAGAAAAAATAAAACATTTTATATCAAAGGACAGTTTAAATATTGATGGACTAGGAAAAAAAGTCGTTGAAAAATTCTGGGATTTAAAATTAATAAGATTTCCTCACGAAATATTTTTATTAGATTTTAATAAAATAGAAAAATTAGATGGTTGGGGTAAATTATCTAGTTCAAATTTAAAATATGCAATAAATAAATCAAAAAATATAAGTTTAGAAAAACTAATATATGCTTTGGGAATAAGACATATTGGTCAAGAAAATGCAAAGTTGATAAGTCAAAATATAAAAAGTTTAGAAAATTTATCTAAAATTCGTTCAAATTATAATTTTAACTCTTTTTTAAATATAGATGGAATAGGAGAAACTCAAGTTCAATCTCTTAAAAAATTTTTTTCTAACAAAGATAATATAAAAGTAATAAATGAATTAAAAAAATTTATTAAAATAGAGAAAGAAGAAAAACAAATAAGTGGAAGATTGCAAAATCAAACTTTTCTTATAACTGGCAAACTTAATGGCATAAGTAGAGCTGAAGTAAAATCAATAATCGAAAAAAATTCTGGAAAAATTTTAAGCTCTGTTAATAACAAATTAAAATATTTGGTAGTTGGAGAAAAACCAACTACAAAAAAAATTAACTTAGCAAAATCTTTAAAAATTAATATAATTAATCAAAAAGAGTTAGAATTACTTTTAAATTAATTTTTGTAGCCACTTTTTTTCTTTGTGATTTAGATATTTAGATAAATTTAAATATGTTTCCATATGATATTTAAATAAGTAATTTTTTTCTTTTTTACTTAAAATGCTGGAATCAATTAAATCTATATCTATAGGAGCATAAGTTAAATTTTTAAATAATAATTTCTTTTTAATTTTTTTCACATAAACTAAATTTTCTATCCTTATTCCAAATTGATTTTCTTTATAATATCCTGGTTCATTACTCAAAATCATACCTTCTTTTAATTCTACATTATTAAATTTTGAAATTGATTGTGGACCTTCATGAACATTTAAAAAAAAACCTACCCCATGACCTGTGCCATGACCATAATCTAAACCTATTTCATTTAACCAGTATCTCGCTTTTTTATCAATTTGATATCCTTTATTAATTTTATTTAAATTAGTTGTAGCTACAGCAATGTGTCCTTTTAAAACTCTTGTGAATATATCTCTAATTTTTTTTTTTGGTTTTTTAAAACAGACAGTTCTAGTTACATCTGTAGTTCCATGTTTGTATTGACCTCCAGAGTCACAAAGTAATAAATCACTTTTTTTGATGATCCTTTTTGTAGTTTGATTAGCCCTGTAATGAATTATGGCTCCATTCGGCCCAGAACCTGCTATTGTACCAAAACTAGGAAAAAGATATTTTTTATTTTTTTTTCTTAAATTTTCTAGTTTTCTTTCAACATTAATTTCATCCAATAATTTTAATTTACTATTTTTTAACCAAAATAAAAATTTAGTAAGAGCGACACCATCAGAAATATGAGCTTCTTCCATATTTCTTATTTCTATTTTATTTTTTATTGACTTAAATTTATAGCATGGGTCTATATAATTAATAATTTTAAAACGGGAACTGATCAAATTTTGGTTAGAAATCGAACAAGTTAAATTATCAATTGAAAAGTTTTTTCCACTTATTTTACTTACAACAGGAAAAAAATTATTAAAATCATTATAAATTATTTTTTTGTAACTTTTAATTTTTTTAATTTTATCTAAATCCGAAAACATAAATATTTTACCTTTTTTTGTTACTATTACTTTACTATTAGGTATTGGACTATTAGGATTATCTTTTCCTCTTAAATTTAATAACCAAGCAACATTTTCAGGAGCACTTATAAATATATTGTCTATATTTTTTTTTTTTAAAAATTTAGTTAATCTTAAAATTTTACTATTTAAACTTTCTCCAGTTATTTTATAATTTAAAAAATAAAAATTTGTTTTTTTTGTTATTTCTTTTTTAGTATAAATTTTATCAATTAAATTATCCCTTACAGGTAATAAATTGCAGGTTTCTTTAAAATATCTTTTTAAAATTAAATTTGTAAATAAATTTGGATCAAAACCAATTTTAATTTTTTTTTTATAATTTTTAAAAATATCAAAAGGAAAAAATTTAGGAATTTCAAAAATATTATATTTGTTGCCACTTTCAATTTTTGCTTGCGTTGTATATCTGCCATCAACAAATAAATAATTTTTTTTTTTTAAAATTATTGCAAATCCTGCTGATCCACTAAAATTAGATATAGTTTTTAATCTATTTGGATAAGCATATTCAGAAAAAAACTTATCATTTTTTGGAACGATATATCCATCAAGGTTTCTTAATAATAATTCATTTTTTAACTTTTCTAAAAATTTATTTATCATTTTATTCTTTTTTGATATCTTAACCATCCAGGACTATTTATTTCATTTTCATATTCAAAATCTTGATTAAATTCAAAATCTTCTTTTTCTATATTATTAAATAAATTACTTTTTTTTAAATTTTCAAGAGGCAATTCGTCTATAAATCTGGAAGCTAAACTGTCAATCCAATCTCCTTGGTAAAATCTATTCATCGAAAAAGATATAGTGGCAATTTTTTTGGCTCTTGTTATTCCTACATAAGCTAATCTTCTTTCTTCTTCTAAACCATTTTCACCTTTTTCTTCTATAGATTTTTGATGAGGAAAAAGTCCTTCTTCCCACCCTGGTAAAAAAATAACATCAAATTCTAAGCCTTTTGAAGCATGCATGCTCATAAGATTAACTTTTTCTCCTTCCCAATCTTGATCAATTGATGTTGCTAGAGAAACATGTTCTAAAAAACTTTCTAAATTATCAAATTCTTTCATGGCATTTAGTAGCTCTTTAATATTTTCTATTCTACCTTCGTTTTCTAAATCCTTTTTATCTTTTAACATTTTACTATAACCCGATTCATCTAGTATAATTTGTAAAAGTTTAACATGACTTATTTTTTTTTTGTAATCATCTCTCCATTTTTCGATTAGATTTATTAAAGAAATTAGACCTTGCTTAGTTTTAGGTTTAATTAGATTAAGCTCAATTAATTTTTTAGAAGCAATTTCTAATGAACAGTTATTTTTTTTTGCAAATTCATTTATTTGTTTTAATGTTGTTTCTCCAATTGATCTTTTAGGAACGTTTATTATTCTTTCAAAAGATAAATCATCTTGATTTTGAAATACGATTTTTAAGTAAGATATACTATCTTTTATTTCAGCTCTTTCATAAAATTTAGTACCTCCGATAATTCTATAAGGTAAATTTATTTTAAGAAATCTTTCTTCAAATTCTCTTGTTTGAAATATAGCTCTAACTAAAATAGCAATATTATTTAAAGAATATTTTTCTTTTAATTTCTCAATTTTGTCTCCTATTCCAATTGCTTCATCTTTTCCAGTTCTATAACAATCTAAAGAGACTAATTCACCAGCGTCGCTATTTGTATATAAATTCTTACCTACTCTATTGTTGTTATTTTCAATTAATTTTGATGCTACCGTTAAAATATTTTGAGATGAACGATAATTTTTTTCTAGTCTAATTATTTTCGTATCCTTATAAATTTTATCAAATTCTAAAAAATTTTTTATTTCAGCTCCTCTCCAACTGTAGATAGATTGATCATCATCTCCTACACAGCAAATATTTTTGTGACAAGATGCTAAATAATTTAACCACATACTTTGTATATGATTTGTATCCTGATATTCATCGACAAGTATATATTTAAAATTTCTTGAGTAAATCTCTAAAATATCAGGATATTTTTCAAAGATTTTTACACAATGTAATATTAAATCTCCAAAGTCACATCCATTTAAATCAGTAAGTTTCTCTTGATAAATTTTATAAATTTTAAGAAATTCTTTTTCTAATTTATCATTTCCTTTGGTAATTACATCTGCTGGATACCATCCTTTATTTTTCCACTTGTCTATAATAGAAAGAATAAAGTTGGGAGAAATTTTCTTTGTATCAAGTCCTTCACCTTTACAAATGTTTTTTATTAATCTAATTTGATCATCTTGATCCAAAATTGAAAAATTATAATTTAAATTAACAGCTTTAGCATGTTTTCTAAGAATTTTTGCACTTATAGAATGGAATGTTCCCATCCAAGATATGCCAATTTTTTTATTTTTTATAATTTTTGATACTCTAGAATGCATTTCTCTCGCAGCTTTATTGGTAAATGTTACTGCTAGTATCTGATTTGGAAATGCTTTATTTTTATTTATTAAATGGGCAATCCTAGAAGTTAGGACTTTTGTTTTTCCTGAACCGGCTCCTGCAACAATTAAAAGAGGCCCATTCAAGTAATTTACGGCCTCTTTTTGCCTTTCATTAAGCCCTTTAAAATAATCTAAATTTAACATATTTTATTTTATAGTATAAATCTTTTCTTAAACTCATGAATATTTTCAAAAAAAAAGTAAATACCTTCGAAATCATTTTATTAATATTTATTATTTTTTTTTCAATTATACTTTTTTTATCAATACCAGCTTTGTTTGATTATGAAAGATATAAAGATAAAATAAAAAATCAAATTTTTGTTGATTATAAAATACATTTATCAAATATAGGTAAAATTAATTATAATTTTTTACCAGCTCCTCACCTTAAAATTGAAAATGCGACTTTTTCGCTAGATAAAGAGAAAAATGTAATTTCTGAAATAAAAAATCTTGAGATGTATATTTCTTTGGCACCATTATATAATAAAAAAAAAATAAATATAAAAAAAATAAAAATTATAAAATCAAATTTTTATTTTAACAAAAAAACGATTGCTAAATTTAAAAATCATTTTTTAAATTCAATTAATGGACCAATTGAAATTATTGATAGTATTTTATTTTATTTAGATAAAAAGAAAGAAGTCATAGCCATATCTCCTATTAGAAAAATTAAGTATCAAATAGATCTTAAATCTAAAGAGAAAAAAATAAAAATAAATGGAAAATTATTTGATATCCCATATAATTTTATTTGGAAAAAAAATTATAAAAATCCAAAAAATACTACTGCATCGATAGATTTTAAAAAACCAAATATTAATATAACCAATATTAATAAAAATGTAGCTGATGGAAAAAATAAAGGAAATTTAAGTATATCTTATTTTAGGAATAATATTTTTTTAAAATATAAATATTTTGAAAAATTAATAGAAATTGAATCAATCGATACAAAAAATAATATAAAAGTTAATGGTAATTTATCATTAAGTCCTTTCTTTTTTGATATTGATGTTTTTTTTGAAAGCATAAAATTAGATTATATATTTGATTTTATTTTTTTAAAAATTTATCAATACAAAGACACAATGCATGAAAATATTAATGGTAATTTAAATATTTATTTTAAAGATTTTTTTAATAATAATTTCAAATCAGGATCA
>CACLLR010000033.1 GCA_902607805.1 uncultured Pelagibacteraceae bacterium
CACTGGAAATGCATGGTGTACATTGTGAGTTATTAAAATAACTCCCAAACCATCAGACGCAGCTTTAACTATATATTTTAAAACAACAGATGCTTGATGAACTCCTAAAGCAGAAGTAGGTTCATCTAATACTAAAACTTTAGCACCAAAATATATTGCTCTCGATATTGCAAGACATTGTCTTTCACCTCCAGACATTGTGCCTACTGCTTGCGATGGATCTCTTACATCAATTCCAATTTGACCCATACGTTCAGCTGCAATATTATTTGCTTTTTCAATATCAAATGTTTTTAAAAAAGGTATCCCTTTTTGTGGTTCTCTGCCCATAAAAAAATTTCTTGTTACACTCATTAGAGGAACCAAAGCCAAATCTTGATAAACTGTTGCTATACCCATGTCTAAAGCATCTTTTGGGGAGTCAAATATCGTTTTATTTCCTTCAACTATTATTTCTCCTTCATCAGGCCTGTGAACTCCCGAGAGAGTTTTAATTAATGTAGATTTACCTGCTCCATTATCCCCAAGAAGACACATAATTTGACCTTTTTTTACTTTCATAGTCACATCTTTCAAGGCAATAACTTTTCCAAAAAACTTACTTATATTATTAAATTCTACCAAATAATCAGACATTATTTACTTTCTGTTACCCTTTTTCTTATATAATTGTTAAATACTACTGCTATTAACATCATCGCTCCCAAGAAAACTTTAAACCAATCAGTGTCAACATCAGTATAAAAAATTCCCATAGAAACTGTTCCAAAAATTAACGCTCCAAAAGCTGCTCCTATTGCAGAACCATATCCACCAGTTAGCAAACATCCACCAACAACAGCGGCAGCAATAGCTTCTAATTCTTTTAAAGTTCCTCTCATTGTATCTGCAGATCCTGCATCTAATACTTGAATACATGCAAAAAGAGTTGCCGCACATGCAGTTCCTATAAATAAACTTATTTTAACTTTACCTACTGGAACACCAACATTTGTTGCTCCAACTTTGTCACCACCAGAAGCAAAAATCCAATTACCATATCTTGTTTTCATTAATATCCATGTTGCAAAAATTGTTAAGATTACAAACCATATTACAGATGGTGGTATTCCTGTTGCTAAAGGAGTTCCATCAGTTCTTAAAGCTATTAATTTCATTGAACCTAACCAGTTAAAGAGCCATTTAAAAGTATCTGTTGCAAATACCCAAGCAATAGGATCGTTTTCTATCAAGACTCTTAGTCCAGGAACTTGTGTTCTACCTGTAATTAATCGAGTAATTGCCAACGTAGCTCCTCTTAAAATAAATAACATTGCTAGAGTAACTATGAAAGAAGGTAGACCTGTTCTTACCACAAGTATACCATTAAAATATCCAATAAGTACTGCCATAGCAAAAGCAAAAACAATACTCATCCATAATGGCCATCCCCAATATATTGCAGGGATCGCGATACATATACCAGCAAAACCAATCATTGAACCTATTGAAAGATCAAATTCACCTCCAATCATTAACATAGCAGCAGCTATCGCAATTATTCCTAAGTTAGCGGATACATCTAAAAAGTTTAATGTTCCATAAGCGCTAAACATTCCAGTATCTCCAGCAATAATACCAAAAAATATAAATACTAAAATAGAACCTCCTAAAGCACCAAGCTCAGGTCTATTTAATAAAATTCTTAAATTTGAAACTTTTTTAAGTCGTTCATCTTGATTAAAATCTTGTTTTGAATATATACTTTTTGATTTTTCTGACATTTGAAAATTTTTATTAAAAAAAAGGCCTGACTATAAAATAGTCAGGCCTTTAAATTATTTTTTATCTATAACCTTGAGCTGCCCACTTAATTACAGCACTAGCATTTTTTGGAGTTACGAAACCAGGTCCAGTCATAACTACGCCAGCTGGCATTGTTCCCCATCTCATATACTGTGCAAAAATTGCAATTGGTAGGTAACCTTGTAAATACTGTTGTTGGTCAATTAAAAACTCTACTTTTCCTGCAGCAGCAGCCTTTAACATATTTGGAGACATATCAAATGTTCCAAGTTTTACGTTTCCAACTTTTCCAGCAGATTCTAAAGCAGCAAGTGCCGCTTCTCCAGATAAACCAGCACCTAAAGTTAGGATAGTATCATATCCACCACCTAATTTCGCAGCAACAGCTTTTTGAATTTCTGTTGGGTCATTAGAAGTACCTAAGATATCAACACTTCCACCAAAACCTTTTTTGAAACCAGCACATCTTCTATCTAAAGCTACGTTTCCAACTTCGTGGTTAACGCATAATGCTTTTTTTCCACCAGCAGCTTTCATTTTCTGTCCACCACCTACGCCAGCTTCAAATTCAGTTTGTCCAACGTGAGCGCTTATACCTAAAGAAGCATAGTCATCAGAACCTGAGTTCATTGATATTACTGGTATTCCAGCAGCTATAGCAGCTTTAACTGATTTTCCTAAAGCAGCAGCATCTGGTAAAGTAATTACTATACCTTTTGGTTTTTGTGATACAGCGTTATCGATTAATTTTGCCATTTCAACCATGTCAAAAGTCCCTGGAGCTGTATACTTGCAAGATATTCCCATATCTTTACAAGCAGCATCAACACCATTTTTTGCTACCGACCAAAAAGGATCGTTAGCTTGACCGTGTGAAACAACTATTACATCTGTAGCTAAAGCTGACACCGACATCATTGCCCATGCAGATATAGCTAATATAAAGTTTTTTAATGTTTTCATTAAATTTCCTCTTGTTGTTAAAAGTTAACTTTTAAAAAAAAAATTTAATCAAAGTTTATTAAAAATGTAAAGTAGCCTGGCGCGTTATTCTAGCAAGAGTTGTTTTGTTAAGCTATGTTTTCTTTAAAAAGTAATTTTTTCTAATTTTTTCGATATTAAAGATTTTTTTGCCGCATTTGCTAAAATTAATGCTTTTCTTCCTTCTTCAAATTCTGCAAGAGGTTTGTATTTTTTTTTAACAAATTTAGCTAAGTCATTTAGTTGTAGTTGATAAGCTTCTTTATATCTTTCAATAAAAAAATTCATCAATGGAGTTTTATTAGAAGTTGAACCTTTTAAATATGTAGAGATTTCTTTATCTCTTTTATTTTCAGATATAACCATACCTTTTGATCCAAACAATTCTACTCTTTGATCATATCCAAAACTACAATGTCTTGAATTTGTAATAATGCATTGAACACCTTTTTTTGATTTTATTAAAGAAGTTGCCAATTCAAAATCTTTAATTTTATTAAATCTTCTATCTGAAATATTGCTAGCTGTAGAAATTATATTAATAGGTTCATCATTTCCTAAATAATATCTAGTTAAATCAAAATCATGAATCATCATATCTTTAAAAATTCCTCCAGAACTTTTTAAATAATTTATTGATGGAGGAGAAGGATCTCTACTTGTAATTATAATTTTTTCTAATTTTCCTATTTCTCCTTTTAATAGTTTTTTTTTCAAAGAATTGTGACCTGGATCATATCTTCTGTTAAATCCAAGTTGTATTTTTGGTTTAAACTTTTTTATAATTTTTCTGCATTTTTCAATCTTATTAATATCAAGATCTAAAGGCTTTTCACAAAATATAACTTTTTTATTTTTTACAGCTTCTGTAATTAATTTTATATGCGTTGAAGTACTGCTAGCAATAAAAATAGACTTAACATTTTTATCGTTAAATGCAATTTTTGGATCATTTATTGCTTTAGATTTTAATTTTTTAGCAATTTTATTTGCTAGGTTTTTGTCTATGTCATAAACATATTTTAAATTAAATTCTTTATGGTTATTTAGATTTTGACCATGCATTTGGCCTATTCTTCCCAAACCTATCAAAGCAATATTAATCATAATTTTTTTTGTTTTAATTCAATTTAAGATATGTATCTTAACAAAAAAATATTTTATGTCAGTAAAATTAGGAGTAGCACCAATCGCATGGAGCAATGATGATATGCCTGAACTTGGAGGCGAAACATCTTTAGAACAATGTTTATCAGAAGCAAGTCAAGCTGGGTATACTGGAATAGAATCTGGTGGAAAATTCCCAAAAAAATCCTCCGAATTAATTCCAAAATTAAAAGAGTTTAATTTACATTTGTGTTCAGGTTGGTATGGAGCTAACTTAAGAAAAAATTCAGTTGAAGAAGAGAAACTAGCAATTAAAGAACAACTTGATTTATTTAAACATTGTAAAGCTCCCTGTATTGTTTTTGCTGAGGTATCTGGATCTATACAAGGTGATCCTAATAGAAAATTATCAACAAGACCACAAATGGAAAATGAAGAATGGAATAAATTTTGTTACAAAATATCTGAATTAGGTAAATATTTAGAAGACCAAGGTATGCCGTTAGCTTATCATCATCACATGGGTACTGTTATAGAGTCTCAAAATGATACTGAAAGGTTATTAGATAATACTCATGATAGTGTAAAATTAACTTTAGATACAGGTCACATGTTATTCGCTCAAGGAAACACCAAAAAAATTTTAGAAAATTATAACGAGAGATTAATACACGTCCATTGCAAAGATATAAGAGAAAAAGTTCTTGAAAAATCTTTAAAACAAGATTTAAGTTTTAGAGAAGCTTTTTTAGATGGAGCATTTACAGTTCCTGGTGATGGCTGTATAGATTTTAAACCTTTATTTGATGTTTTAAAAGAAAAAAACTATTCTGGCTGGTTAGTTGTTGAAGCAGAGCAAGATCCTAAAAAAGCTAACCCTTTAGAATATGCAATCAAAGGATACAAATATTTAATTGAAACTTTATCTAATTCAAAAATTGAAATTAAAAAATAATTATTATCTATAAATAGAAGTTAATTCATTATTCCCTGCTGCAACACAAGGTGATTTAAAACACGTTCCAACTATCCATTCTGATCCAGGTTCAGGAAGAAAATTTGATGACATAACAAAAATAACTCCCATTTCAGTTGACTGTCCTGCTTTACCTTCTGCTTTAATTCTAGGATCAGGATCTGTTTTTACTTTAGATTCATCTGAAAAAGGATTTTTAATTTCTAAATTACTGTTTATATAATTTACTACTTTTTCTGCAATCCATTCACCATTGCATGGATCACCCCATTTAGTTAATTTATCTTCTTCATTTCCACATTGATTAACTTCGTTGTTAATAAATTCTACAACTTTATTGTGGTTATCTTTAACTAAGTTAGCTTTTGCTTCAACAGCCGGTCTAGTAGTAATTGTCCATAGCAGCATTCCAACAACATATATAGTCGACAAAAAAACAAGCGCTTCTAATAATCCAAAATTTTTAAAATTTATTCTCATAAATTAAAATTTAACTAATTTTGATTTTTCCAATTTTTCATCAAAAAAATCAATAATATTTTGAATAGTTTCTTTTCCCATTCTAATCATACATTCTTCTGTAAAAGCCGCAGTATGTGGGCTTAAAAATACTTTGTTATTCTTTAATAAGGGGTTATTTTTTGAAGGAGGTTCTGTTTCAAAAACATCTAAACCAGCGCCATATATTAAGTTTTCATTAAGTGCTTTATCTAAGTCATTTTCATTAATTATACCACCTCTAGCAGCATTAATAATTATACAATTTCTCTTCATAGTTTTTAATAGATCATAATTTATCAAATTTTTAGTATTTTTATTTAAAGGTACATGAAGAGAAATAGCATCCATTTCTTTCACAGATTCATTTAAACTTTCTATTTTTTTTCCACCTAATTTTTCAATTTTTTCTTTATCAACAAAAGGATCGTAGACATAAACTTTCATTTCAAAGCCCAAGCACCTTTTTATTAAAGATTGACCAATTCTACCAAACCCTGCAATTAATATATTTTTTCCGCAAAGCTCAATTGTTTTAGGAAGTTTATTTCTATCTGTAAAGTTTCCTGATCTTACTGTTTTATCATACATATCTTTTTTTTTTGATAGATTCAAAAGCATAAACATTACATGTTCTGCAACTGTTACTGCGTTAGCATTTGAAGTTATTGCAAGTTGAATTCCTTTTTCTTTTGCTTTAGGTAAATCTATATTATCGTATCCAACACCATGTCTTGAAATAATCTTCAAATTTTTAGCTTCATTAATAATATCTTTATTTAAAATTGCAGTTCTTACAGAAACACCATCAAAATTTACAATTTTTGATTTAAGGTTGTTTTCTGATATATCATTGGTTGTCTCATACTCAAAATTAGGGTTATTTATTAATAATTCCATTCCCAGATCATGAACTGGCTGAATAACTAAAATTTTTTTTTTTGATGACACTGTATTTAAAATTAATATATTTTTTACAGAATTGACTTAAAAGTTGCAAATATAAAATTATTAAAATAACTTGAGTTGTGAATTTTACTATTAAATCATTACTGTTATTTTTTAATATTTTACAAAATATTAATACTTTTATTCTTCGTATTGGACGACAACTTGCCTGGATAGCCATTTTAATGATGGTAATTGTTATTATTATTCAGGTATTTTTCAGATATGTTTTAAATAATGCTTTGCCGTGGCCAGATGAAGTGGCTCGTTTCTTTATGTTATGGATGACTGGCTTGATAGCACCTTCCGCTTATCGATGGGGCGGTTTTGTGTCTATTGATATGCTGGAAAGATTTTTGCCCAAAATTTTATCTAATATTTTGATTTTTTTAATTTTGTTAGTTTCTTTATCTGTTTTGTTAATTGGTTTTGAAATGGGATTAAAACATATAAATGCCGGTTGGATATTTAGTTCTTCTTCTATTAAAATTCCATT
Source organism: uncultured Pelagibacteraceae bacterium (assembly GCA_902607805.1). GTDB lineage: Bacteria > Pseudomonadota > Alphaproteobacteria > Pelagibacterales > Pelagibacteraceae > Pelagibacter. The sequence continues at coordinate 6,792 of CACLLR010000033.1, forward strand.
TTCTTTAATTGGAGGAAAAACAGAAGCCATGAAGTTAGCATGGATGTACATGTCTCTACCCGTTGGTATATTTTTATTAATATTAGTTAATATTGAATTGGTTTTAAGAAATATTTTATCAATATTTAATTCTGAAAATAATTTACCTTTAGATAAAGATAGAGAGAAGTTGGAGTCCTAAATGTTAATATGGTTCTTACCTTTGTTCTTACTTTTTTTGCTAATAGGTTTACCAGTATTTTTTAGTCTTTTAGCAGCACCAGGGATTTTACTTTGGTTGAACGACCAAGGAAGAGACGCTGCGATGCTTTACAGAAATATTTATAATGGAATTGATAGTTTTCCTTTAATGGCAATACCTTTTTTTATGTTGGCCGGAGAATTAATGAATAGAGGTGGGATTACTTTAAGACTTGTCGAATTTAGCCAAGCGATGATGGGACATTTAAGAGGAGGTTTGGCTCATGTTAATATTTTGACTTCAATGTTGTTTGCGGGATTATCAGGTTCAGCTGTGGCAGATACTTCAGCTATCGGGTCTATGTTAATTCCAGCAATGGAAAAACAAGGTTATACAAAAAAATTTGCAGCAGCTATAACTGCAGCAAGTTCAGTTATTGGTCCAATCATTCCTCCTTCAGGCATAATGATTATTTATGCGTATGTTATGGGTGAAAGTGTTGCAGCATTATTCTTAGCAGGAATTGTTCCTGGAATCTTGGTTGGAGTTAGTCTTATGATGATGGTGAAATTTTTAGCAAACTTTCATAATTTTCCTCCTGTTACATCTAAAGCTTCGTGGAATGAAAGAGGAAAAGCATCTTTAAAAGCTTTTTTTCCTTTAATGACTCCAGTTATAATTTTAGGAGGTATTCTAGGAGGAATATTTACTCCTACAGAAGCTTCTGCTGTCGCAGCAGCTTATGCACTATTCATTGGTTTATTTGTTTTAAGAACACTAACATGGAATGATATACCAAAAGTTTTTACTAAAGCTGCAATGGTTTCGTCTGTAGTTCTACTTTTAGTAGGCGCAGCTATGGCATTTAAAACTGTTGTAAGTTTATCTCATGCCCCCGAACATCTTGCAGATTTTGTATTAAGTCTAAGCAATAATCCTTACATATTATTATTTTTAATTAATATACTTTTGTTTATTGTTGGAATGTTTCTTGATGCGGGTCCAGCAATAATAATATTAGGACCAATTCTTGGACCAGTTTTTGTTGAACTTGGAGTGCACCCTGTGCATTTCGCAATTATTATGTCTGTTAATTTAACTGTTGGCTTGGCAACGCCTCCCATGGGATTAGTTTTATTTGTTGCTTCATCAGTTTCAGGTGAAAGAGTGGAGACAATTGCAAAGGCTATTTTACCTTTCTTGGCAGTTGAAGTATTGGTTATATTTTTGATTACATATTTTCCATCTATATCAATGACTATTCCTTTATTAACAGGCTTTGCAAAATAATTAATAATTACAATATTTTCTTGCATTTCTATCATTAGACTCTCACTTATAAATCAGTATATTTAATATTTAAAATTAACGGAGGGGAAAATGTTATTAAATAAAATGTTAAGATCATTTTTTTCATTAGTATTGTTGGTTGGATTTTCGTTTTCAGCTTTAGCTGCTGATTACAATCTAAGAATGACAATGAATTCTAATGATCAAGATGAAGACTATGACGGTTCAATAGTTTTTAAAAACTATGTTGAATCAGCATCGAACGGTAAAATTTCGGTAGAATTATTTGTAGGTACTCAATTATGTTCTAAAGGAGCAGAATGTTTACAAGGAGTATCAGATGGAAGTATAGATATTTATATTTCTACATCAGGAGGAGCAGCAGGAGTATTTCCTTATGTTCAAGTTCTTGATCTACCTTACTTAATGTCTGATGATAGAATTGCTGAAGATGTTTTAAAGAGTGATTTTGTTAGAACAATGAGAAAAATGGCATTAAAAGACTCGAATGACTCAATTAGATTAATGACTATAGGAAAT
>CACLLR010000034.1 GCA_902607805.1 uncultured Pelagibacteraceae bacterium
GGAAATTAATATCAATTGTGACTTAGGTGAAAAATCAAAACTCCATTCAAATAAGTATGATCCTGATTTGCTTAATATAGTGAATTCAGCAAATGTAGCTTGTGGTTATCATGCGGGTGATGACGAGTCGATGAATCAAGTAGTTGAAATATCTAAAAAAAATGGAGTTAGTATCGGTGCTCATCCTTCATTTAATGATCCAGAAAATTTTGGCAGAAAAAGAATGAATCTATCACCATCAGAAATAAGAAAATTAATTATTAATCAATATGCAATTTTACAAGAAATAGCTTCTAAGCATGGAGAAAATGTAACTCATATTAAACCTCATGGTGCATTGAATAATATGGCTTGTGAAGATATTGATTTAGCTACAATTATAGCAAAAGCAATAAATGAAATAAGCAAAGATCTAATTTATTTGGTTCCAACTGGATCTAAAATGGAAATAGCCGCAAAAAAATTTAATATGAAAATAGCATGTGAAATATTTGCAGATAGAAATTATGAAGATGATGGTAATCTAGTATCTAGAAAAAAATCAAATGCACTCATTACTGATCCTCAAGAAGCAAAAAAACATGTTTTGAAAATGGTAAAAAACCAGGCACTTAATTGCCACAGTGGCAAGCAAATACCTTGCAAAATAGACTCTGTTTGCATACACGGAGATAATAAAAGTTCTTTAGCTACAGCAAAATCTATAAGGATTAATTTGCTGGAAAATGGACTTAAATTAAAACCGTTAGATAAAATGCATAAATTTATTTAAATGATTATAAGAGTTATATTTTCTATTTTTCTATTTTTTTCAGTTACTAATTATTCTTTTTCAGCAGGAACTACTGATACAAGTTCAAAATCAGATTATGATAAAGCTGCTAATTTAATAAAGTCTGCAAAAAAATATGAGACTAAAAAAAAAACAAAAAAAGCCTTAAAAAGATATGAAAAAGCTTTAAAACTACTAATAAAAGAAAATAAGAAAAAACCAAACCAAGCTAATACTTTAAACTACCTTGGTTTTGCTTCAAGAAAATTAGGTGATTATGAGAATGGCGAGAAATATTATTTATTAGGATTAGAAATAGATCCAAATCATAAAGGAATAAATGAGTATCTGGGTGAATTATACGTAGTAACAAATCGAATTGAACTTGCAAAAGAAAGATTGGCTGTTCTAAAAAATTGTAATTGCGAAGAATATCAAGAATTAAAAGATATAATTGAGGGGAAAAAAAAATCTAAATACTAATTTTATGTATATTTTAGAAGCTTTGGGCAGAATATTTATTTCTACTTTGTTTCTATTTGAAGCTATAAGAAAATTTTTTTTTCAAGATGATACTATAGAATATATGGAAAGTTTTGGAGTTTCCGAATTATTTTTTTACCCTTCATTAGTATTTGAATTAGTAATTCCAATTTTATTAATTATTGGCTTCAAAACTAGAATTGCTGCATTAGCCATGTGCTTATTTACCCTAACAGTATCAATAATATTTCATTTAGATTTTAACAATCATATGCAAATTATTGCTTTTTTAAAAAATTTATCAATTGCCGGTGGTTTTTTAATAATCGCTTCATATGAAGCAAAGGTTTATACTTTAGATTATTATCTAAAATATAAAAAATCTAATTAATATTTTGAATCATTTGTTGAGGCATCCATAAAGCTATTTCTGGAAAAACAACAATTAAAATTAGCGCTAAAATCATTAACAAAAAAAGAGGAAAAGCACTTTTAGCAATATAACCCATATCTTTATTTGCCATTCCTTGAAGTACAAATAAATTAAATCCAACTGGTGGAGTAATTTGTGCCATTTCAACAACTATAACTAAAAATACACCAAACCAGATCATATCAAAGCCAGCTTGTCTAATCATTGGTTCAATTATTGCCATAGTTAATACAACGGCTGAAATTCCATCCAAAAACATTCCTAAAATAATATAAAAAATCATAAGAACAAAAATCAAAACATAAGGTGATAAGTCCATATTTTGAATCCAAATTGCTAAATTTCTTGGAAGTCCTGTAAATCCCATCGCAAGAGATAAAAAAGTTGCGCCTGCTAAAATAAAAGCAATCATGCAAGAAGTTTTTGTTGCTCCCAATAAAGATGCTTTGAATGTTTCAATATTCAAACTTTTCTGAAAGTATGATAAAATTAATGCTCCAACAACTCCAAGAGAAGCTGCCTCAGTCGCTGTTGCTATTCCAGTATAAATAGATCCCACGACGCCAAAAATTAATAAAATAACTGGTAAAAGTTGTTTTGATTTTTTTATTTTTTCAAAAAAAGAAAAATTCTCTGAAAATTTTGGCATAATTTTTTTATTTATTAAAGACCAAATAATTACATAAGTCATAAATATTAGAGCAATCATTATTCCAGGTAATATTCCTGCAATGAATAATTTTGCTATTGATTCTTGAACTGTTACTCCGTAGATAATTAATATAATTGAAGGTGGTATCAATAAACCAAGTGTTCCTGACCCAGCTAAACTTCCTAATAGTATTTTTTCAGGATAATTTCTTTTTCTAAGTTCTGGTATTGACATTTTTCCAACAGTAGCAACTGTCGCTGCCGAAGATCCAGATATTGCAGCAAAAAGTGCACAGCCAACAACGTTAACATGAATTAATCCTCCAGGAAGTCTTTGCATCCAAGGAGCCAGTCCCTCAAATAAATTTTTGGATAGTTTTGTCCTAAATAGAATTTCTCCCATCCAAACAAACAAAGGTAGAGCAGTTAATGTCCATGATGATGAGGCACCCCAAATTGTAGTGGCCATAGCATCTCCTACTGGTCTTGTAGTAAATAAAATCATGCCAATAGATGAAACTCCAATCATACTTATCGCTACCCAAATTCCAGATCCTAAAAAAAATAAGAGAACGCTAATAAAAAAAATAATTAATAATATTTCGGCCATTTTATTTATTAAAAATTTTTAAAATTAAATGATGAAGCACACAGATGAAAAATATAGATGAGCCTATAGCTACACTTGTTTGTGGTATCCAAATTAATATTTCATCTGCTCCCTCGCTTCTTTCTTGAAATTCATAGGATATTTTAAGCATTTTTAAGAAATAAAATGCTAGATAGCCAGAATAAAAACTAGCTATTATTAGACACCAATTTTCTAAAAATTTTTTTTTAACACCAGAAACTTTTTCTAAAAAAAGTGTAATTCTAATATGTCCACCTTCAACAAAAGTAAATGAAAGTGCAAAAAAAGATGAAGCAGCCATACAATAACCTGAATACTCTGCCAATCCTCTAATATAAAAACCAAAAATTCTTGAAGATATGCCTACTAATATAAAAACTGCTACTAAAACTAAAAAGAAAGCAGCTATATAACCTGAAAATCTGTAAATAGATTTTAGTGAAATGTCTATTTTTTTAAGCATAAAAAAAAGGCCGTTTTTTTTGAACGGCCCTTTTTAATCATATTAATTTTATTTATATGCGGCAAGAACGCTAGCACCTCTATCGCCTGCTTTTTTCTTCCATTCTTCTGCCATAGTAGATCCTACTTTTTGGAAATGTTTTTGTAGGTCAGCATTTACTTTTCCTACTTTCATTCCAGCATCTGCTAAGGCTTTTTTGTCAGCTACATTACCTTTTTTTGATAATTCCCAACCTTTTTTTTCAGCAATTGCGGCTTCGGACATAATCAGTTTCTGAGTTGCAGAATCTAATTTATTCCAAGCTCCCTTATGAACGATAACCATATTTTTAGGGAACCATGCAGCTATATCATAAAAATACTTAACACCATTTTCCCAAATTTTAGAATTTTTACCTGTTGTTGGTGAAGTAATCATGCTCTCAACTGCTCCAGTTGAAAAGGCTTGACTTATTTCAGCTGCTTCAATTTTTGTAGGAGCCATTCCAGTCAATTCAGCTATTCTTATAGTTGCAGAATTATATGCTCTAAATTTTAAACCCTTAAGATCAGCAACGCTACTTATTTCTTTTTTACTGTAAAGTCCTTGTGCAGGCCAAGGCACAGCATATAAAAATACCAAACCTTTTGCATCAAGACCTTTAATTATTTCTTTTTTTGATGCCTGATAAAGCTTCATGGCATCATCATAAGATGTGGCTAAAAAAGGTTGTGAGTCTACTTCAAGCAAAGGATCTTCTTTTCCTAAAGCTGACATAAATCTTTCTCCTATTTGAGCTTGTCCAGTTCTAACTGCTCTGAAGATTTCTCCTCCTTTAAATAGCGATCCACCTGGGTGAGCAACTATAGTTAACTTTCCACCACTTTTTTCACTTACATTCTTTGCAAATTCAGTAGCATTTGCTGAATGAAAATTTCCAGCTCCATAAGCAAGTGCCATATCCCATTTTTCTGCTAACGAAACATTAGAAAATAGAACTAAAGAAGCAAAAAAAGTTAAAAAATATTTAATTAATTTCATTAATCCTCCATTTATAATTTTTGTATTTCAATATGTATAAAAAATTAAATCAATAAAAATAAATACTACTTTTGATTGAATTTTTTAAAAATTTTATTATTATGTCTTTATCTTGATAGAACAGTTAATAATTTTAGTACAAATTATATTTATAGATATAATTCTAGCCGCTGATAACGCAATTATCATTGGGTTAATCGCTGCAAGTTTTGTTCCAAAAAATAGAAAAAAAATTATTTTGTGGGGAGTTGCAGGTGCACTAGTTTTTAAAATTATTTTTGCTATTTTTGCAACATATTTATTTACGTTATATTGGATTAAAGTGCTTGGTGGAATACTTTTAATTTGGATCGTTAATGATTTAAGAAAAGATTTATTTGAAATAAAAAAAATAAAATCTCCAACAAAAAAATCTAAAGAACCTTCTTATATACAAAGTGTTTATAAAGTTTTATTTGCAGATATTACAATAAGTTTCGATAACGTCATAGGTGTAGTGGGAGCTTCAAAAGGATATTTTGGATTCATGATTTTTGGATTAGTTCTATCTGTAGTACTAACTGGAGCAGGTGCAACTTATTTAGCAAACTATATACAAAAACATCTTTGGATAGCCTATATTGGATTAGGATTTATTCTTCTAGTAGCTATTCAATTAATAATTGGAGGTTTGGCTGATTTTGGAATGATTAATATAAATGAAAATTTTCAAAAATATTTCTAATAGGAAAACTTTTTAAAAGGATATTTTTTTTATATAATTTCTTGTTTAAAATTTAAGAATTATTATTTTCTTGAAAATTATTTAGTCTTTCATTAATTGAACTTATTTTGTTGCACATTGAAGTGCATAAAATTTCAAATTTTTTAGTCATTTCCCTAACTTTTGAAAAATTTGATCTTTTTAATTCTATATCAATTAGCATATAATTTGCTTCTTCATTATTAGGTTCTAAAAGTAGAGTTGTGTTTAAGTTTTTCTCTAATTCTTTTTTATTTCCTTGGGTGTCATAAATTTTTGCCAAATATAGATATGATGAAGCATCTTTTGGATTGAAAACTATATTTCTTTGGAATAAAAATTTTGAGTCTTCAAATTTTTTTTCATCAAATAAATCTTTTGCTTTATCAAAAAAATTTTCATTAGCTTTAACTTCAAAAGATATCAATATAAAAAAAAGAACTAATAATCTAAAGTATAATTTCATTTCTATTTCTTATAATAGTTATCTTAATATTTGACAAATAATAAAATTTTCTTTTGAGTCTTTTCTGCTTGAAGGAGGCTTATAAACATTTATTTTTTTGAAGATTTTTCTACCTAAAATTAAAACTTCATTAAAAGACGATCCCATGAATATTTTAGATACAAATTTACCATTATTTTTAAGTATTTCCTTAGAAAAGTTCATAGCCTCTATTGCCAGTTCACAAGTATGAATTGAATCTAAACTTTTATTTCCTGTAGTATTCACTGCCATATCGGATAAAACAATATCTACTTTTTTTCCAAAATAATCCTTAATTTTTTTTTTGTTTTTGTCATCTTTAAAATCACCTACAATATGTTCGACTTTACCAATTTTAACTATTTCTTTTAAATCTATGGAAAGAATTTTACTGTTTTGTATTTTTTTTTCTGCTAACTGAGACCAACTTCCTGGAGCTGCACCAAGATCTATTAATGACGCTCCATTCTTAAAAATTTTAAATTTATTATTTATTTCTTCAAGTTTGTATACTGCCCTAGATCTATATCCTTCTATTTTGGATTTTCTAACATATATATCGCTGTGCTGTTTTTTTATCCAATTTTTAGATATTTTATTTTTTTTCAATTAATATGTATACCTTAAGCTTTTTTGAATAATTTTATTTTCTAGAGTTTTAATATCAATCTTTACACTTTTATCTAATCTCATGTCTTTTTTATCTTTCCATAATCCTGCAGCTAAATGCATTATACCAATTTTATAGTTTGGCAAAAAAGGTTCTACGAATTCATCTTTATTTTCATCAAATTTAGGTAGCAAATTACTTGCAATCCAATTGCAATTTAAGGGTAAAAATTCAGTTTCTACTTGATCAATATAAACACTTATATTAATAGCTAATCCTTCAGAACCAAAAATTTTACCTGATCTTAAAGTTTTTTTTAAGTTTTCTTGCCAAATTTTCCAACATGAAGAATTTCCCTCTAGTGAAAAAACTCCAATATTGATATGAGGTGCGAAAGCTAACTTTCTTGCTTGATCAATAGGTATTTTAGAGCTCAAAGCATGTTTAAAGTTTTGTGATTTAATTATAGCAATTTTTCCAAAAATCCAATTTACTTTAGACATAATTCTATAGCCTGGACCCATTGTTTGCGTAATTCCCAGTTTTCCATTTTTACAAGCATTTAAATATAATTCTATACAATTCCAGTCTTGAACCCATGCATCACAATCTATCCAAAGATACTTTTCATAATTTGGAAAATATTTTGGAAGAAATGCTCTAGATACTTGGCTTTTAAGCCATTCTTTACCATTTACTTTGTTTGGAGGAACTTCAATATCCCATTCAGCTTTTTTTATACTGTCTACCTTTTCAATAAGAATTTTTTTTTGTTCTTCATTTAATCCTGCATCTAAAATACAAATTGCTATCTCTGAACTTTCTTTAAAACTTTTAATAGAATTTATAAGTTCATTTAAAAGATTAAAATAATTTGAGTCTGCTAGAGAAACAATAACATTTTTTTTCATTTATAATATATCTTCGTCATCCTCAGTGTCTTCAAGTTGTGTTTTAAACCGACTTTTAATTTTAAAATAATGAACAATACTTACTGGAATTACTGCCAAATAGATTATACCTGATAGTAAAATAGTATTAAAATTATAAATCAATAACAGTCCAAAATAAAGAACTATACCAAACAATAAAAAAATTGTTGTACTTCTTGGCACTACTATTCTTTTTAAAGAATAAGTTGGAATTTTGCTTATTAACAAAATTGAAATTACTACAAAAAATAATGGAACAATATAATCAAAGTTTATTTGAATTAATTGAAGTTCACTCAAACTAAATATAAGTGGCATTAAAACTAAAACTCCGCCCGCTGGTGAAGGAACTCCTTCAAAAAAATTTTCTTGCCAATAAGATTGATTTGATGAGTTTACATTAAATCTTGCTAATCTTAGTGCTACGCAAACAACATAAATTAAACATATTAACCAACCTATTCTACCTAGTTCATTTAACTTCCAAAAATACATTATAAAAGCAGGAGCTACTCCAAAACTTATAACATCTGTTAAAGAATCTAATTCTTTACCTACTTTTGATGTTCCTTTTATTAGTCTTGCAATTCTTCCATCCAATCCATCAATTATTGAAGCAGCAATTATTGCTAAAACGGCTATCTCAAATCTACCATCAAAAGCAAATTTAATTGAACTTAAACCAATGCAAACTCCTACTAAAGTAAAAATATTTGGAAGAATAATTCTTGAATTTTTATTTGAAACTAAATTAAAATTTTTTTTAGGTTGTTCCATAAATTATTTTTTTGCTAACAAAGTTTCTCCTGCTATAGTTTTTTGATTTTCTTTTACTAGAGTAGAATAATTTTCAAAATAAACATCAACTCTACTACCAAATCTAATCATTCCTATTCTTTCACCGATAATTTTGGAAAAGGTTCTGTAATGAAGCTAGGTCAACAAAAAGCTATGGATGTTGAGTCTGTTTCAACAGGATCTTTAAGCTTAGACCTTGCGTTAGGTATTGGAGGATTGCCAAAAGGAAGAATTATTGAAATTTATGGACCAGAGTCATCTGGAAAAACTACACTAGCATTACAAGTTATTGCAGAAGCACAGAAAGCAGGTGGTATTTGTGGATTTGTTGATGCAGAGCATGCATTAGATCCAGTTTACGCAAAAAAATTAGGTGTTAACACTGAAGAACTATTAATTTCTCAACCAGATACTGGCGAGCAGGCTTTAGAAA
>CACLLR010000035.1 GCA_902607805.1 uncultured Pelagibacteraceae bacterium
CATTAGTTCCTAATAAAATCAAAAGTAATAAATTAAATAAAAATATTGAAAGAAAGATGTTGAATATCAATGCATATTCAAATTTACCTCTTAATTCTTTATGCAAAAAATATAAAGTTAAATTTTATGTTTATATATCAACTTTTCGCGTGAAACTTTTGTATAAAAATTTTACAAAAAAAAATATTAAAAACAATTTAAACAATTTATATATGTTTTCAAAGATAAAAGCTGAAAAATTATTAAACAATATTATCTCTAAAAAACCAAATCATAAAATAATTATTTTACGAATTACATCGCCATATGGTTACATTATGAATACGAAAGCTATAATACCAAATATTATAAAAAAAATTAAAAATAAAAATAAAATTAATATAAATGGTAATGGGTCTAGAAAACAGTTTTTAACCTTTGTGGAAGATATAGCTAAATTTTGTCTTCAAAAATTTCATGAAAATTCTTCATCTAGAACATATAATTTTTTTAATCCAGAAGCGCCAAATGTAAAAACTATAATAAAAAATATAAACAAAATTTTTTTTAATAAAGAAAAGTTTTTAATTAATTATAAAAAAAATGGAGACAACTCTAATATCCTTGTGGAAAAATTTAAGAATAAAAATAATAATAATTTTATATTTACTAGCCTAAAGTCTGGATTAAAAACAATAAACTCTAAGGGATATCAATATGAATAAAGTTCTTTGTTGCATACAACCTACTTATATTCCATGGCTTCCTTTTTTTAAAAGACTTTTAATTTCTGACTATTTTGTATTACTTGATGATGTTGAGTATTCAAAAAATACAAATCACAACAGAAATTCTATTAGAAGCAAAGATAATAAAATAATGCTTACAGTACCTATTCAGTATCAAAATAAAAAAAATATAAATCAAATTGAAATTGATAACAGTAAGAATTGGAAAAAAAAGCACTGGAGTTCAATTTCACAAAACTATAATAAATCAAAGTATTTCAAAGGTTTTGAAAAAAATTTAAAGTTAATTTATGAAAAAGAACATAAAAAATTAATAGAAGTTAATTTAGAAATAATTTATTTATTTTTAGATTATTTTAAAATAAATAAAAAAATTTATCTTTCTTCAAAAATAAATATAAAAGAAAATTCAAATCAAAAACTAATTAAACTTTGTGAATATTTTGGCGCTAATAAATTTTTGATAAAAAAAGGCACAGAATCTTACCATCCACCTAATTTATTTTTAGAAAATAAAATAGAACTATTAATCTTTGATAATAGTATTAAAAAATATAAACAACTTTATAATAATTTTGAAAAAAATTTAGGGGTTATCGATTATGCTTCAAATTGTGGTAATTCATTAAGTTTATTAAAAAAAACTTTATTTTTAAATGAATAATATGATAATAAAAAAACCAAAACAATTTATGAATTTAGCTTAATTTCATATGTGTGGTATTGCAGGATATATAGGCAGTGAAAAAATCTCTGAAGGATTTTTATCAAATACTCTCAAATTGATGAGAAACCGAGGGCCTGATAATCAAAATTTTAAAAAATTTAATCTTAAAAATTTGAATATTTATTTATTACACTCAAGATTGAAAATTATAGATCTTGGAAATGGTGCAAATCAACCATTCACAATAGGTGATTATACATTAATATATAATGGAGAGATTTATAATTATATTGAAATAAGAAATTATCTTAAAAAAAAAGGGATAAAATTTAAAACTAAATCTGATAGCGAAGTTTTACTAAGATCTTATATCCATTTTGGTAAAGACTCTTTCAATAAATTTGAGGGAATGTGGAGTTTTGCGATATGGGATAATAGAAAAAAGGAGTTAATATTATCAAGAGATAGATTCGGTGAAAAACCTTTATATATTTTTAAAAGCTCAAATGGATTATTTTTTGGTTCTGAAATAAAATTTATAAAATCTTTATCAAAAGTTAGTTTTGATTTAAATAGTAATCAAATTTCAAGGTATTTAATTCAAGGATATAAATCTTTACACAAAAGTGAAGAAACTTTTTTTAAAAGAATTAAACATTTTCCTAAAAGAAGTTTTTTAGTTATTAAAAAGTCTTTAAATTTGAATTTTAAAAATTATTGGTCACTTAAATACAAACCAAAAAAAATTGAATTAGAAGATGTTGTAAGCAAAACAAAAGAATTATTAATTAATAGCATGAAATTAAGATTAAGGTCAGATGTACCTATAGCATTTTCACTAAGTGGAGGAATAGACTCTAATTCCTTAATTTCTATTTCTAATAGAAAATTTAGATCTAAAATAAAAGCATATTCAATTCTGGATGCTGATAAGGATTATAACGAAAAAAAATTTATTGAATTATCAAAAAAAGAATTAAATTTAGATCTTGATTTTATAAAAGTGGAAACTAAAGATTCTCTTGAAAGACTAGAAAATCTTATCAATTATCATGATCAACCTATAGCGACGAGTAATTTTTTATTTCATAGTATGATTTCTGAAAAAGCTAATAACGATGGCTACAAAATATTAATATCAGGAATAGGATCTGATGAAATATTTACAGGTTATTATGATCACACTATACAATATCTTTATGAAACAAGAAAAGATAAAGAATTTGATGAGAATTTAAAAAGCTGGAAAAGATATATTTTAAGAGATATAAAAAATCCTATTTTTAGAAATCCAAATTTATATATTAACAATCCTAAATATAGAGAACATTTATTTGATCATTCTGATTTTTTAATCAAATTTCTAAAATCAAAAAAAAGAAAATACTTATTAAAAAATGATGAAGAAATTAATTATTCAAAGAGTCTACTTAGAAATAGAATGCTTAACGAATTATTTCATGAAGGAGTACCACCTTGCTTAAATAACGAGGATATGAATTGCATGTATTATTCTGTAGAAAATAGATCTCCATTTCTAGATAGAAAACTTTCTGAATTTATTTATTCAGTACCAAATAAATTGCTAATGCAACAAGGATACACAAAATATATCCTCAGAAAGTCCATGGAAGGTATAGTAAATGATAAAATTTTAAAAAATAGAGTTAAAACTGGATTTAATGTATCAATAAATTCGTTTATTAATTTTGATAGCAAAAGTTTTCAAGAAAATTTTCTCAATAAAAATAATCAAATCTTCGAATTTATTGATAGAAAAAAAATTAAAAATTTAATTAAAAATAAAAAAAATAGAAAAAAATATAGTAAATTTTTATTTAATTTTATTAATACAAATATTTTCTTAAAAAATTTTTCATGAAAATAAAAAAATTTAATAGAAAATTTAAACCATCTAAAAACTCAAGTTTTTTTATAACAGAGAAAGCTAAAATTTTCTTAGAAAATAATGAACAAATAACTATGGTTGATAAATTTAAAAATGAATATGATGTAGTTAAGAAGAATTGGGGCTATTATGCCACTCCATCAATAAACAAGAGATTAATTAAAAATAATTATCATACATATTTGGTAAAAAATAAAATTAATAATACTATTTTCTTGCACTTAGTTAATAAAAAAAAAAAGAAACAATTTTATAATTACTTAAAAAAATACAAAATCAAAATATTGAAATGGATAAAATAGAATTTTAAATAATTTATTTTATGTATTTAATTTAAATATTTCTTTATACCATTTTATATATTCTACATAGCCTTTTTCTATAGGCCATACTGGTTCAAAGTTTATTAATTTTTTTGCTTTGTCTGTAGATAAAGTACCTCTAATTGGAGTTAATTTGTCTCTTTTTTTATAATTAATATTTAAATTACTAAAATATTTTTTTAATATATCTATAAGTTCATTTATTTTTCTTCCATTTCCATATGTTATGTTAAATATTTGGTTTTTTGAATTTTCATTCTTTATTATTTTTACAAATCCTTGAATTAAATCTTGTATATATGTAAAATCTAATTTTTCTTCGCCATCTCCATCAATTATTATTTCTTTATTGTTTAAAGCGGATTCTATAAATATTTGTCCTACTCTTCTGCTTATGCATCTTTCTCCATATAAAGCAGAAGGTCTAACTATAGTATATTGCAAATCAAAAACTTGATTAAATGATTGAATTATTTTTTCAGCTGAAAATTTCATTGTTCCATAAATTCCCATGGGAGAACAAACACTTTCCTCATTTACTTCATTTGTCTTAAAATTTCCATAAACCATACTTGATGAAGAAAAAATAAAATGATCAACGTTTTTTTTAGCAAAATCTAAAACATTTTCCAATGTAATTAGACTATTTTCAAAAGTTTTATGTGGATCCAAGTTAGATCTATTTGCATGAGAAACTGCCGCTAAATGAATTATAATATTAGGTTTAATATTATTAAGAATTTTATTAATTTCTTTATGATTTTTAGCGTCGATTTTAAATAAATTTATTTTCATTTTTTTTAAAAGATTAATTCTTTGATTTAAAATAAGCATTGATAATTTAGGGAAAGGTAAATTATTTTCATTTTTTTCAACTGATCCGATGTTGTTTATCTCCAAACTATCAATAATCGAGACATCAAAGCCTTCATTTTTTAATGAAAACGCTAGATTATGTCCTATAAAGCCACATCCACCTATTATAGTAATTTTTTTCATTAAATACTTTTTAAAATAAAATTTAAATTATCGAAAATATATTTACAATCTTTCAAAGAAATGTGAGGTCCAACAGGCAAACAAATTGAATTATCACTAATTTCTTCACTGTTTAGAAAATTCTTTTTTTTATAAGTATATTTTTTTTTATAATAAGACATTCTTGGCACAGGTTGAGGATAATAGATGCTTGTACCAATACCTTTTTTATTTAAATATTTAATTATTAGTTTTCTTTTATTTTTAATTTTTTTATTTAAAATGATTGATAAACAATAATAAGATCCTTTACAGTTATTATATTTTCCAGGTAGAATTCTTATAGAATTAATTTTATTTAATCGATTAAATAAAAAAGTAAAATTTTCTTTTCTTTTTTTCAAAAAAAGTTTAATTTTTTTAATTTGATGAATACCCAAAGCAGCTTGAAATTCACTCATTCTATAATTATATCCTAAAATTTTTGCATCATACATACCAGGAATCTTTCTTTCATTAAAAGTTTTATCTACACCTAAAGCTCTTGAAATTTTTAATTTACCTGCGAGATTTCTATTTTTTGTGATTATCATACCTCCCTCACCAGTCGTAATATGTTTTACTGGATAAAAAGAAAATACTCCCGCATCTCCTAATAAACCAGTATGAATATCATTTACTTTTGCACCTAAAGATAGCGCACAATCTTCAATAATTTTTAAATTAAATTTTTTTGCTATTTTTTTTATTTTTACAAAATCAACTGGCAATCCTAAGAAATGCACTATTGTTATTGCTTTTGTTTTTTTTGTTATTTTTTTTTCTATTTTATTAGGATCAATGTTTCCTGTTTTTGGATCACAATCAACAAAAACTGGTTTTGCTCCAGCATGTTCTACAGCATGAGCTGTTGCAACATGTGTTTGTGCTGGAACAATTACCTCATCACCATTTGATATATTTAAATTTTTATAAACAAGATGCATTCCTGCAGTACAAGATGATACGCTAATAGAGTGGGGGGCCTTCGTATATTTACAAAATTCTTCCTCAAATTTTTTTGTTCTTGGACCATGAGCATAAATATGTCCATTCAAAACATTATTTATTTCATTTCTTTCTTTTTTGTCAATTAAAGGATATCCAAAAGGTATATTTTTTTTAAATTTTTTCATATAATTTTATTAATATAATTTAAATCATTTATATAAAGTAAATTTTTTTCTTCTTATATTTTTTAAAAAACCCTCTGGTATCAATAATTAAATTTGAATTATTAATTATTTTGTTTTTGTTAAATATGTTATGTCCAGTTAGCAATAAAATTGCGTTATAACTTTTAAATAGCTTATAATTTAATTTGATAGATTTTTTATGAATATTTTTATGTTTTATGTTCAAAATATAAGGATCACAATAATCGAAATTAATTTTTCTTTTTTTAAAATACTCGAAAAATTTTAATGCAGGAGACTCTCTTACATCATCAATATTTGCTTTATATGTAATACCAAGCATTAATACTTTAGAGCCCTTTTTTCCTATATTTTCTTTTAAAAATATTTTTTGAGTTTTTTTTAAACACCATTTGGTAACTTCTTCATTAGTTTTTAATGCGATATCAATAAATTTACTATAGAAATTGTAATTTTTTGCCTCATGTAATAAATAATAAGGGTCTATTGGGATACAATGTCCTCCTATTCCTGGACCAGGTTTAAATTTAGTAAATCCAAATGGTTTTGTACCAGCTAATTTTAAAACTTCGTGAATATCAATTTTCATTTTATGGCAAAGCATTTTTAATTCATTTACAAAAGCAATATTTACAGATCTATATACATTCTCTATCATTTTAGACATTTCAGCATTTTTAGTAGAGTTTGTTTTTACAACAGTTTTTAAAATTTTTGAGTACATATAAGCACCTAAATTAGTACATTTCAAAGAATATCCGGAACAAATTTTTGGAGTATTATAAAAATTAAATTTTTGACCAATGTTTTTTATTACTGGATTTTCTCTTTCTGGAGAATAAATTAAAAAGAAATCTTCAGATATTTTAAATTTTTTTTTATCCTGCAAAAATTTACCTAAAACTTTATTTGTTGTTCCTGGAGCAACAGTACTTTCAAGAGAAAGTAATTGACCTTTTTTTAAAAAATTACTCATTTTATTTAAGCTATTTGTTATAAGGCTTAAATTAGGTTTTTTATTTTTATATATTGGTGTAGGTAAACACATTATTATTATGTCGGCCTTTGAAATTAATGTATAATTACTCGAAAATTTTATTTGTTTTAATTTTTTTACAGAATGTTTTCTTTTTTTTTTAATAATAGATTCAAAATAATTTTTCTCAAATTTTTTTTTATAAATATCGTCTATTTTTTTCTTGTCAATATCTATACCTATACAATTAAATCCTTTTCTATAAAATTGAATTAATAATGGCAAACCAACATAGCCTAAGCCTATTATTGCTACAGTAGCCTTTCTTGAAGTTATCTTATCTTTGAGAATTTTGTAGTACAAATATTATCCTTTTTTTTATATTTTAAATTATTTTTAAAATTTTATTAAAAAAATTACTTTTTATTACATTTTCTTTTAATAATTCAGATGATAATTTAAGATAACTATTTAAATTTTGCGTAAATCCATAAACAGCAATTTTATGATATTTTTTTTCGTCTTTCTGGTTATCAAAAGATATATATTTCGTTGTATTGGAATGTTTTAGAAAGTATCCACTTTCAAAAAAGTATAATAATTTTTTAGCTAATTTTACTCTATTTTTATTAGGTTTTTTTATATTATTAATTTTATTTAAAAAATTAAAATATTGAAATTTATTTTTGGCAAAGTAAGGAGTAAGATTTCTAGAAGTATATTCAGAAGCACCTGTTAAAATTGCTTCTTTGCCTTCGCATATAAATTCTATGCCAGCTGTACCCATTCCCGTTACAACTAAATCACAGATATCATATAATTTTTTTATTGGGACATCTGAAGGACAAAAGAAGATGTTATGTTTTTTATATTTTTTAGCAAGTTTTTTAAAAATTTTGTCCTCACCATAAAGTTTTGATGATGGATGAGCTCTAAATATCCAATAGTTGTTGCTATCTTTATTTTGAACATATTGCAATGTTTCTTCTAATTGGTGATAAAAATCTTCAAAAATATAATTTATTCCCTTTTGATGAACAGCATCAGAAAGTGCATGAGACGCATATAATATTTTCTTATTTAGATTTCTTGACATTTTTTTTATGAATTCTTCACCTTTTTTGGAATTTTTGTTTGCTTTTATAAAATCATCCTGTGTCCATAAATATCTTTTTTTTGCTTTTTTTCTTTCTTTATAAAAATTTATTATTTCTTGCGATCCAGGATTAAATTTTTTAAAAATTTTTATCATACTTTTTGATA
>CACLLR010000036.1 GCA_902607805.1 uncultured Pelagibacteraceae bacterium
GATGGTAATAGATTTGCAAATGAAGCTATAAAGAAAGGAGCCGCCTTATCCATTGTTGATAAAAATATTAATAAGGATCTTAAAAATAAATATAAAGTAGAAAATTCTTTAAAAGTTTTAACTGAATATTCCAAATTAATCAGAAAAATATCAAACTTAAATGTAATTGCAATAACAGGAAGTTCCGGAAAAACTTCACTAAAAGATTTAATGGGACAAACACTAAATAAAATATCTTCTACTAATTATTCAAAAAATTCATTTAATAATAAATTTGGAGTGCCATTAAGTTTATCAAATATTAAAATAAATAATCATCATGGAGTTTATGAAATTGGAATGAATAAATTTGGAGAAATTAATAGATTATCTAAATTAGTTATGCCAGATATTGGTGTAATCACAAATATTTCTTATGCACATATTAAAAATTTTAAAAATCTTAACCAAATTGCTTTAGCAAAATCTGAAATTATAAACAATATTAATAAAAAAGGAACTTTGGTACTTAATAAGGACGATAAATACTATGATTTATTTAAAAAAAAAGCTTTATTAAAAAATTTAAAAGTTATTTCATTTAGTACAAATAAAATTGCAGATATAAGACTTAGCAATCTAGTAAAAAAAAAATCAGAATATATAATTTATATAAAAATTTATAATAAATTAAAAAAGTTTATAATTAAAAAAAAATTAAAACCTTATATAAAAAATATCCTTGCAACTATCGCAGTCATTTCAATTAATTATGATGTTGAAATATTGAATAAAAAAATTTTTTATGATTTTACTATACCAAAAGGAAGAGGCAACATTTTTAAAGTAAAAATTAATAATAAAATTATTAATATAATTGACGAAAGTTATAATTCAAATCCATTGTCTTTAGAATTTGCAATAAGTAAAATAAACGAAATGAAAATGAATCCAAAAAATAAAAAGATTTTATTAGGAGATATGCTTGAGCTGGGAAGTTATTCAAAAAAACTTCATAGAGATGTAGCTAAAATTTTAAATAAATCTAGTATTTCCAAAGTATATGTTTATGGAAATTACATAAAAGAAACATTTAACAAAATTAAAACACAAAAAAAAGGAAGAATACTTAAAAATAAAATGCAATTACAAAATTTTATTAATTCTGACTTGAAAAATAATGACTATTTATTAGTAAAAGGTTCTAATGCCACAGGTTTAAATAATTTAATATCTAAAATAAAAATAGGAAAAATAAATGCTTTATAGTTTGTTTATTAATTTGACTGAATTATTTTCATTTTTTAATGTTTTTAAATTTCTTACCGTAAGGACAGGGCTTGCAATGTTTACTTCCATGTTGATAGTTTTTTTAGTAGGAAATCCTTTTATAAATTTTTTTTCATCAAAACAGCTACATAATCCAATACGAAAAGATGGGCCCGAAGATCATATAATAAAAAAAATTGGCACTCCAACAATGGGAGGCTTACTAATATTATTAGGATTATTTTCCGGAGTTTTGCTTTGGGGTGATCTTAAAAATCCCTATATTTGGTTTTTAATATTTATAGCAGCTTCTTTTGGTTTATTAGGTGCTTACGATGATTATAAAAAAATAAAAAATAAAAATTCGTCAGGAATTTCTTTTAAAATAAAAATTATTTCTCAAATTATTTTATCAATATTAGGAATTCTTATTTTGTTTTATTTTTCAAATTCTACAGAATTAAAAAATCTTTACTTTCCATTTTTTAAAAATTTAATAATAAATTTAGGTTGGTTTTTTATACCTTTTTATATTTTTATTATTGTAGGATCTTCTAACGCAGTAAATTTGACTGATGGCTTGGATGGTTTGGCAACAGTACCAGTTATATTAGTTGCAGGATGTTTTGGATTTATCAGTTATGTAACTGGAAATGTCGTATTTTCAGAATATCTTTTAATACCTTATATAAGAGATGTAGGAGAAGTAGCTGTCTTTTGTGGAGCGGTTATTGGATCATGTATTGGTTTTTTATGGTTTAATGCTCCTCCTGCTAAAATATTTATGGGAGACACAGGTTCTCTTGCATTAGGTGGATCTCTTGGAGGAATAGGAATAATTACTAAACACGAGATTGTTTTAGCAATCACAGGTGGTCTATTTGTTTTAGAAGCTGTATCGGTGATAGTTCAAGTTATTTCATATAAATTAACTGGAAAAAGAATTTTTAAGATGGCACCAATTCATCACCACTTTGAAAAAAAAGGTTGGGCAGAATCAACTGTTGTAGTTAGATTTTGGATCATATCAATTATTCTTGCAATGATTGGATTGGCAACTCTTAAATTGAGATAATGGTTAAATTATATAATCATTTTAAAAATCAAAAAATTCTTATTTATGGTTTTGGAAAAAGCGGTTATTCATGTTTTGTTAATTTAAATAAAGAAAATTATTTAAATATATTTGATGATAATAAAAAATTATTACCAAATGAAAAAAAAAAGTTTTACATAAGTAGAAAAGATCTTTTTAAAACTAATTATGATCTAATAGTTGTTAGTCCAGGAATAGATTTAAATAAATGCTCAATAAAAAAGTACCTTAAAAAAAATAAATCTAAAATAATTACGGAGCTAGATATATTTTATTTAAAAAATCAAAATAATCAAAAAATTACTATTACTGGAACTAACGGAAAATCAACAACTTCAAAATTATTGTTTGATATACTCAAAAACTGTAAAAAAGACGTAAGATTGGTAGGAAATATAGGAAATCCAATCTTATTAGAAAAAAATATAAAAAAAAAAACTATTTTTGTTATTGAGGCATCTTCATATCAAATTGATTATAGTAGATATTTTAAATCAGATTATTCTGTAATTTTAAATATATATCCCGATCATTTAGAACGACATAAAACATTTAAAAATTATATAAAAGCAAAATTTAAATTAATAAAAAATCAAAATAATAACTGTTATGCATATGTAAATCAAAATGATAAGTATACTTTAAAAGAAATAAAAAATTATAATTTGAAAAATAAAATCATTAAAGTAAAAAATTTTACACCAAAAAAAATATTAGATAAAATAAAAAATCCATATTTTAAAAATATTAATAATCAAAGTAATTTAAATTTTGTAATAGAAATTTGTAAAAACTTAAAAATAAATAATAATAAAATTTTAAAAGTTGTAAATTCATTTAAAGCATTAAAATATAGACAAGAAATAATTTATAAAAATAATCATTTATTAATTATGAATGATTCAAAATCTACGTCTTTTTCTTCATCTTTAAATATTTTACAATCGTATAAAAATATATTTTGGATTGTTGGAGGTAAATTTAAAAAAGGTGATAAATTTAATTTAAAAGATAAATACTATAAAAATATTAACGCATATATCTATGGCAAAAATAAAAATTTTTTTATTAATTCATTTAAAAATAAAATAAAATTTAAATTATTTAAAAATATAAGAGAAGTTTTATTAGAAGTTATAAAAGATTTTAAAAAGATTAATAATGTTACACAAAATGTAATTTTTAGTCCCTCAGCAGCTTCTTTTGATCAGTTTAATAATTTTGAAGATAGAGGAAAATATTTTAATTTTCTTATAAAAAAATTAAATTTTATAAAAAAAATAAATGAAAAATAATTTTTTATATAATAATTATTATATTTGGTGGAAAAGTATTGATAAATTTCTATTGATATTAATTTTCTCTCTTTTTTCTTTAGGACTTTTTTTTTCTTTAGTATCCACATCATTAATTGCCTCAGATAAGTTAAATACAAATTCTTATTATTTTTTTATTAAACACTTGTTATTTATTTTAATTGCATTTTTTACTTTTATATTTTTTTCATATATTAAGACTAATAATCTTTTAAAATTAAGTATTTTATTATTTTTTGTTTTTTTCTTATGTTTAATTTTAGTGCCATTTATTGGTATAGAGGTAAAAGGTTCAAGAAGATGGATTGATCCAATCTTTATACCAAGATTTCAACCTGTTGAATTATTAAAACCTTTTTTTATAGTTTTAATCGCAAGTGCAATTACTTTAAAAAATAATAAAAATATTTACTTAAATTATTTACTTAGTTCATTTATTTTAGTTCCTGTTAGTTTATTATTAATTTCCCAACCAGACCTTGGCCAAACAATGCTTGTAATGTTAACATGGCTATCATTAGTTTTTATTTCTGGAGTAAATTTAATTATATTTTTTTCATTTTTCTTTTTTGTAGGTTTTTCATTGTCTTATTTAATTTTTTTTATTCCAAAATTTAGTTATATAAAAAATAGATTGCTCACATTTTTTGACTCTTCTTCGGGCAACAACTATCAGTCTGAGAAAGCGTCTGAAGCCATTATTAATGGTGGTTTTTTTGGACAAGGTATTGGAGAAGGAACATTAAATTCAAAGATTCCTGAAGCTCATACAGATTATATTGTATCCGTAATATCAGAGGAATTTGGAGCAGTTATAATTATAGGTATTATTTTGGTTTACCTATTATTTGCATTTCAAGTTTTGAAAAGAATAAGATCAGAAACTGAAAATAAAATTAAATTAATACTTTTAGGATGCATTTCTATAATTTTAATACAATCATTCATACATATAGGTGTTAATATTCGCTTATTACCAACTACAGGCATGACATTACCTTTTTTAAGTTATGGTGGATCATCGATAATAAGTACAGCAATAATTTCAGGAATAATTCTAAATTTAACAAAAAGGAAACTATAATTTTGTGAAGAAAATTTTAATTTCTACAGGGGGATCTGGTGGACATGTAATACCAGCGACATGTTTATATGATCATATGAAAACTAAATTTGATGTAAAAATTGTTACGGATGTAAGAGGATCAAAGTTTTTAAATATAAAAAATTATCCTTTTGATATTTTAAAAGTACCAAATATTTTTGAAAGATTCTATTTAATTCCTATCAATTTATTTTTTTTTATAATTTCAATTTTTAATTCATTTTTTTACTTAAAAAAAAATAAGATTGAGTACATGTTTAGTACCGGAGGATATATGTCCTTACCTTTTTGTTTAGCATCAAAAATATTGAAAATTAAAATATTTTTATTAGAACCAAATATGGTTTTAGGTAGATCTAATAAATTTATATTAAGTTATTGTAATAAAATAATTTGTTATGACGATGATATAAAAAATTTTCCTGAAAAGTATAATAATAAAAAATTTTTAATATTACCTTTATTAAGAAAGGAAATTTATAGTTACAATAAAAATTTAAATAAACAATTTTCTAAAAATATAAAAATTTTAGTTATTGGTGGAAGCCAAGGAGCTGTATTTTTTGATAATATGATAAAAAATGTAGTAATTAATTTATCAAAAAATTATAAAATTCAATTAACTCAACAAATCTATAATTCAAAAATAGAATCCGAACTTAAAAAATCTTATAAAGAAGCTTTTATAGAAAACGAATTAATCAATTTTGATCAAAATTTGTATACAAAATTTAATAAATTTGACTTAGCTATTACAAGAAGTGGAGCATCAGCTATTTCAGAATTATCTTATTTTAATATACCTTTTGTTGCAATTCCTTTTCCTGCTGCAAAAGATGATCATCAATATTATAATGCTAAATATTATGAAAATAAAAATTGTTGTTGGATATTAAGACAAAATGAGATTGATATATCTAAATTTAGTATTTTTATTGAGAACATTTTAGACGAAAAAAATGATTATTTTGAAAAGAAAGAAAATTTAAATAAAATTTCTTATCAAAATACTTGGAATAATATAAACCAGAGATTAATTAATCTTATAAATGAAAATTGAATTAGCAAAAACTGAATTAATACATTTTGTTGGAATTGGTGGTATTGGCATGAGTGGACTTGCAATTATAATGAAAGGACTAGGTTTTAAGATACAAGGGAGTGATATTTCTTATAATAAAAATATTGAAAGACTAAAAAAAAATAAAATAAAAGTTTATATAAGTCATAAAAAACAGAATATTTATAAGTCTACCTTATTAGTAATTTCTTCTGCTATAAAAAAAAATAATTGTGAATATATTGAAGCAAAAAAAAAAGGTTTGCCAATTTATACAAGAGGAGAAGTTTTAGGTCACATAGTTTCATTAATGAAAAATATTGTTGTGGCAGGATCCCACGGTAAAACAACTACAACTTCCTTAATTTCAAGCATTTTTGCGCAATCAAATATTGATCCTACAGTTATAAATGGAGGAGTTTTAAATTCATTTGGAAACTCAGCTAAATTAGGAAAAAGTAATTGGTGTATTCTTGAGTCTGACGAGTCAGATGGAAGCTTTTTAAAAGTTCCTTCAACTTATTCAATTGTTACAAATATTGATAAAGAGCATATGGATTATTATAAAAGTTTGCAAAATCTAAAAAATAAATTTATTTATTTTGTAGAAAAAACACCATCTTTTGGCAAAACTTTTTTATGCATTGATGATAAAAATAATAAAGAAATTATAAAAAAAGTTAAAACAAAAAATTATCTTACATATGGAGTTCACAAAATTTCAAATTTTAGAATCCAAAATATATCACAACAAACACAATTTTCTAAATTTGATTTAAAAATTTCATTAATAGGGAAAAAAAAATTGGTTATTAAAAATATAAAAATTCCTATAATAGGATTACATAATATTAGAAATGCTACTGCTGCCATAGCTGTCTGTTATTCAATTGGAATATCTATAAATTTTATTAAAAAAGGACTTTTAAATTTTAGAGGCGTTCAAAGGAGATTTAACTATATTTTTAATTATAGAGGAAGTGATTATTATGATGACTATGCACATCATCCTACCGAAATATCAGAAGTTTTAAATAGTGTTAGTAAAGTTTATAAAAATAAGAAAATTATTTGTATATTTCAACCTCATCGAATTTCGAGACTAAAAAATTTAAGAAAAGAATTTTCTTTGTGTTTCAAAAAAGCACATAAAGTAATTATGTGTCCAGTTTATAAAGCTGGAGAAAATCTTTCATTAGGTTTTAAATATTATAATTTTGCAAAAGATATAATCAATAATTCTAAAGTTGAATTAATCATGATTAATAGCCAATTAGATTTGTATAAAAATATTAAACAAACAATTTATGGAAACAATATTGTTATAGGAATGGGAGCAGGATCAATTTCTAATTGGATGAGAAATCTACCTAAAATATTTAATGATAAATAACGATATAGAAGATTTTGCAAAAAAAATTAAAGGAAAAATTATATTTGATTATAATATTAAAAAATTGAATTGGTTTAATATAGGTGGAAATACAAAAATATTTTTTAAACCAGACAGTTTAATAGAACTCGTACAATATTTAAAATTATATAAAAAAAGAGGTAAAATTTTTGTTTTAGGCGCAGGATCAAATACATTATTTAATGATAATATTTTTGATGGAACAATAATAAAGTTAGGAAATAATTTTTCGAAAGTATCAAAATTAAATGATACTACAATAATAGCTGGCAGTGCAATTTTAGACAAAAAGTTATCAGAATTTGCAAAAGAAAATGAAATTGGAGGATTTGAATTTTTATCTGGAATACCTGGCACAGTAGGTGGAGGTATAAGAATGAATTCTGGTTGTTTTAATAGAGAGTTCAAAGATTTAATAATTTCAGTACAGTTAATTGATCATAATGGAAAAATTTTTACAATTAATTCAAGTAATATAAATTTTTCATATAGATCAAATGACTTACCCAAAGATTACATATTTCTCAGTGCAACTTTTAAGGGATATAAAAAAAACAAAATATTAATAGAAAACGAAATTAAAGAAATAAAAAATAAAAAAGAAATAGCACAACCATCAAAGATTAAAACTGGAGGAAGCACTTTTAAAAATCCAATTGAACAAACTAATACAAAAGTTTGGGAGTTAATTAAAAAACATGTTCCAACGAATAAAACATTTGGAGATGCTGGAATATCTTCAAAACACTC
>CACLLR010000037.1 GCA_902607805.1 uncultured Pelagibacteraceae bacterium
AAATGAGATATCTAGAATTCCTTTACCTAGCAATATTGAGAAAAACGGTGAATTTTTTGGTCTAAAGGTACAAGGAGATTCTATGATTGATGCTGGAATTAACGATGGCGATACTGTTATAGTCAAAAAAACAAGTACTGCAGATAATGGAAAAATTGTTGTCGCTTTAATTGATGATCATGAAGCAATGTTAAAAAGAATTAGACGCAAAGGAAAAACTGTTGCCCTAGAAAGCGCAAATAGAAACTATGAGACGAAAATATTTGGTCCAGATCGAGTAAAAGTACAAGGAGTACTTGTATCTTTATATAGAAACTTTCAATAAAATAGTCTAAACATTTAAAATGTCTAAAGTAGCAACACGATTTGCTCCCTCACCTACTGGCCCTTTGCATATTGGAGGCGTTAGAACAGCATTGTTTAACTGGTTGTTTTCAAAAAGTCAAAAAGGATCTTTTCATTTAAGAATAGAAGACACGGATAAAGAAAGATCAAAAGATGAATACAAACAACAAATAATTGAATCACTAAGATGGATAGGTATACAATACGATGGTAACGAATATATACAGTCTACTAAGATAAAGAGTCATGTTGATGTTGTGCATGAACTGTTAAAAAAGGGAAGTGCTTACAAGTGCTATTGTTCAAATGATGAAATAGAAGAACAAAAAAAAAGGGCTAAGCAAAAAAAAATTCCTTATATTTATGATAGAAAATGGCGTGACAAAAAAGAAGCTGAAGCTCCAAAAGATATAAAGCCAGTTATAAGATTTAAAAGTAAAATTGAAGGATCTACTGTATTGAAAGATTTAGTACAAGGAGAAGTTCAAATTGATAATAATACTATTGAAGATTTCGTTATTTTGAGAAACGATGGTTCACCGACTTATAATTTGTCGGCATCAGTTGATGATCATCAAATGAAAGTGACTCATATAATTAGAGGTGATGATCATAAAATAAATACATTTAAACAAATGCAAATATATTTAGCAATGAAGTGGGAACTTCCATCATTTGCTCATATTCCATTAATTCACACTACAGAAGGAAAAAAACTATCCAAAAGAGACAAGGCATCAACTTTAGATGACTATTCAAAAATCGGTATTATGCCAGATGCATTAAGAAATTATCTATTAAGATTGGGTTGGTCATTTAAAGATAAAGAAATTTTTACTTTAGAAGAAAGTATAAAACATTTTAGCTTGGAAGGTGTAGGTAAATCACCTTCAAAATTGGACATGAGTAGAATTTTATCAATGAATGAATATTATATTAAGAATATGAACGAAAATGACCTTTTTGATCATTTAAAAAAATATTGTGAAAATTATAAAGATAAAATTGATAACAAATCAGAAAAAATTAAGAAATCTTTAAGTTTTCTAAAAAATAAAGCTAAAACTCTTGAGGATATATATAACAATGCACAATATCTTATAAAAGATACGATAAAAATATCCCCAGAAGATCAAAAACTTTTAGATAATTTGGCAAAAAATATTTTACAAAATTTTTTAAAAGAATTTGAAAAATTATCCAATATAAATAAAGAAAATTTGGAAAAAATTATAAATAATTTAATAGAAAACAATAAAACAAATTTTAAAGGGGTTGGTCAACCTCTTAGGGTGGCTTTGGTAGGATCAAAATTTGGTCCTGGTATATATGACATCATTATGTCTCTAGATAAAAATGAGGTGATTGAAAGATTAAAGGCTGTTGGTTAAAACAGAGGCTGCAATTTTTGATGATTTATTAGTTTTAAAATCACTTATAATTTTTTGATATTTCTTAATTTGATTTTGCTTTAATTCATTATCATTTAAATAAGTTGTTACTTTGTCAAATATGTTTTTAGAATTACAATTTGATTGAATTAATTCAGGTATTACCTCATCATCAGCAGCAATATTAATAATATTTGCATACTTAACTTTAACTAACATCTTAATAAATAAAAAATTTATAAAATTCATTTTATAAATAATAATAGAAGGAACTTTTGCATTACAAATTTCTAGAGAAATAGTACCTGACTTAGAAACAGCAAATATGGATGATTTTAAAATTTCAGATTTAATTTTTTCATCTGATATAGAGCCACAATTTTTAAGATTTTCCTTAATTAATTTATCTTGAGTTAATTTGTTAAATTCAGAAGTTGAATGAAAAACAAAAAATATATCATTGTACTTTTTGTTCATCATCTTTACAAAATCAATTAAAATTGGAAGATGAATATTTAATTCCGACAGCCTGCTGCCAGGAAAAACTGAAATAATTTTTTTATGATCTTTGATTATTTGACTTATATCAATTTTAGATTTTTCTTCATTTTCTAATAAAGGATGTCCTGTAAAAGTTGATTGAATATTTTCTTTTTCAAAATATTTTTTTTCAAATGGAAATAGTAATAAAACATGGTCTAGAAAAGATTTAAATTTCTTAACCCTCCCTTCTCTCCAAACCCATACTTGGGGAGCAACAAAATGAATTGTTTTAATATTTGGATTGATTTTCTTGACTTTTTCAGCAACTCTTAATGTAAAATCGGGACTATCCACACTAAATAAAATATCAGGTTTAAATTCTATAATTTTTTCTACAGTTTCATTAATTTTTTTTTTAATTTTAAATATATTAAGCAAAACACTTGTAAAACCAATATAAGTAACTTCTTTAAGATCATAAATTGATTTTATACCTAATGAATTTAAATGTTCCCCGCCTACACAGGAATATTCAATATCTGAATTACTTTGCTTTAATTTAGAAATAACAGTTGTGGCTAATTTATCTCCCGATGGTTCACCAGTTAAAATAAAGATTTTTTTCATTTTACTGTAATAAACATTTTGTTTTTATTTGCAAAATTAATGCATGAAACTTTTTCTAGGAAGATATTCTGCTTGTTTTTAAGGACTATTCCTTTAAGTCCTGCTAGTTTACATTGTTTAAATGTTTTTAAACCTACTGTTGGAAGATCTATTCTTAAGTCTTGTTTTTTTTTAGGAAATTTTACTAATACTCCATTATTTTTAAATTTTTTTGTTTTACATTTTATAAGCATTTGTTCAGTTCCACCCTTGCTTTCAATCGCAATAACTTTATTGTTTCTAACAACAGCTCCTTGGCTAAAATTGTATTTTTGCAGACTTGATAATGTTTTAATTGCTTTTTGAATATCTTTATTGTCTAGATTATTGGGCTTTGTTTTAGAATAATTACCTTTTTTTAAAGTTAATTTAGGATTATATGTTAGGGAGTTTATTGTTTTGATTTTTTGTTCACTTAAAATTTTAATTATTTCCTTAAGTACTGCCGCGTCACCTAATTTTGATGCTTTGATTATTCTTGGAATATAGTAAATACCTTTTATATCTAATTTAAGTTTTGAAAAATTAGGTTTTGATACTTTTCCTGCAAAAAGTACTTTTTTGCAGTTATTTTCTTTTAAAATGTTAATGAACTTTCCAAACTGTCCAATTGAAACCGAGTATGATTTTTTATTTTTTTTAAATTTCTTTGATTTGGATAAATCAATTATTAAATATTTTAATCTTTTTTTTTTTATTTCTTTTAGAATTTCAATTGGAAAATTAGTATCTCCAAATATTAAACCAATCATTTTACTCCTTGGAAAAAGGTGTACAAATAGATCTCTTTTTATCCTGTGTTATAAATTCAACAACATTTTTAACTAATGGGTTTTTTTTAAATTCACCATTTAATTTACTTAAATTGTCTGTAAGATTTTTTGTAGCAAAGATTTCTTTATATGCTTCTGTGAGACCTAAAATATCTTTGTTTTCAAAATTAGCTCTTCTCAATCCAATTAAATTAAGACCTTGAAGGTAGTTTCTATTACCTACTGAAAGTCCATATGGAATAACATCGTGCAGTACACCGGTCATTCCACCTATCATTGCCATTTGTCCAATTCTAGTGAATTGTTGAACTGCTGAGTTTCCTCCTATTACTACATTGTTTTCAATAGTAACATGACCCCCAAGTGGAACGTTATTCGCTATAATTACATTATTTCCTACATTGCAATCATGAGCAATGTGAGAAGAAATCATAAAGAGGCAATTATCTCCAATTTTAGTTATTCCACCTCCACCTGAAGTTCCTGGATGAATAGTTACATATTCTCTTATTTTATTATTATTTCCAATTACAAGCTTAGTTTCCTCTCCATTATATTTTAAATCTTGAGGGTGATTTCCAATTGCTACAAATGGATAAATTAGATTACCGTTACCAATTTTGGTGTTTCCTGAAATGTTTACCTGTGAATGAATTATAACATTATCACCAATTTCGACATTAGGACCAATAACTGAATAAGCGCCAATTTTTGCTGAACTTGAAATCTTTGCTTTGTTATCTATTATTGCAGTTTTATGTATCATTTACCCTCTCTTATAAAATCTTTTAAATTTTTTGCAGGATACCCCATAACTTTTGAATTATCTGGTATATCTTTTATAACGCCGCTCCCACCTCCAATTTGAACATTGTTACCGATTTTTAAATGACCAGAAATACCAGCTTGCCCTCCAATCATAACATGATTTCCTAAAGTTGAGCTACCAGCAAAACCTACTTGTCCAGCTATAATGCAATTATCTCCAATTTTTACATTATGAGCTACATGTACTTGGTTATCTAAATAAGTATTTTTACCAATTATAGTATTGGACATTGAACCACGATCAATAGTAGATCCACACCCAATTTCAGAATTATCATTTATAATAACTAAGCCAATTTGTGGATAACGAAAATTGTTTTTTTTATCTGGGAAAAATCCAAATCCTTTTTTTCCAATCACACAGCCATCCAAAATATGAACGTTATTATGAATGATTGTATTTCTTATTATAACATTTGAACCTATTGAACAATTATTTCCAATAATAACATTTTTTTCTATGATTGAATTATGTCCAATTGAACAATTTTTTCCTATTTTGACATTTTGGCCAATTAAAGAATTTTTTCCAAAAATAATTTTTTTTTTAAATGATGTTTTCGATATATCTTTAACAGTAGTATCAAAATTATCTGTTATTGAATCTGGATAAAATATTTTTGTAATTTTTGCTGTAGCTATAAGTACATTATCTACAATTATTTTTTTACAAGAAGATGGTAAATAATTTTTAAGATTATCTGTAGTAATACAATAAGATGCTTTTGTATTAATAGCTAATTTTTCATATTTTTTAGAATGAAAAAAAGTTATATTACTTTTTGAAGATGTTAAAAGATCTTTAATATCTAAAATTTTAGATTTCTTAAAATTATTCGGATTTTTTATATCAGATAAGTTTAAAAGTTTATCAATAGTAAAAGGACCTTTATTTATAAAAAAAGGATTATTCATTAATAAAATTTAATATCAAAAATAATACTAAATGCTTATCAAGTTTTGTTGCTAATTATTTCCTATCAACTATTGTAGCAGACCACATAGCATCTGCCATTTTTTTACCATCTACAAATGCTTCTCCTTTATATTTCCAAACTTTACCGTGTGAACGTATAGCTTCTATATTTAATTCTAATTTACAATCAGGAATTACTGGGCTTCTAAATCTTGCTTTTTCAACACTCATTAAAAAAACTAGTTTGTCTTTATATTCAGTTTTATCAATTCCAGCTGCTGTTAGAGCGGCCGCAGCTTGACCAAAAGCTTCCACTATTAGAACACCAGGCATAACTGGTTGGCCAGGGAAATGGCCTTGTACAAAAAAACTATCTTTTTTTACATTGACTATGGCTGTAGCTGAAAATAATTTTTTAATATTTATTAACTCATCAACCAATAGCATCGGTTCTCTATGTGGAAGTAATTCTCTAATTTGATCTTTATTTAGCTTTTCATTCATTAATTTACCTCTACATTTTTTAAAGTGTTATTTAATTGTTTTAAAATATCATTAGTAATATCAAGATTTTTTTTTCCTATTACAATACTTTTTTTATCAACTATCATAGCTAAAGATTTTTCTGTAGAATAATTTGCAAGCAATGGATTCAATTCATCTAATAATTTTTTAGTTAATTTAAATCTTTGATTGTTTAAATTATTTATTTCATTTTTTTTTTGATTTCTATAGTCGCTAATTTTTTCTTTTAATATATTAATTTTTTTTTGAAATTCTTCTTCATTTAAAATATTTCTTTGAGCTATTATTTCTTTTTCTTCTGATTTAAGTTTAGATTCAATGTCATTAAATTTTTTTATATTTATTTGATTATTTTTTTCAATTATTTCGGTAATAGATTTTCCAGCTAATGAATTTTTTACAATATAATCAATATCAATATATGCTATTTTATCATTAGAGTATGAATAATTTAAAAAAAAAAAATTTAAAATAAAAATTATAAATATTAAATATTTTTTCATTAAAAAGTCGTTCCAATATTAAATCTTATTTTTTCTGTTTTATCAGTATTTGATTTTGTAATTGGCTGCGATATTGAAAGGCTTAAGGGTCCTATAGGTGTAAACCAATCTATTGCTAAACCTGTTGACGATCTTAACTTGTTGTCATCCAAGCTGTCATTGTAATCAACGCCCCAGACATTTGCCAAGTCAAGAAATATACTAAAATCAACTTCTTCAAATTCAGGTAATAATTTAGGAAGTGTTGCAGCAAAATTTAATGAGGCACCGTAATTACCTCCAATATAATCTCCTCCATCTTGAGGTCCTATTTTTCCTCTTTCAAATCCTCTTAATTGTCTTGATGGAATAAAAACTCTTTTAGTAACCCTTACATCATCACCTGTTAAAGAATTTACTGCTTTAGTGTAAAATTTTAAAGAAAAAATCATTTCATCTTTTAAGCTATAATATTTTGAAAATTTAAACATATTTTCTAATGTATTATCATCTGTATACAAAGGAATAGTTTGGTAAAATGAAGTTCTAGAACCTTCAGTGGGTTGGAAGTTTTGATTAAGTCTATTTAAAGTTAATCCATATTTAAATTGAGTTTCAAAGTAATCTCCTTCTTGTTTCTTTTTTGCAGCAGATGCTTTTGATGAAGTTTCTAAAGATTCATAATATGTTGATATAGTTGGACTAAAGTAAACATCTTTAAATTGCTCATAACTTGTACCTAAAGAGAAACCAGTTTTCATATTTTTATATCCATATCTGCTCATTTGATCTTTTTCTGTACTTTCTACAGATGTTATTAATGATCTATCCGAATTTTTGTAATTTGGATTATTTATAGAAAGAAGACCTGTTATTGATTCATCGCTAAGTGTAATGCCACTATTTACTTTAACACCTTTTCCTAAATAATTACCTTCTTTTAATCCAAAAGATATGCTTGAACCACTTGTACCTGTACCAGCACCTGCAGATATTTCTCCTGTCGGTTTTTCTTCAACGTATATTTCAATATTTTTTTGAGATATGTCATTGCTATTTAATATTTTATAATTAACTGCACCAAAAACATTTTTAGA
>CACLLR010000038.1 GCA_902607805.1 uncultured Pelagibacteraceae bacterium
TAACTCTCTTTGCATCATTACTCCAAATGCTAATATTATTTTTTTTAAATTCTCCTGAAGATTTTCCATGGCCTGAATATTCTAGTGCGAGAAAACCAACTTTATTTTTTATTGCGAATTTATAAAAAATTTTTGGTTTTTCCCCATCAATATCTGATGCAAAACCAGGAAGAAAAACAATATAAAGGTTTTTTGTGGTATAATTGCTTATATATCTTAGTTTTTTATATTTAGATATTTTCAAAAATTTGTATTTTTTCATATAAATTTTGCAAAACTATTCTGATATTATAATACCTTATCATATGAGTTCTAAATTAAAAGTTTTGCAAGTTATACCAAAGCTAGGCAGAGGAGGAGCTGAAACAGGTTGTTATGATCTCGCACACTATTTACATGAAAATAACTGCTCGTCTTATATAGTCACTAGTGGCGGAGCTTTAACACAATATATAAATAAAAAAAAAGTAAAACTAATTAGACTTCCAGTACAAAGTAAAAATCCAATATTAATTTTAATAAATTCAATTATTTTAGTTTTTATTATTTTATTTTTAAATATAAATATTGTTCATGCAAGGAGTCGAGCTCCTGCTTGGTCATGTCTAATTGCTGCAAAAATTACAAAAAGAAAATTTGTTACAACTTTTCATGGCACTTATAATTTTAAAAGTTCAATAAAAAAATTTTATAATTCAGTTATGGTCAGGTCTGATTTAATAATTGCAGGCTCAAATTTTATATTTTCTCATATCAAAAATAATTATCCTGAATATTTAAAATCAGAAAAAAGATTCCTAGTTATTTTTAGAGGAATAAACACAGAATATTTTGATCCAAAAAAAATAAAAAATTCCGATAAAATGCTATTAAAAAATAAATGGAAAATAGAAGATGATAAAAAAATAATATTACTTCCTGGAAGACTTACTTATTGGAAAGGACAAGAAATTTTTTTAGAGGCTCTTGGAAAATTAAAAATTAATTCACCAAATATAAATTTTAAAGCAATAATACTTGGTGATGACCAAGGTAGAAAAGTATATAAAAAAAAATTATTAAGACTTGTAGATCAATATAGAATAATTAATGAAGTTATATTTATAGATAATATTGAATTAATGCCAATAGCTTATGAGATATCAGATGTTGTTATTTCATCATCTATTGAACCCGAAGCTTTTGGAAGAGTTTCTGTTGAAGCACAGGCAATGCAAAAACCAATAATTGCAAGTAATATTGGTGGATCAAATGAAACAATTATAGATGGAAAAACAGGTTTTTTATTTGAATCTGGAAACCCTAATAAATTGTCTGAAAAAATTGAAGAAATATTAAGTTTAAGTGATTTAACTCTTAATGGAATTGGTGCTGAAGGAAGAAAAAATGTGATTTCAAAATTTAATGTTGAAAAAATGTGTTTTTCTACATATTCAGAGTACAAAAAGCTATTAAATTAATGCCAAATATAAAATTACCCGACGGAAACTCGATTAGCTTTGAAAAAAAAGTTACTGGATTACAAATAGCAGAGAAGATAAGTAAATCTCTCTCAAAACAAGCACTGGTAATAAGCGTTGATGGAAATTTAAAAGATTTGAGTTATGAAATAGAAAAAGACTGTTCTGTTAAAATTTACACAGCAAAAGATAAAGAAGGAATAGAAACAATAAGACATGATACAGCACATATTTTAGCAATGGCTGTACAAGAACTTTTTCCGGGAACTCAAGTTACAATTGGGCCAGTGATTGATAATGGATTTTATTATGACTTTGCAAGAAAACAACCATTTACAGAAGAAGATTTACGAAAAATTGAAAAAAAAATGTTAGAAATTGTGGAGAGAGATGAACCTACGCATAGAGAAGTTTGGAAGCGCGATAAAGCAGCCGAACATTTTAAGAAAGTGGGAGAAATTTATAAAGCTGAAATAATTAAAAGTATACCAAAAGATGAAGAGGTCTCGATTTACTTTCATGGAAAATGGCATGATTTATGTAGAGGGCCTCATCTAATGTCTACTGGAAAAATCGGAAAATATTTTAAACTTATGAAAGTTTCAGGAGCTTATTGGAGAGGTGACTCTAAAAATGAAATGCTTCAAAGAATTTACGGAACAAGCTGGTCTACTCAGAAAGAATTAGATAATTATTTAAATATGATCGAAGAAGCAGGAAAAAGAGATCATAGAAAATTAGGAAAAGAAATGGATCTATTTCATTTTAGAGAAGAAAGCCCAGGGTCTGTATTTTGGCATGAAAAAGGATGGAATTTATTTCAGAAATTAATTGCTTACATGAGATCTAAACAAGATGATGCAGGTTATAAGGAAATAAATACGCCAGAGATATTAGATAGATCATTATGGGAAAAATCAGGTCATTGGGAAAAATTTGGTGCAAATATGTATACTTCTACAACACCTGATGAAAAAGTTTTTGCAATCAAACCAATGAATTGTCCTGGATGTGTCCAGGTATTTAATCAAGGACTTAAAAGTTATAGAGACTTACCATTAAAAATGTCAGAATTTGGTAAAGTACACCGATACGAACCATCAGGTGCATTGCATGGACTTTTAAGAGTAAGAGCATTTACTCAAGATGATGCACATATTTTTTGTACAGAGGATCAAATAACTAAAGAAAGTTTATCAGTAACAAACCTTATCTTAGAAATTTATAAAGATTTAGGTTTTGAAAATGTATTATTAAAATATTCTGACAGACCAAAAGTAAGAGTTGGAGAAGATATTGTGTGGGATAAATCAGAGGCTGCTCTTTTAAAGGCGATAAAAGCTACTGGATTAGAATATTCAATAAATAAAGGTGAAGGTGCATTTTATGGTCCAAAAATTGAATTTGTTTTAAGAGATGCAATCGGAAGAGATTGGCAATGTGGAACCTTACAAGTTGATCTAAATCTTCCTGAAAGATTGGGAGCAACATATATAGATAAAGATGGTTCAAAAAAAGTTCCAGTAATGCTACATAGAGCTCTATTTGGTTCTTTAGAAAGATTTATAGGTATTTTAATAGAACATTACTCTGGAAAATTACCATTTTGGATTTCACCACTGCAATTAGTAGTTATTCCTGTTTCTAATGAGTTTGATAATTATGCAAAGAAAGTAAATATGGAAATTAAAAAATCTGGCATAAAAAGCGAAGTAGATTTAAAAAATCATAATTTAAATTATAAAATTAGAGAACATTCTTTATCTAAAGTACCTTTATTATTGATTTGTGGAAAAAAAGAAGTTGACTCCAACACAGTAACTATTAGAAGTTTAGATTCTAATAAACAAGAAAATATGAATATTGAATTATTTATTAAAAAATTCACAGCTTTTAATAAAGCCCCTTCAAATTAAGTGCCAGAGTTTAAGCAAAATTACTTTCAGAGAAAAACAAAACCGAGAGGTCCAAGATTTAATCATAGAATAAATTCTCCCGAAGTCCAAGTTATTACAAGTGATGGAGAAAATCTTGGAATTTTAAATCTTCAAGATGCAATTTCTAGAGCAAAAGACCAAGGATTAGATTTAATAGAAATATCTCCTAATGCTAGACCTCCTGTTTGCAAAATTATGGATATGGGTAAATTTAAATATGATCAACAAAAAAAAGCAAACAAAGCAAAAAAAAAACAAAGGAAGATTGAATTAAAAGAAATTAAACTTAGACCAGTTACAGAGGTACATGATTATACTTTTAAAATAAAAAATGCACAAAAATTTTTGTCAAAAGGTGATAAAGTCAAATTTACTATAAGATTTAAAGGAAGAGAAATGCAACATTCAAATCTTGGTAATGACCTTATGGAAAAAATAAAGCAGGATATGCAGTCAATTGGCAAAGTAGAATTACAGCCAAGGTTAGATGGAAAACAAATGATTATGGTTATTCAGCCATTATAAGCAATAATTCTAGTTGTAAAATAATATTAATATTTGTATAACCCCAGAAAAATTATGCCTAAACTAAAAACAAAAAGCTCAGCAAAAAAAAGATTTAAAATATCTGCTAGAGGTAAAGTTATAATGGCCCAGGCAGGGAAAAGACATGGCATGATTAAAAGAACTAATTCACAAATCAGAAAACAAAGAGGCACGACAACAATGTCTAAACAAGATGGAAAAATAGTTAAATCTTATATGCCTTATAATTTGAGAGGATAAAATGGCTAGGGTTAAAAGAGGAGTTACTAGTAAAGCAAAACATAAAAAAGTTCTAAAATCAGTAAAAGGTCAATGGGGAAGAAGAAAAAATACTATAAGAGTAGCAAGACAGGCCATGGAAAAAGCTATGCAATATGCATATAGAGATAGAAGAAATAAAAAAAGAGAATTCAAATCTCTTTGGATACAAAGAATAAATGCAGGAGTTAGAGCTGAAGGATTAACTTACTCAAAATTTATTAATGGTCTTAATAGATCAGGAATAAAAATAGATAGGAAAATTCTAGCTGAAATAGCTTATGATAACCCAGAGGCCTTTAAAACTATAGTTAAAAAAGCCCAAGCTGCACTTAATTAATCTTCACTATTGTTTTTCTTTAGTTAAGAAATAATCTGTAAAAATGTCTGATTTTGAAAAATTAAAAGAAGAATTAAAAGATAAACTTTTTAAAGCTCAAAATTCTCAGGAAGTAGATATTATAAGAACAGAAATATTTGGTAAAAATGGCTTAATAAATTTAGAATTTAAAAAGCTAGGATCGCTTTCTCCAGAAGATAAAAAAAAGTTAGCTTCAGAAATAAATAGAGCAAAACAAGAACTTACAAAATTATTTAATGATAAAGCTGAAAAACTAGTTGATGTCGAAATCGATGAGAAAGTTAAAAAAGAAAAAGATGATGTAACGTTACCAGAAAAAGAATTTAGATTAGGAAAAATACATCCGGTATCACAAGTAATTGATGAAATTTCATCCATATTTTCTGAAATTGGATTTAGTGTTGAAGAAGGTCCTGATGTTGAAAGTGAATATTATAATTTTACTGCACTTAATACACCTGAGAATCATCCTGCAAAAGATATGCATGATACTTTTTATATTGATAAAAATATGAAAACATTATTAAGAACACATACTTCACCAGTTCAAGTAAGAACAATGTTAAATGGAAAACCACCATTTAAAATTATAGCACCAGGAAGAACTTATAGAAGTGATAGTGATCAAACACACACTCCTATGTTTCATCAATTAGAAGGGCTTCATATTGATGAAAATATAAATATGGGTCATCTAAAAGGTTGTTTAAATTATTTTATAAAAGAGTTTTTTGAAATAGATAAAATTAAGATGAGATTTCGACCGAGTCATTTTCCATTTACAGAACCTTCAGCTGAAGTTGATATTGGATATAAAATACAAAACAACAAAATTGTAATTGGTGAAGGAGACAAGTGGTTAGAAATACTTGGCTGTGGAATGGTTCATCCTAATGTTTTAAAAAATTCAAAAGTTGATCCAAATAAATATCAAGGATATGCATTTGGAATAGGCATAGATAGGTTAGCTATGTTAAAATATGGTATTAATGATTTAAGATCATTCTTCGAGTGTGATTATAGATGGTTAAATTATTATGGTTTTGACCCTCTTGACGTTCCAACTAATTACAGAGGTCTAAGCAAATGAAATTTACAAAAGATTGGCTTAGAGATCACTTAAAAACGAACAAAAATGAGGCGCAAATTATTCAAAAGCTAAACAATACTGGTTTAGAAGTTGAAAAAGTTGAGCCTATAAAAAATGAATTAAGTGATTTTATAATTGCAAAAATAATTAAAGCAGAGAAGCACCCCAATGCTGATAGATTAAAGTTATGTCACGTTGATATTGGAAAAAAAGAATTAGTAAAAGTTGTTTGTGGCGGACCAAATGCAAAAGATGATTTGTTAACTATTTATGCTCCACCAGGCTCAGTAATTCCAAAAAATAATATGAAATTAGAAATTTCAAAAATAAGAGGAGAAACATCCTACGGAATGCTTTGTTCTGAATCAGAACTTAATTTATCAAAAGAAAGTGAAGGTATTATTGAATTAAATCAAAATTACAAAACAAAAATAGGAAAAAGCTATTTTAATAATAATTCACAAAATGTAATAGAATTATCCATTACTCCTAATAGACCAGATTGCTTAGGAATTAGAGGTATTGCTAGAGATCTCTCAGCGAGTGGACTTGGAAAATTAAAAGATTATAAAAATATTAAAATAAAAAAGAATGGTAAGCAAACTTTAAAAGTAAAGATAGAAAAAAGCAAAAAACAAGCTTGCTCAATATTTGGGAGTTGTCTAATTAAAAATATAAAAAATCAAGAAAGTCCAGAATGGTTAAAAAAAAGAATTTTTTCATTAGGCTTAAGACCAATTTCAGCAGTAGTTGATATAACAAACTATATAATGTTTGATTTAAATAGACCGCTTCATGCTTACGATGCAGATAAAATAAATAAAGGAATAATTGTCAGAAATTCCAAAAAAGGAGAAAAATTTAAAGCTTTAGATAATAAAGATTATATTTTAGACGATGAAATGTGTGTTATTTCTGATAATCAAGGCGTTCTAGGATTAGGAGGAATTATAGGCGGAACAAGAACTGGAACAGAACTAAATACCAAAAATATTTTATTAGAATCAGCATATTTTGACCCAGAGATCACAAGAAAAACTGCAAAAAAATTAGATTTAAATAGTGATGCTAAGTTCAGATTTGAAAGAGGAATTGATCCAAATTCTATTGAAGCGGGACTTGAAAAAGCTTCCGAAATGATAGTCAAAATTTGTGGAGGTGAAGTATCAAAATTGGATATTCAATCTACAAAAAAAATTAACATTAAAAAAATATTATTTGATCCATCTCTTGCATCTAAAACAATTGGAATACAAATAAAGACTAAAGAAATAATTAAAATTTTGAATGATTTAGGATTTAAAATTAACAAAAAAGGCAAAGCCCTTAGTGTAGAAATTCCAACTTGGAGACCAGATGTATATGGTCAAATTGATTTAGTTGAGGAAATAATTCGAATTAAGGGATTTGATAAAATTCAATCAATTGAACCTGAAAAAAAAAGATTAAAACCAACTTTAGATTTTTTTCAAAGACATTTTCATTTGGCTCAAAGAGCTGTAGCCGCAAAAGGATATTTAGAGACAATTACTTGGTCATTTACAGATGAAAAAATTAATAATAATTTTAGAGGAAATATTC
>CACLLR010000039.1 GCA_902607805.1 uncultured Pelagibacteraceae bacterium
CTTCTTCAACGATTATTTCTGTATCTGGCCTAGGTATTAAGACATTTGAATTTACATAAAAATTTGTTTTCCAAAATTCTTTTTTTCCTAAAATATATGCCATTGGTTCATTTTTTTTTCTTTTTTTTAGAATTTTTTTAAATTTTAATAATTCATTCTTATTAATTTTTTTTTCTAAATTAAGTAAAATATTTTCTCTTTTAACATCAAGAGCTTTGGATAGTAATATCTCACTATCAATTAAAAAACTTTTAATTGGAATTTCTTTTAGTTCATTTGAAGAAATATTTAATAATGATCTATAATTCATTGATTCAAATTTTTAATTTGATTTTCTTGAGCCTGTAAACTTAAATTTTCAATAATTTCGTCAAAAATTTCTCCCTGCATAAATTCTTCTAGTTTATGTAATGTTAAATTTATTCTATGATCTGTTACTCTTCCTTGAGGAAAATTATATGTTCTAATTCTCTCGGATCTATCTCCAGTGCCAATTTTATTTTTTCTATCTTTAGATCTTGCTTCATCTATTTTTTGTCTTTCATGTTCATAAATTCTTGATCTTAATATTTTTAAACCTTTCTCCTTATTTCTTATTTGAGATTTTTCATCTTGTTGACTGACTACAATTCCTGATGGAATATGAGTTATTCTTACGGCAGAGTCCGTAGTATTAACGCTTTGTCCTCCGGGTCCAGAACTTCTAAAAACATCAATTCTTAAATCTTTTTCTTCTATTTTTACATCTAATTCTTCTGGCTCTGGTAGCACAGCAACAGTTGCTGCAGAAGTATGCACTCTTCCTTGGGTTTCTGTGTCTGGAACTCTCTGCACTCTATGAACGCCAGACTCATATTTAAGGGAAGAATAAATATTTTTTCCTTTTATGTTTGCAATTACTTCTTTTAAACCTCCAGCTTCACTTTTTGAAATACTAATAATTTCTAAGTCCCATTTTTTTTTGCTACTTACTTTTTCATACATTTTAAATAAATCAGAAGCAAATAAACTTGCCTCTAATCCACCTGTTCCTGCCCTTATTTCAATTATTGCATTTTTAGTATCCGCATCATCTTTGGGTAGTAAAAAAAATTTAATTTTTTTTTCATTATATTGATTCTTTTTTAATAATTTTTCTAATTCACTTTTTGCTAAATCTATCATTTCTGAGTCACTGTTGTTATCTTCAATAATATTTTCTAAATCTTTTTTTGTCGAATTAAATTTAATATATTCTTTAGCTTCAGATATTATTTCATTTAAATCAGAATATTCTTTAGATTTTTCTGCAAATTTTTTTTTATCAACATCAATTGATGATAAATCTTTTTCTAAAGAAATATGTTTATTAATTAAATCTTTAACTTTATTTATTGGGATCATCGATTATTATTTTCAATTTCTTTGGCCTTAGACTCTACCAACTCTACTACTTTGGATATAATTTCATTGTTTGAAATTTTTTCTGACTGTATTCCATTCAAATAAAGCATATTACTTTCTTTTCCTCCACCCGTTATTCCAATATCAGTTAAGGCAGCTTCACCTGGTCCATTAACTACACAGCCAATTATTGATAATGTAATTGGTGTTTTAATATGAGAAAGTTTATCTTCAAGTATTTTTACAGTTTCAATAACTTCAAAACCTTGTCTTGCACATGAAGGGCATGATATGATTTTGACACCTCTGTTAAGAAGATTTAATGACTTTAAAATTTCATTAGCAACTTTTACTTCTTTAATAGGATCATCTGATAATGACACACGAATTGTATCACCAATGCCATCTAGAATTAAATTCCCAAAACC
Source organism: uncultured Pelagibacteraceae bacterium (assembly GCA_902607805.1). GTDB lineage: Bacteria > Pseudomonadota > Alphaproteobacteria > Pelagibacterales > Pelagibacteraceae > Pelagibacter. The sequence goes on from CACLLR010000039.1 coordinate 1,812, forward strand.
AATAGAAGATTTTATACTTCCTGGAAGAAAACTCCCTGCTTCTGTTATTCCAAGATGAAGTGGATAATCTGTAACTTTTGAGAGTTCTCTATAAGCTGCTATAGATAAAAATACATCAGAAGATTTTACACTTACTTTAAAATTATAAAATTTAAGATCTTCAATAATTTTAATATTTCTTAGTGCGCTTTCTACAAGAGCTTCTGGGCATGGTTCTTTATATTTTTCTAAAATATCTTTTTCAAGTGAACCTGCATTAACTCCAATTCTTATAGCACAATCATTATTTTTTGCTGCTGAAACAACAGATGATATTTTTTCTTTTTCACCAATATTTCCAGGATTAATTCTTAAACACTTTGCTCCGTTTTCTGCTGCCTCTATAGCTCTTTTATAATGAAAATGTATATCTGCAACAATAGGAACTTTTGAATGTTTTACAATTTCTTTAAGTGATTTTGTAGAATCTTTATCTGGACATGAAACTCTTACTAAATCTGCGCCTTCTTCAGCTAAAGAATTTATTTGGCTTATTGTAGCTTCTATATCGGTAGTTAAAGTATTTGTCATCGATTGAACAGAAATTGGATTACTGCCTCCAATTTTAATATTTCCTACAGATATCTCTTTTGTTTTTCTTCTTTTTATATCTCTAAACGGCCGTAAACTCATTTATCTAATTTAAATTCTTTATGAAGAGCAGTAATTGATTTTTTTAAGTTTTTTTTATTTATCAAAACTGATATTTTTATTTCTGATGTAGATATTACAAGAATATTTATATTGGTCCTGGCCAATGCACTAAACATTCTGTATGTAACTCCGGGTGTTGTCACCATCCCTACTCCAACTATAGAAACTTTTGATACATTTTTATCTACATTAATATTTCTATAATTAATTGATTTATTCCTTTTTATCAATTTTACAGTTTTATTTAAATCATCTAACTTTATAGTAAATGTTAAATCAGTTTCTTTTCCATTTGCAGAAATATTTTGAACAACCATATCAACATTTATCAAGTTTTGATGAAATGGTTTAAATATTGAAGCTGCAATTCCTGGTTTATCCTTAACCCCAACTAATGTCACTTTCGCATCATTCTTAGTAAATGAAATACCTCTAATTATTTTGTTATTTAAAATATTTTTTTTTTTTGTAATTAAAGTTCCTTCTTTTTTTAAAAATGAAGATTTTACATTAATATTAACCCTGTTTAACCTAGCATCTTGTATAGACAGAGGTTGCATTACCTTTGCTCCTAAAGATGCCATTTCTAACATTTCTTCATAAGAAATTACTTTTATTTTACTTGCTTTTTTATAAATTACTGGATCTGTTGTGTAAACACCATCAACATCAGTATAAATTACACATTTTTTAGCTTTAAAAAATTTAGCAATCATTATTGCTGTTGCATCGGAGCCGCCTCTTCCGAGAGAAGTAATTCTTTGATTAATATTAATGCCTTGAAATCCTGTAACTACAGGTATTCCACCTTTTTTTATATAATTTAATATTTTTGATTTATAAATATCTATGATTCTAGAAGAAGTGTGCACTTCATTTGTTATAATGGGAATTTGCCAACCCATCCAAGATCTTGAATTATAACCTAAATGATTTAATCTTCCTGCTATTAATGAACAAGACATTTGTTCACCAGAAGAAACCAGCACATCATATTCTTCTTTGTTAAAATTTTGACTAATTTCTTTAGATTTTTTAATTAAATCGTTGGTTATTCCACTCATTGCTGAAGATACAACAATAACTTTATACTTTTTCTTTATATAACTTATAACTATTTCTGCTACTTTGTTAATTCTCTTTATAGAACCAACTGAAGTACCGCCAAATTTTAAAACAACAATTTTCATTGATAAATTTTTTTTATAAAATTTTAAATAACTTGATAAAATACATCTTAATTATAATGTCAATTAATAATGAAAAATAACACGATTAATAAAGAAGAGATACTAAAATTTTCTAAAATGGCAGACGAATGGTGGGATCCAGAGGGAAAATTTAAACCTTTGCACAATTTTAACCCCGTTAGAATTAAATATATAAAAAGCAGCATACTGAGTAATTTTAATAAACGTAATAGTGATTTACCACTGAAAGGTATAGAAATTTTAGATATTGGTTGTGGAGGAGGTCTATTGTCTGAACCAATGCAAAGATTGGGTGCAAAGGTAACTGGCATTGATGCATCAAAAAAAAATATTGCTATTGCTAAAATACATGCAAAAAAAAATAATTTAAAAATTAAGTATATTAATTCATCACCAGAAAAACTTAAAATTAAAAAAAAATTTGATGTTATTTTAAATATGGAAATTATCGAGCATGTTGATGATATTGATTTATTTATAAAAAAAAGTTCAGAATTGTTAAAAAAAAATGGACTAATGTTTATTGCAACTTTAAATAAAACTTTAAAATCATATTTTTTTGCAATAATTGGAGCTGAATATATTTTGAGATGGCTTCCAATGGGAACTCATGATTGGAATAAATTTGTTAAACCATTAGAGCTTACTAAACTTTGCAAAACACACTCTTTAAAATTAGAAGGGCTTGATGGAGTAAAATTTAATCCAATTTTAAATGAATGGAAAATTAGTAGAGACAATTCAGTCAATTATATAACAAAATTTAAAAAATCTTAATTTTCCTTTTCGTTTATCCAGGGTATCACTTCTGTTTCTATACCTTCCTCTTTCAAATCTTTCATATCCTGTATTGTGGCATTTCCATAAATACTTTTTTTTGGTTTTTTTTTGTTATAATGCATTGATCTAGCTTCATAAGTAAAATTATCTCCCACATATTCAAAATTTTCTTTGATAATTTTTTGATACTCTTTTATTTTTTTCTTCAGATTTTTTATTTTATTCTCTTCTTTTTTTATATTATTTTTTTTTGTATTTAAAAGATTGGGAGCCATTAAGGATTTCACAACCTTTTTAGAGGAACAATGAAAACAATTTAATAAATTTAATTTCTTTATTTTTTCAAATTCTTTAGATGAGGCAAACCAGCTATCAAATGATTTATGACAATTATTACATTCTAAATTATATTTAATCATTAAAATAAGTTAATAATTAATTACAAAAAATCAAGAATTCTTATGATCTATAATCTGTATTTATTTCTATATATTTTTTAGTTAAATCCATTGTATAAGCTGAAAAATTTTTTTTACCAGTTCCAATATCAATATTTATATCTATATTATCTTCCTTCATATACTCTGCCACTTCATCTTCATTGAATGAAGTTGAAAGCTCTCCTTTTTGAATAATTAAATTTTTTCCAAACTTAATGCTAAGTTTTTTTAAATTTAATTTAACATTAGCTTTTCCTATTGCCATTATAATTCTCCCCCAATTTGGATCTTCTCCCGCTATTGCAGTTTTCACTAAAGGAGAATTTGCAACTGAAAATGATATTTTTTTTGCATTTTCTTCTGTATTGCAATTTATTGTATTTATTGTAACTAATTTTGATGCTCCTTCTCCATCAGACGCTACTCTTTTAGCTAAATTTAATAAAACTGAATTTAAACTTTTATTAAAATTTTTTAGTTTTGGATCATTTATACTTTTAATTTCTGCGTTTTTTGCATTGCATGTAGCAAAAATAGAAACCATATCATTTGTGCTTGTATCTCCATCACAAGAAATAGCGTTAAAAGTTGTAGAGATATTTTTTTTAAGTAACTGGCTAAGTAAACTTGAAGATAAGTTTGCATCGGTAAAAACAAAACCTAATGTAGTTGCCATATTTGGATAAATCATTCCAGATCCTTTTGCTATACCATAAATTTTTATACTAGAATTTCCAATTTTACATTCTTCCATGCTCATTTTTGGTTTTAAATCTGTAGTCATTATTCCCATTGCAGCTTTAATCCAAATATATTTATTTTGAGTATATTTAATTTTTCTTATTAAATCAGGCAAACAAGATATAATTTTTTCTGATGGAAATTTCTCACCTATAGTACCAGTGGAAGCAAAAATAAGTTCATTCGTTTTAATTTTCTCAGGTTTTTCTTCATCCAGCTTTTGTTTTTCAGTTAAAATTTCAGAAAGATTTTGAGCTATTGATTTAATCCCATCAAATCCTTTTTTGCCTGTAAAAGCATTAGCATTACGAGTGTTAACTAATAAAGCTCTAATTTTTTTATTTTTTATACTTAAATTCCATTTTATATTTTCTGAAACTATTTTTGATTGAGTATAAACTGAAGCATAATTAGCTCCTTCTCTAAAATAAAAAAGAACCAAATCATCTCTCTTATTGCCATATAAATTTGCTGTTGTGGTACCTATAGAAAGGCCATTTAAGTGATCTAAGTCTTGAAAATCTCCAATTTTCGAGTTTTTATCCCTAGAGTTAAAGAAATTATTTATGTTAAAAACCATTATATTTAAATTATTAAATTAATTACTATATAAAACTGAAATATTAAAATATACGGCAAAACAATTTAAATCAATGCTCAATCCATTAAATTTATTTACAAAATTAATTAGGTCTAACAATCAAAAAGAGCTGGATAAGATTGAAAAAATCATAAAAAAAGTCAATAGCCATGAATCAAAGATAGCAGAATTTTCTAATGAAATGTTTAAGGATAAAACTGAAGAATTTATTAAACAATTAAATGAAGGCATCAAATTAGATGATATTCTGCCGGAAGCATTTGCTCTTGTAAGAGAAGCATCAAAAAGAGTTACAGGGGAAAGACACTTTGATGTTCAAATTTTAGGTGGCGTAGTTTTACATCAAAATAAAATTGCAGAAATGAAAACTGGAGAAGGAAAAACATTAACTATTGTTTTAGCAGCTTATTTAAATGCATTAAATAAAAATGGAGTTCATGTGGTTACTGTTAATGATTATCTTGCAAAAAGAGATTGTGAAAATATGGGTAAAATTTATAATTTTTTAGGTATATCAAGTGGTTATATTAATTCCAGTCAAGATGACGATGAAAGAAAGAAAAATTATAATTGTGATATTACTTACGCTACAAACAGTGAATTAGGTTTTGATTATCTTAGAGATAATATGAAATTTTCGAAAGAACAAATGGTTCAAAGAGAACATAGCTATGCAATTGTTGATGAAATTGATTCATGTTTAATAGATGAGGCTAGAACACCTTTAGTAATATCTGGATCTGCTGAAG
>CACLLR010000040.1 GCA_902607805.1 uncultured Pelagibacteraceae bacterium
TTTTTTCAGCATATTTATTTAAATTTTTGTATATTTGAATTTTTTTAAGTTGAGGAAAAATAAGTAAAATTACTTCTTTACAAAATTCATCATTATTTATTTTTAAAAATCCTTTAGATTTTACTAATTTTTTTAATTCATCAATTAATCTTTCGCTTGATAGATTTTTAACGCCTTTAATGTTCTGTTTAATTATTTTTTTTACATTTAAGTCATGTTTATGTCTGCTATAATTTAAAAAAAATCTTACATATCTTAATATTCTTAAATAATCTTCTTTAATTCTTTTTTCTGGATCTCCGATAAAGTTTAATTTTCCGTCTTCTAAATCTTTTTTTCCATTAAAAGGATCAAATAAATTTCCTTCGTGATCTGAATATATACAATTAATTGTAAAATCTCTTCTAGAAGCATCCTCAAGCCAATTGTCTGAAAATTTAACTTTTGCATGCCTTCCGTCTGTTGATATATCTTTTCTAAGAGTTGTAATTTCAAAATGTTTTTTTTCTATTGAAATAGTTATAGTTCCATGAGAGATGCCGGTATCAAAATAATTTATTTTATTTTTTTTTAAAATATCAATTAATTTTTCTGGTGTAATATTGATTGCTAAATCAATATCATTAACATCTTCATTGGATAAAATTTTTCTTACACATCCGCCAACATATCTTATTTGGATATTATCTTCATGCTGATCTAATATTTCAAATAAAACTTTTGCATTGGAATTATTTGTAAGTTCCAAAAAGCTTTTTTTAACTTCATTAAGATTAGTTTGGTAACTAAATATTTTGTTTATTATGCTTCTCATAATTGGCTGGGGCGCTAGGATTCGAACCTAGGAATGGCGGTACCAAAAACCGCTGCCTTACCACTTGGCTACGCCCCAAAACTATTATTCGTATAACACAAAAAAAAAAATTTATATAGTTTTAGATATTATGCACCAATAGTTTTTATATTTTTTTTTTAATATTTTAGCCGCTTGAAAACAGGTTTTTTTCGATAAAAAATATGCAATCATTGTTGAGCCAGATCCTGTCATTCTAACAAATAAAACTTTTGGTAAATTAAGCATAAATTTTTTTAAAAATAATAAATTGGGATACGTTTTAAATGCATATTTCTCTAAATCATTATTCAAATTTTTTATAAAATTAATTTTAAATAATTTATTTTGATTATTTCTTATTAGATGGGGTCGAGAATAAGAATTTATTTTTTTATATATAAGTTTTGTAGAACAACCAAAATTGGGTTTTATAAGCAATGTATAAAGTCCTAATTTATTATTATATCTAGACAATTTTCCATTGCTAAATAATGCTGAATTTTTTTTTCTTAAGCCTAATATAACATCAGATCCAACTTTATTTGAAATTTCAATAGTTTCTTTATTAGAAATTTTTATTTTACTTTGTTTAAAAAAATACATTAATACAGATGAAGCATTCATTGAACCTCCTCCAAGTCCTGATTTATTGGGTATATTTTTTTTAATCTTAATAAAATATTTTTGATCTTTAAGTTTTTTTCTTTCATCTAAAATTTTTAATAATTTTGATATAGTATTTTTCTGATTTATATTTTTTTTAAATTTGCCGTAAAAAAAAATTTTATGATATTTATTATTTATTTTTTTAATAAAAATTTCATCATGCAAGTCAATAAAAGAAACAATGCTTTCAATTTTATGATAATTTGAATTTAATTTTTTAATTACCCCCAAAGATAAATTAATTTTAGCATAAGATTTAATTTTGTAATAAGACATAAATTATATTTTGTTAGGTCCATTTAATAGTTTTTCTTTAATTTTTTTTTTCATTTCGTCATCTGATGACTCTAAATTCAAAACATTTTCCCAAAAATATTTAGCTTGTAATTTCCTGTTCAGCATCCAAAGTATATCGCCATAATGATCATTTACTATTGGATCATCTGGCATAAGTATAACTGCTTTTTTTATATATTTTTCCGCATTTAAATAATCTCCTATTAAATAATAACCCCATCCAACCGAGTCAATTATATATGGATCATTTTTTTTTTTAGAATAGGCTCTATCTAACATTTCAATTGCCTCATCAATTTTATATTTTCTTTCCAACCAGCTATAAGCCAAATAATTTAAAACGTAAGGAGCATCGGGATTTATTTCTAAAGATTTGATCAGATCTTTGTCAGAACTTTTATAATCGCCCAATCTTTCGTGGCTTCCGCCCCTTCTATATAAAATCGATGCATATGCATCAGAATTTTTTTCTAATTTTAATAAAATTGTAGAATAATATTTAATTGATTTATTAAAATTTTTATTTCTTTTATAAATGTTGGCTAAATCAAAAAGAATTTTGATACTAGGATTTTTTATTTTTTTAAATTCATTTTCTATAAATAACAGAGCTTCTTCATTGTTTTGTTTAATCTCTATAATTTTTCCAATTTGTTTAATTTTATACCATCTATAAACTTGCTCATTATTGTTAAATTTTTTATAAATTTTTTTTGCTGCCTCATAATTTTCATTTAAAATATAATTTTCTGCTAAAAGTGATAGATTAAAATAAAATTTTGGATTTAAAAAGTTTGATATATTTAAATAAAAATTTGATTTTTGATACTCTTCTTGAGATGAATATAGATTTGATATTAAAAAAAAGAATTCAGCCAAAAGATCATTAGAAGATTTACAAGAAAAATGTTGATTAAATTTTTTATATTTTAATGTATCTATCCATTCTTTTGCTTGCAAAATAAGCAGTCCACTACCAAGTGATTCAATAGACGATGAAGTATTCTTTGCCTCTTCAAAATTTTTATTACTAGCTAAATTTGCTAAATAAAAAAATATGTATCTAGAATAATCACCATCAACTGTATTAATTAAATTAATAAAATATTCACTAGTTTTATCTGAATTTTTAAAACAATTTTGAAATGCTAATGTAATTAAACTTAATTTGCCAAAGTTTTCTTGATCTTCATCAATAATATTATTGAAAAATAAATTGTTATAACTTTTAAGTGTCTCATAAATTATATATTCATAAGTTCCATTGCCTTGAAATTCTATCAATTCAGCTAAAGCTGATTTAGCTTTAGAAAATTTTTTTTTTTTCATATCATCAATTACTAAAAGTAATTTTGCTTCAAAAAATTTTGAACTGTTTTTATTTTTAGATAATTTGATTTGTTTGATTGCTTTTGATAATTCACCATTTTCAACTAATGAAAATATGTATTCTCTTAAAAAGTTGTCATGTTTATTTAATAAAAATTTTGATGAATTGAAATATTTTAATGCTTTTTGATTATTTTGATTATCATATGATAAAAGTGCTGAAAAATAGCTTGATAAATACTTCTGGTTGAAATTATTATTTTCTACAATTTTCGAAAATAGATTTGTTTGATATAAAAGTGATCCTGTAATAATAAATATTATTAATGAAATTTTTCTCATATTATATTTTATGTTTTTAGACGATAAAAATCAAAATGACATAAATAACGAATTAGTAAAGAATTATGAAATTGATTATATTTTTAGCAACAAACCCATTAATAGAACTGCTAATCAAGCTAAAAAAGTTGAAAAAAGTCAATTATTACAAAACTTGAAAGAAAAAATAAATGAAATCAAGGATTGCAAATTAAAAGAAAATGCAACCAAATTAGTATTTAGTGATGGAAATATTAAAAGTCCTTTGATGATTGTTGGTGAGGGTCCTGGGCAAAAAGAGGATGAAATCGGAAAACCTTTTGTTGGTGAAGCCGGTGTGCTTCTAAATAAAATGTTAGACGCAATAAGTATTAAGAGGGAAAAAATTTATATAACTAATGTAGTAAATTACAGACCTCCAAATAACAGAAAACCTGAGCCATCAGAAATTGAAAGATATTCAAATTTCTTAAGAGAACATATTTCAATAATAGATCCTAAAATTTTAGTTCTAATGGGAAGCACTGCTATGGAATCTTTATTTGGATCAAAAATAAAAATATCTAAGGAAAGAGGAAAATGGAAAGAGATTATAATTAATAATAAGACTTACTTGACAATGATAACTTTTCATCCTGCCTATTTACTTAGACAAGCAGACCAGAAAAAATATTCCTGGGCTGATTTAAAAGAAATAAGAAAAAGAATTGATCAATTAAATATAATATTATAAATTTATCAAATGATTGAATTACATAAAAAATCAATAAACTGGTGGCAAAAAAAATTTAATATATCAGACTATGCTGTATTATGGTTAACTTTTATTAAAGGGTTAATTATCGGTTTGTTAATTTATCATTTCTTCTTTGTTTAATGAAAAAGATTATTGCCGGTGTAGATGAAGTAGGTAGAGGCAGCTTAATTGGTCCTGTTTATGCTGCAGCAGTTATTTTAAACAAAAATATAAATAAAAAAGAACTTAAAGATTCAAAAAAGTTAAATAAAACTAAAAGAGAAATTTTAGCGAAATATATAAAAAAAAATTCTATATGGGCTATTGGTTCTGCTTCATTAAAAGAAGTTGAAAAAATTAATATTTTAAATGCAAGTTTACTAGCAATGAAGAGAGCAATTATAAAATTAAAAAAAAAACCCAATCTAGTATTAATTGATGGAAATAAAATACCTAAAATTAAAAATTATAATTTAAAATTTGTAATTAAGGGAGATCAAAAAATTCCAGAAATTTCTGCAGCTTCTATAATTGCTAAAGTTTCAAGAGATTGTTTAATAACAAAAATGTCAAAAAAATACATTAATTATTTTTGGAATAAGAATGCTGGATATGGAACGAAAGATCATTTGTCTGCAATTAAAAAATTTGGTATTACTAAACATCATCGCAAAACATTTCATCCAATACACAATATATTGAGTCCCAAATAAAATAAGTCACAATTCGACTCAAATAAATTCAATCATAGGTTGACGAGGACTCAATCAAGGAGTCTAATTGTTTTTTATAAAATGATTAACTCAACTTTAAAGAATAAAATTATAAATGGTGATAGCCTTAAGGAATTAAAAAAAATCCCTAGTGAAAGTTTTGATCTAATTTTTGCTGACCCTCCTTATAATTTACAGTTAAGAAATAAATTAATTAGACCTGATAGATCAAAAGTAAATGCTGTAAATGATAAATGGGATCAATTTGAAAGTTTTAAAACATATGACAAATTTACTAATGAATGGCTTATAGAATGCAAAAGATTGTTAAAAAAAAATGGAAGTATATGGGTAATAGGAAGTTATCATAATATTTTTAGAGTTGGTGCTAAAATACAAGATTTAGGATTTTGGATTCTTAACGATGTAATTTGGAACAAAAATAATCCAATGCCAAATTTTAGAGGAACAAGATTTACTAACGCCCACGAAACATTAATTTGGGCTTCTAAAGATAAAAATTCAAAATATACTTTTAATTATCAATCGTTAAAATGTTTTAATGATGATTTACAAATGAGATCTACTTGGAACTTGCCAATATGTAATGGAAATGAAAGATTAAAACAAAACGGAGACAAAGTTCATTCTACTCAAAAGCCAGAAGCCTTACTTCATAGAATTATATTAGCTTCTACAAATAAAAATGATTTTATATTAGATCCTTTCTTGGGATCTGGAACAACTGCAGTAGTCGCTAAAAAACTTGGTAGAAACTTCTGTGGTATAGAAAAGGAAAAACTATATTTTGAAGCTGCTTCCAAAAGAATAAAAAAATCAAAAATAATTGAAGATGAATATTTAGATACTATTCAAAATAATAGATCTAAACCAAGAATTCCATTTGGATCATTGGTAGAACTTGGAGTAATTAAACCTGGTACAGAAATTTACGATCAAAAGAAAAAAATAAATGCTAAAATTATGGTTGATGGAAGTATTAAATATCAAAAATCTGAAGGCTCTATACATAAGATAGCTGCAAAAATACTAGGAGCTGAAAGTTGCAATGGATGGACCTACTGGCATTATCAATCTGGTAATACTCTTAAACCTATCGATGAACTAAGAGAAAAATTAAGACCAAAGAATTAATTTTTATAAATTTTTCCTAAGTAATTTTCTAAAAAATTTTTGTTTCTAGTTAAATATTTTAAAAAAAAATTTCTAACTAAGATCGTAAAAGGATTTGACAAATGAAAAGCAAAATTATTAATATTGGATCTAAAGTTGACTGTCTTTATTCTTTCAAATCTTTTCTGATAATAAGAATCGCTATTATTTTCTATTTCTTCATAAGCTTCTTTTGAAGATTCAATTGATTGAGATGCCCCTTGAGCAAATGAAGGTGAAAATGCATAAAGTGCATCTCCAACAAAAAAAATTTCTTTTTTTTCAGGTTTTATAAATTTTTCACTGATAAAAATTGGGAACGATTTAATATTTTCAATTTTATTCATTAAATCAAAAGATGTTTTTGATGATATTTCATTAATTAAAGATTTTAAAAATTCATAATTTTTGAAATAAGTCTTATCAAATATTTTCTCTTTTCTAAGTTTTTTGTTAATTATTGCTATGAAATTAAATTCATTATTTTGGTTAACTGGATAAATTACAAAATGAAAGTTTGAACCTAAGTATAAAGAAATATCAGAGCTATTAATATTCTTGATGCTACCTCTCAATGCAATAGAATTGTAATATTTTGGGCTGATTTTTTTTTGAAAAATTATAGATTTACTTTTGGAAAATACACCATCTGATAATAATAAATAATCAAATAGTTCTTCATGATTGTTTGAAAACGATAAATTTATTTTATCTTCATAATTTA
>CACLLR010000041.1 GCA_902607805.1 uncultured Pelagibacteraceae bacterium
AATTATCTTATAACAGTTTTACAAGCTCGTACTAGGGGAATGACACTAATGAGAATGCCACTTACCGTATGGGGTATTTTTACAGCAACTGTATTAGCAATGTTAGCATTTCCTGCGCTACTTGTTAGTGCAATTATGATGACTTTAGATAAAATTTTAGGAACAAGCTTTTTTATGCCTACTATTTTACAAGCTGGAGAAGTACTTGAGTATGGCGGAGGAAGTCCTATTCTTTTTCAACATTTATTTTGGTTTTTTGGTCATCCAGAAGTATACATTGTTGCTCTTCCTGCATTTGGAATAGTTTCTGATCTAATTTCAGTTCATGCAAGAAAAAATATATTTGGTTACAGAATGATGGTTTGGGCAATTGTAGCAATAGGAGGTCTTAGTTTTTTTGTTTGGGCACACCATATGTATGTTAGTGGAATGAATCCATGGTTTGGATTTTTCTTTGCAACCACTACTCTTATCATTGCAGTCCCAACAGCAATGAAAGTCTATAATTGGATACTGACTTTATGGAGAGGAAATATCAGAATTAATACTGTTATGTTATGGTGTCTTGGATTTATAGTGACTTTTGTAAATGGTGGTATAACTGGAATATTTTTAGGAAATGTTTCTGTTGATGTTCCTTTATCAGATACATATTTTGTTATAGCACACTTCCATATGGTTATGGGGATAGCACCTTTAATGGTGATTATGGGAGCTGTATATCACTGGTTTCCATTAGTATCAGGAAGATTGTTAGATGAAAAATTAGGAAAATGGCATTTCTGGGCAACATTTTTAGGAGCTTATTCAATTTATTTCCCAATGCATTATTTGGGTTTCATTGGGGTGCCAAGAAGATATTTTGAAATGTATGACAGTCCATATATGACTTCAGCTATTGGAATGAATGAATTTATAAGTTTAGCTGCTTTCATAGTGGGAGCTGCACAATTTATTTTAATTTATAATATTATAAAAACTTTAAAAATTGGAAAACTTGCAGGTAAAAATCCTTGGAAAGCAAATTCACTTGAGTGGCATACATCTACAGTTCCACCTGAACATGGAAATTTTGGAGATAGACTTCCTGTAGTCCATAGATGGCCATATGATTTTAGTGTTCCTGGAGCTAAAGATGATTTTATTCCTCAAACCACTCCACCAAGCGAAGTAGTTCATACAGAGGTTGAAAAAACTTAAAAAGATATATGTCTGATCCAAAAATAGAGGGCTTCAATTTTAAACCAGGGTTTAAAGGCATGGCTGAAGATACTGGTTCAGACCAAACAATGTTTAAAGGTGTACATTGGGGTAAAGCTATGATGTGGATATTTCTTTTAAGCGATACATTTGTATTTAGTTGCTTTTTAATTTCATACATGAAGGGAAGAGGCTCAACTCCGGTTGAATGGCCAAATCCAAGTGAAGTTTTTGCTTTAAACGCTTTTGGAGTTCCTGTTCCATTATTATTAATAGCAATAATGACATTTGTACTGATTACTAGCAGCGGAACAATGGCTTTAGCAGTTAAATATGGGTATGAAAGAAATAGAAAGATGTGCGGATGGCTAATACTTGCTACTGCAATAGGCGGACTTACTTTTGTAGGAATGCAAGCTTTTGAATGGTCTAAATTAATTCACGAAGGTGTAAGACCTTGGGAAAATCCATTTGGAGCGGCACAATTTGGATCATTTTTCTTTATGATTACTGGATTTCACGGAACCCATGTATCTATAGGGGTAATTTTCTTATTTATTTATTCTTATAAGGTTTTTGCAGGTCACTATGAATCAGGAAAAAAAGGTTGGTTCACATCTATGAAAGGTGACTATGTAGAAATTGAAATACTTGGTTTATATTGGCACTTTGTAGATTTAGTGTGGGTATTTATTTTTGCATTTTTTTATTTATGGTAAATTGATTTATGGAAGAAACTAATAAAAAAGAACAAACAAGCACACACAAAATAGGAATATATCTTTGGATATGGGGTCTTTTATTTGTGTTAAGTTTTTTTTCATATATGGTTGATTGGTACCAATTTCAAGGATTACTTAGATGGTCTTTGATATTGTTTTTTATGTTTTTGAAAGCAGGATTAATTATGGCATTTTTTATGCACTTATTTTGGGAAAGATACGCTTTAGTAAACGTACTTTTATGGCCAATGACAGCAATAGCATGTTTTATATTTCTTATGGTGGCAGAGTTTAAATATACTTTATTTTCTAGAATATTTTATTTTGCTGTTGGGGGAGGAATATAAAAATTATGGATGGTTATGATTACTTAGCTGGTTTTTTATTATTATTTCTTTTTTTTATATACATAACTTGGTTTGCCTTTTCAGTTAAAATTGAAAATGAAAAAGATGAAAATTCAAAAATTAAGATAAATCCATATGACCAAATTCCTATGCATAGAAAGATGATTGACAAAAAAAATAATCAGGTTGGATTATTTGATCTTGGAAATCATATTTTAATTATAGGAATTATTTTATTAGTTATATTTGTTTCACTGAATGTTGAATAAAAGTGAAAAGCAATACATTAAAAAAAACTGTTTCTTTTAATATTTCATCTTATCTAAAATCTTTATTATTATTAATGAAACCAAGAGTCATGTCTTTGGTTATATTTACTTGTGCAGTAGGTTTATTAACTGCCCCTAATACTGTTTATTTAAATGACGCGATAATTGGAATTTTCTTTGTTACAATTGGAGCTGGAGCTGCAGGAACTCTTAATATGTGGTATGAAGCTGATCTAGATAAGTTGATGACTAGAACTTGTTTAAGACCAATCCCAACTGGAAAAATTAATAGAGAACATGCATTAATATTTGGAATAACATTATCAATATTATCAATTACAGGATTATATTATTTTTCAAATCTTCTTTCTGCAATGTTGTTGTTTATAACTATCGCTTTTTATGTTTTTGTTTATACGATCTGGTTAAAAAGAAAAACCCCACAAAATATAGTTATTGGAGGTGCTTCAGGAGCTTTACCTCCAGTTATAGGCTGGACTATAGCCACGAATTCTTTAACTTTTGAGCCAATCACTTTTTTCTTAATTATATTTTTTTGGACACCTTCCCATTTTTGGGCACTAAGTCTTTACAAAGCCAATGATTACGAAAAAGCTAAAATTCCTATGCTACCCATTACCAATGGCGTTGAAGAAACAAAAAAAAATATTTTTGTTTATTCTTTAATAATGCTGCCAATAGTTGTAATTCCTTATTATATAGGTTTTGTAGGAGAAATATTTCTAATTACCTCTTTAATGCTAACTTTTTACTATAATTATGTTTGCTATGATCTTCTTAAATTCAAGAAAGATAAATTTGAAACAAAGAAGGCTAAAAAGGTATTTTCTTACTCAATTTTTTACTTATTTTTGCTATTTGTTTTATTTTTGATAGATCAGATTATAAGATAAATTAATTTATTTATTTTATAGTAAAATGGTGAAAAAAATTCATGAAATATGTAAGTACTAGAGATAATTCTAAAGATTATAGTTTTGAAGATGTTTTTATAAAAGGTTTAGCTGATGATGGAGGACTATACGTACCAAAATCATTAAAAAAATATAACTCTGAAGAATTATCAAAGCTTAAAAATTTAAGTTATAACGAATTATCTACTGATATAATTAACCAATTTTCATCGGATTTTATCTCAAAAGATGAACTTTCATCTTTAGTTAAAAAATCATATTCAGCATTTAGAGAGAAAGAAGTAGTTAAGATTACAAGTATTAAAGATCTGAAATTATTAGAATTATTTCATGGTCCAACACTAGCTTTTAAAGATGTTGCAATGCAATTCATTGGAAATTTGTATGAATATTATTTAAGCAAAAATGATAAGAAATTAAATATAGTTGTTGCAACTTCTGGAGATACAGGTGCAGCAGCTATAGATGCTATCAAAGGAAAGTCTAATCTAAATATTTTTGTATTACATCCAAATAATAGAATTTCTTCTGTTCAGAGAAAATTGATGACTACAGTAGAAGAAAAAAATGTTTTTAATATTGCAATCGATGGAAACTTTGATGACTGTCAAAACATAGTTAAAAGTATGTTTTCTGATTTAGAATTTTCTAAATCCATAAATATGTCAGGAGTAAACTCTATCAATTGGGTAAGAATTATTGCACAAACAGTCTATTATTTTTACTCATATTTCAAATTAGGCAAAGAATATATTTCTTTTTCAGTTCCAACAGGAAACTTTGGTGATGTTTTTGCAGGTTATCTTGCAAAGAAAATGGGACTATCAATTGATAAATTAATTGTTGCAACAAATGAAAACGATATTTTACACAGAGCTATTTCAAAAGGAGACTATATTTCAAAAGAAGTTATAGAAACTTTTTCACCTAGTATGGATATTCAATCAGCAAGTAATTTTGAAAGATTAATTTATTATATAAATAACTCGGACTCAAAAATTACGGCGCATATTATGAAAAAGATTAAACAAAATTCTTACCAAATTGAAAAGAACAATTTAGAGATAATTCAAAAAGATTTTCTTTCAGAAAGTTGCAATGAGCATGAGACTTTAGAAATTATTAAAAAAACTTACCAAGAAAATAATATGATATTAGATCCACATACAGCGATTGGAGTAGGGGCCGCAAATAAACTATCTTTTGATAATTGTGTAGTTTTATCAACTGCACATCCATGTAAATTCCCAGATGCTACAAATAATGCAATAAATATGCATGAAAAATTACCTCAAGAGCTTCAGCATGTTCTTGATAAGGAAGAAAATTTCCAAGTTATAAAAAATAATACTGAAGAAGTAAAAAAATTTATCAAAAGTAAAACATGAGATTAAAGAAGCATTCTTTTTTATATTATGATTAAGGTGATTTCTAAAAAAAATAATATTGCAGCAGAAATTATATGTGATGTTAAAAATTTAAAAAAATCTGAATTAATAAAAATAAAATTTGCATTAAACAAATTTGGAATGATTTATTTTAAAAATCAAAATTTATCTTCAAGTGATTATTTAAAATTTGCAAAAAAATTAGGAATCCCAGCTGATTATCCTCGATTAAAAGGTTTAAGTTCTAAATATACCAAAATAACAGTAGTAGAGAGAAAAGCTGCAGATAA
Source organism: uncultured Pelagibacteraceae bacterium (assembly GCA_902607805.1). GTDB lineage: Bacteria > Pseudomonadota > Alphaproteobacteria > Pelagibacterales > Pelagibacteraceae > Pelagibacter. The sequence goes on from CACLLR010000041.1 coordinate 5,152, forward strand.
AGGACCAAGCTTTGGAGAGCAATTTCACACTGACTCAATTTACACAAAAAAACCACCTCGATTTACTATGTTGTTATCAAAATTGGTACCTCAGAAAGGTCAAGCTAACACAGAGTTTTCTTCACAATACTTAGCCTATAAAAATTTACCAAAAAATATAAAAAAAAGATTAAAAAATTTAAAAGCAATTTATTCATCTAAAGGACCAATTTCAGTCACAACTCAGGAGAGAGAAAAAGAAAAAGGCAAACAAAGTAATGAATTAATATCTAAACATAAAATAATAAAAAAAATAAAAAAAAAATTAAGCATATATTGTAGCCCAGGTCATTTTATAAGTTTCAACAATTTAAATAAAAAAGAAGAAATAAAATTAAAAAGGTTTTTATTTAACCATCAAATTAAAAAAAAATTTCAATATTCTTTAGAATGGGAAAAAAACCAATTAGCTATTTGGGATAATAGATCTATGTTGCATCAAGCTACTCCATTTAAAGGAAATAGAATAATGCATAGAATTACAATATATTAAACTTACTTTATGAATAATATTAGCATACTAGAATTTATAAAAAAATCACCAAAGGCTGAATTGCACTTGCATATAGAAGGAACTCTTGAGCCTGAGCAAATGTTTGCTTTAGCTAAAAGAAATAATGTTCAAATTCCATTTAAAAATATTAATGAAGCAAAAAAAGCATATAATTTTAGTAACTTAGAATCTTTTCTGAAAATATACTATGAAGGAGCAAAAGTGTTATTAAAAGAAAAAGATTTCTTCGAACTTACTTGGGCTTATGCATTAAAATGCAAAGAAGATAATATTGTACATACAGAAATTTTTTTTGATCCTCAAACTCATACAAATAGAGGAATTAGTTTTGATATTGTTATAAATGGAATTTATAAAGCTCTTAAAAAAGCAGAAAACGAATTTGGGTTAAGTTTTAAAATTATCATGTGTTTTTTAAGACATTTAAGTGAAGAAGAGTGTTTTAAAATTTTAGATCAAGCTCTTGTTCATAAAGATAAGATATTTGGGGTTGGATTAGACTCTTCAGAGATGGGCAATCCCCCAAAAAAATTTGAAAAACTATTTAAAAAAGCAGTTGAAAATAACTTTATAACTGTTGCTCATGCCGGTGAAGAAGGACCACCAGAATATATATGGGAAGCGTTAAAACTTCTTAATGTAAAAAGAATTGATCATGGTGTTCAATGTCTCAAAGATGAAAAATTAGTAGAAAAACTTTCGACAAATCAAACTCCTTTAACAGTTTGTCCTCTCTCAAATATAAAATTAAAAGTTTTTGATAAATTATATGATCATAATTTAAAGAAAATGTTAGATAAAAAATTAATGGTGACGATTAATTCAGATGATCCAGCTTATTTTGGCGGTTATCTAAATCAAAATTTAATTGAAACGCAAGCAGCATTAAATCTTTCTTTTAAAGATATAAAAACTTTATTAATTAACTCTTTTAAATCTTCATTTTTAAGTGAAGAAAGAAAAAAAGAGTATATTAATAAAATATAAGGGACGTTCTGTTGCCAGTTGCCCCGAACTTTGAACCATTATTCATGAATAATTTGAATTGAAAAACTGTGAATTTAACGAAAAGTGT
>CACLLR010000042.1 GCA_902607805.1 uncultured Pelagibacteraceae bacterium
AATCCTCCATCACCATAGGCTCCCAAAATTTTAGTTGGATAGAATGAAAAACAACCAAAACTTCCAAATGTACCAACATATTTATTTTTAAATTTTGCTCCTTGAGCTTGGGCGCAATCTTCAATTATTTTTAATTTATATTTATTTGCAATTTTAATAATTTTTTCCATATTACAAGATTGACCATAAAGATGAACAACGATAATAGCTTTAGTTTTTTTGTTAATTGATTTTTCAATTTTTTTATAGTCAATCAAATAATCGTCTCCTATATCTACTAATCTTGGATTTGCTCCTGAGTTTATTATTGCAGATATAGTTGGAATAGCAGTATTTGCAGAAGTTATAATTTCATCACCTTTTTTTATATTTAGTGCCAATAAAGATATTAATAATGCATCTGTTCCACTGCCAACTGCAATTCCAAACTTACTTTTATATTTTTTTATGAAATTTTTTTCAAATTTTTTTAGCTCATCTCCAAAGAAAATATTTCCTTTACTTATTGTTTTATCAATATTTTTAAGTAATTGCTTTTTATATTTTATATATTCTTTTTTGTAAGACCAAAATTTAATCATTAATTATTTTTTTTAACCTACTAATATTCATAGAAGGTTTTAGTCTATTAATTGTTGTTTTAGATCTTTGTATATATTTCCCTTTTATTTTTGAATTATATTTTTTTGCAAAATCGTAAACATTTTTAATGGGTCCACCAACATTTATTATTCCCTTATATTTGAAAAGTTTTGGTAAAAATTTTGCAACTTCGTCATGAAAAATAAAGTTAGTCATGAAATTTTTAAAAGCATATTTGTGAACAAAAGGTTTTTCTGTCATACATATTCTTAGAATTAAAGAATTCTTATATAATTGAACTGCACATTCTCCTCCTAATTTTGACCATGCATAGTTATTTATTGGCTGAATACTTTCTGTTTCTTTATAATTTCCTTTTAATCCTGGATATACATAACTAGTTGAAAAATAAATTAGCTTAATTTTTTGAATTGAACAGGCCTTTACAAGGTTGCTTGTTCCTATGATGTTAGTTTCAATACTATCAATGATATTTGTATTATGAATACTCATCGGACGAGATAATGCTGCACAATGAATTATTAAATCAGGTTTATTTTTTTTTATATATTTTAAAGAAGATTTATAATTTGTTATGTTAAATTCTTTTCTTGATGGGTAAAGATATTTTTTTGAATTGTATATTTTTTTAAATACTTGTCCAAATCTTCCTGATGCTCCAGTAAATAAAATTTTTTTATAATTTGACATGAGCGATCCAATCACCTTTCTGTGAAAATTTTTTTTCTTTTTTAAATATTTCTTTTTTATGATTCCATGCAAATAAAAAAGCTACATCAGGGGGATTGTTATAAAAATGATTCATTGATTTAATAGGTATATGCTTTCCTGGTGAATACTTTCCAATTTTTTCTTTAGTAGTATCACAAATATAATCAATAGAATCTTTTCCAATATTGCAATAATTTAATATAGTTGTGCTTTTTGATGTTGCTGCATAACCAACAATTTTTTTGTTTTTATTTTTCAATTTTTTTATTTTCATTAAAAGTTTTTCTTTTGATTTTTCACAATTTTTTTTAAATTTTATACAACCTTCAAAATTATCTACATTTTTTTTTTTTTCAAATCTAATAATTTTTTTTACATTTTGATTGATTTTTCTTTTATTTATTCTGGAAACAACATATCTCATGGAACCACCATGTGTTTTTTGAGGTATGGCATTAATTAATTCAAATCCAAATAAATTAAATATTTTTTTTATAGATGAAACTGAAAACATAAATATATGTTCGTCATATATCTGGTCATAAGATGTTTTTTCATACATTGAACCTAAATAAGGTTCTTCAAATATAAATAACCCATCATCTTTAAGTAAATAATCTAATCCTTTAATTAAACTCTTTAAGTTTGGTATATGGCAGATAGCATTGGCTGCAGATATAATATCAATTTTTTTTTTTAAACTTTTAAATTTTTTTACATTTTGATAATTAAAAAATTTATTTATAGTCTTAATTCCTCTTTTTTTTGAAACTTGAGCAACATTTTTAGATGGCTCAAATCCTATAACATTAATTTTATTGTTTTTGAAATTGTTTAGAAATGTTCCATCATTTGATCCAATATCAATTAAATTTTTTAAATTTTTACCATATTTTTTTTTGATCCACTTTGAAAAATTTTTAAAATGTTTTATCATTCCTTTGGAACTTCCTGAAAAAAAAGGGTAATTTTGGTTAAACATTTGCTTAGGTTTAGGATGATTATTAAGCTGAAATAATGATATTTTTTTTGAAAAACCTACTTCTAAATTAAAAAAAAATTCTTTTTTAAAATTTTTTTCATTAATAAATCCATTGGCTATTGGCATTCTGCCAAATGACATAAATGGATTTATTTTTTCATTTGTAATTTTGCATCTCATTTAAATGTTGTTTAAAAGATTTAATGTATCATTTATGTCTTTATCAATTTTATTATTTAAATAAAGTCCTTCTTTATTCAATTTTTTACAACTAACATGGTACGATAATTGATTCATAATTTCAGAATTCACTAATTTAATTTTCAGATTTCTTTTTCTTTTTCTGATTTTTTCAATTATTTGATTTACCGTATAATTTCCAGACAATGCATTATAAATATCATTCTTAAAAAAATCTTTTTCAATTGAAAATTGAATAACTTTGAATGCATCTCTTAAAGACAAATAAGGTCTATATTGATTAATTGCTGTTTTATAGACATTTATATTTTCATTTATGGCAGCATTTAAACAAAATTTATTTACCGCAGTATGAAATCTAATTCCTTTTGAAACTCCAGTAATTGTTCCAAAACGATATGTATTGTATTTAATTTTTTTATCCATTTTATTAAGCATTCTTTCTTCAATAATTTTAATTTCCGCATATGGAGATTGAGGTTTTAGATATTTTTTCTCACATGTTTCATCAACTATTTTAGCTTGTTTTCCATAAACACTTGTTGACGATAAATGAATTAATTTTGATTTATTTTTTTTACAGAAATCAATGACATTTTCTAAACATTTAATATTGTTTTTATACATATCTTTTTCTTTGCCAAAACTTTTTTCAGCATTTGTCATAGATGCGCAATGAATTACATAATGTATATTTTTAAATTTAGCTAAACTATTTTTTTTATCAACATCTATTAGATAAAATTTTAAATTATTTTTTTTTTTTAAATTAAATAATGAACAAAATCTGTTTGATTTTATATTGTCAACAAGAATGGTTTTTTTTATCTTTTTTATTTTATGTACATTTTCTGCAACATACGAACCTATGTGACCACAACAACCAGTAATTAATAAATTCATTATTTTTTTCCTATTATTTTTAGAAAATGACTATATTTTTCTATATAGTCTTTATATTCATACTCCCTATCACAGAATACCATTAATATTGAGTTATTAGTTTTAAATTTAATTTTACACCATGTTTTAGGTTTTAATAAAAGTCCTTGTTTTTTAAGATAGTTAATCTTTTTTATAGTTTTTATTTTTTTATTTTCATATTCAACATGAATCGATCCATAAATTGGTACTAAAAACTGCGAACATTTATAGTGAGCATGATTTCCTCTAACAAAATTTCTGTTTCCATAAATAATAAATATTCTTTTTGTTCTAAATGGAATATCTTTTTTCAAAGAAAATGGTACTAAAGTTCCACTTTTTTTTTTAAATTGTTTAAAGGTGTATTTTTTCATTATTTATTTATATCGTAAAAAATAACTGGCCATTCATAATATTTTGTATATTTTTTGAACCAAAATGGTAAAAATCTCTCAGCTAAAAAAGTATACATTCTTATTTGACCGTGTCCTTTTAAATTAAAACCAAAAATATTTTCACATTTACTTAACCATTTAAAAATATATTCAAAATAGTCGTTTATAATTTTAGAAGATTTAGTAATAAACATATTGCCTCTAGCAAAAGAAGTTTCGTTTCTTGTGAACTCTCTAAATTCTTCTCTATCATTTTCTGGAAGTAAATCTATAGCCTTATCTAGATTGTCAACTCCATGAAACATATCGAACTGCCATCTAATGGTTCTAGCTTTTTTAAAAAATATTGCTTTTGGATTTCTTATAATTGCTTTTTTTCCATATTTAAGTACCTTCATAAGTTTAGTTCCACCAATAAAAATAGGTTCTCCTATTACTGTTTCATAATCTAACCACTCAGGGTGAACTTTTTGTAATACTAATTCATTTAATTTTTTGCTTTTTAGATTTATATTATTTCCCCAATACTCTCTATAATGACAGAATCCAACCCACTCGGTATCTTTTTTATATTTTAGTAAGTTTTTCCAGTACCAATAATAAAACGTATATTCACCATAATAAGGATTCTTGTTTGATATATTGTCACCTGTATTATCTCTCATCCAATCACCTGAAAAATTATCTTTTAACAAACCTACTGGTATGTAATTTAAACTTTTTATAATATTTAAGTGTTCAGGATGTATTGACATACAATACATGCTTAAATTTTTCATTTAATTAAAATCTTTAAATTTATTATTTTTTTTATCTTTTTTAGATAAAACAGGTTTTTTTATTCCCCAATTAATTTTTAAATCTTTATCATTCCACATAATTCCTCTTTCACCTTTTTTATATCTATAATTTGTACAACTATAAATTACTAAGTTTTCTTTTTCTAATCCCGCAAAACCATGAGCAAAACCTTCAGGGATATATACTGATGTACAATTTTTATCTGAAAGAATAGCTTTAAAATGTTTTCCATAGGTTTTAGAATTTTTTCTTAAATCAACTGCTACATCAATTATTTTTCCTTTCATAACAGAAATAAATTTACCTTGGGGTTTGCCAATTTGAAAATGAAGTCCTCTAACTACATTTTTTTTTGAGTAAGAAATTACATTAAAAATAAATCTTTTTTTTATTAATTTCTCAACTAATACTTCTCTAAAATATCCTCTTTTATCGTCAAATTTTTTGTTTTTTATAAGAATTAAATCTTTAATTGGTGTTTTAATGATTTTCATATCAATTTAAAAACCAGCCATTAATTGTGTCTTTTTTAACCGCTAGATTAAGGACTTTTTTTATCATTATAATTTTTTAAAATAACTTAAATATATCTTCTACAACATCTAATTCAAACTTATATATTAAATAAATCAAAAATATGTTATAGTTTTTTTTTCCAAAAAATGAAAAATAAAAAACAATTATCAAGCAGACTCTATAAAAGTTTTAAAAGGTCTAGAAGCAGTAAGAAAAAGACCTGGTATGTATATTGGAGACACTGATGATGGCACTGGCCTTCATCATATGATTTATGAAGTTGTGGATAATTCAATTGATGAAGCATTGGCAGGATACTGCAAAAATATTGAAATTTATATAAATTCAGATGGTACAATTACTGTGCGAGATGATGGTAGGGGGATACCAGTAGATATTCACAAAGGAGAAAAAAAATCTGCAGCAGAAGTTATTATGACGCAACTTCATGCTGGAGGTAAATTTGATCATGACTCTTATAAAGTTTCTGGAGGACTCCATGGAGTTGGAGTTTCAGTAGTTAATGCTTTATCAGAAAAATTAAAATTGGAAATCAACAGAGACGGCAAAAAATACTTTATTGAATTTAAAAATGGAACTGCAAAAGAACCTTTAAAAATAGTTGGCAAATCCAAGAATAATGGTACTGAAATAACTTTTTTACCGTCAAAAGAAATTTTTTCCTCAATTAAATTTAGTTTTGGAATAATTGAAAAAAGAATTCGTGAACTTGCTTTTTTAAATAAAGGAATAAAAATTTCAATAACTGATACAACTCAAAAAAAACAAAAAATTAAAGAATTCAAATTTGATGGTGGAA
>CACLLR010000043.1 GCA_902607805.1 uncultured Pelagibacteraceae bacterium
GATAATATTCATATTGTATTTAATTGAAAAGTCGACTTAAATAGTAAGTATTAAACAATTAATTATGAGAGGATAAATATGAAAATTTTAAAGAAAATACTATTTACACTTATTTTTGTTTCTTTCGCTTCAGTTTCATCTGTAAGTTTTGCGGAAACAAAAATGAGAATTACTCTTCAGTTACCTTTAAAAGCTCACTTAGGACAAAATTTGTTGGTTTTTAAAAAAGAACTTGAAGCAAGATCTGATATTACTGTTGAGATTTATGACTCAGCTCAACTTTATAAAGATAAAGAAGTTCCTCAAGCAGTAGGTTCAGGAGCGATTGAGGCTGGAGTTGCATCAATAACTAGATTTGCTGGAACAAACCCGGAAGTTGATATCTTTTATTTACCTTTTCTATTTGACTCTGAAGCAAAAATTAGAAAAGCAACTAAAGCTGGATCTGAAATTAGATCAATACTTGATCCGGCAATAGCATCGACAGGTGCTGTGCCATTATATTATCAAGCTTATGGGTCAGCGATTATGCTTTCTAATGGTGGTCCTATGAAATCACCTGCAGATTTTAAAGATAAGAAAATTAGAGTTTTTGGAAAAACTTTAGGAGCTTTTATAAGTTCTTTAGGTGGTAAACCTGCATTGATATCTGGTTCAGAACAATATTTAGCTTATCAAAGAAATACTGTAGATGCAGGAATGACTGGTGTATCAGGTGTTAAATCTAGAAAACTTTATCAAGTTATGGATACTTTAACAGTAACTAATCATGGCGATATTGAGTTTGTAGTTGTTGCAAATGATAAATGGCTAAAATCTTTATCTCAAAAACAAAGAGATGCCATTACTGAAGCATCAAAAGTTGCAGAAAAAGCTGTAAGGGATGACATGGCTAATATAGAAGCAGGTGCTTATAAAGAAGCAAAAGCAAATGGAATGAATATTGTTAAATTATCAAGTTCTGAAACTGCTGCTCTTAAAAAAGCATCTTCTTCAGTAATAGATGATTATATTTCTAGAACTGGTGGATCTGGTGGAGTTGGAGATAAATTAGTAAAAGCTGCTAACAATCTATAATCTAATATTAAATAACCCCGCAATTTAAAGTTGCGGGGTTTTCTTATGAATTACTACGATAAACTTGTAAAATATTCTGGTTATTTAGCTTCAGCCTTATTTATTGCTATAGGATTTATAGTTTCTTATGAAGTAATTATGAGGTATTTGTTTAACTCACCAACAATTTGGGTTAACGAAGTTTCTCGTTTTTTACAAATTTGGGCAACTTATCTTGCTTTAACTTACTCTTTTCATAAAAATGATTTTATTAGAATAACTGTAATTTATGACAGATTGAATGATAAAGGAAAAAAAATTTTAGATTTTATTAGTTTTATTTTTATTCTTATTTTTAGTTCTTTTGTTGTCTATTTTGGATGGCTAATAGCATACGATTCTTTAAAAGTTGGTCGTACTAGTTCTACTATTTTGGATGTACCATCTTTTTTAACAGAATTCGCAATACCTCTATGTTTTGCATTTTTAGTCTTAAGAGTAATTTTAGAAGCTATTAAATATATAAGGGATTTTGTTAAATGATTGTTGTAATAATCCTATTTGTTCTATTTTCAATACTATTTTTAGGAGTTCCTATTGCTTTTGGTCTTGGTTCACTAGGGTTGGGATTAATGTTACTAGGAGACATATCTCCACTTATGATACCACAAACATTTTATAGCGTTGCAGATAACTTTATACTCCTTGCTGTACCTATGTTTTTAATGATGTCTAATATTCTTTTAAAAGCAGGAGTTGGGGAAGATTTATTTAATTTTGCGCAAAGTTGGGTGGGAAATTTTCCTGGCGGATTGGCTATTGCAACTATTGTTTCGTGTAGTATTTTTGCAGCTATTTCAGGTTCTTCTGTTGCTACAGCTGCAACTATTTCAACTGTAGCATTTCCTGCAATGATTAACAGAGGCTATCATAGAAATTTTACTTTAGGAATTTTAGCTGCTGGAGGAACTTTAGGAATATTGATACCTCCATCAATTCCTATGATTGTATACGCATTTGTAGTTGAAGAGTCAGTATTAAGTATGTTTTTAGCTGGTATTGGACCAGGAATAGTATTGGCACTTTTTTTTATAATTTTTTCAGTTTTTTATGTAATTTTTTTCAACAAAGAAGTTCAAAACGTCAAGACATCATTTGAAGATAAAATTAAATATACAAAAAAAGGGTTACCAGTTTTATTAATGGCTTTCATAATGTTAGGAGGTATTTATGCTGGTATTTATACTCCTACTGAAGCTGGCGGAATAGGTTTTCTAATTTCGTTTGTATATGTTGTTATCAAAAAAAAATTAGACTTTAAAGGCTTTATAGAAGCTGGTCTTGAAACAATGAAAACAACAGTTACAATATTTGTTATAATTGCAGGTGCAAAAATATTTGGAAAAGCAATTTCTCTTTATAGAATTCCCCAAGAACTATCTGCTTTTATAGTTACAAATATAACTGAGCAAGGAATGTTTATATTTGTTGTAGCAATTACTCTATTGATTTTAGGTTTTATAATGGAAACTTTATCATTAATTTTAATTATGATGCCTATATTTTCTATTTCTATTGCGGCAATGAATATTGATTTGATTTGGTTTGGTATTATTTTTACACTTATGATTGAATGTGCTTTAATAACTCCTCCTGTTGGACTTAATATTTATGTGTTACAAGCTATAGGAAAGGCAAAAATGTCTGAAATAGCAAAAGGAGTTATACCTTTCGTTATGATTATGTTGTTTACAGTTTTTGTTGTTTACTTGTTCCCAGATCTTGCTTTATATATACCATTTAAATTATAAAATTATGTTTTCTAATAAAAATTCTAAACAAAAGTCTGTTGCTTTAAAAAAAATATTAGAAAGAAAAGGTATAATAAGTATGCCTGGATGTTTTGATGCATTATCAGCAAAATTGATTGAAAGAGAAGGAATTGAAGTAGGATTTATGTCAGGGTTTAGCGTATCATCAACTAAATTGGGCATGCCTGATACTGGTTTAATTTCATTTGCTGAAATGTTAGAGCAGGTTAAAAATATTTCAAATGCAACGAGTATACCTTTTATTTTTGATGGAGATACGGGTTACGGAAATTCTGTAAATGTTTATAGAACTGTAAGAGGATATGCAGACGCAGGGGCTGCTGGAGTAATGATTGAGGATCAAAAATGGCCAAAAAAATGTGGTCATACTAAAGGAAAAGATGTGGTTGATATAGATGAGGCAAAATCTAGAATTAAAGCAGCTGTAGATGCAAGCAATCAAAACAATAAAGATATTTTAGTAATGGCAAGAACAGATGCTATTGCTACCAGAGGTTTAGATGATGCAATAAAAAGAATGCAAATTTTTTCAGAATTAGGAGCGGATATATTGTTTATAGAAGCAATTAAATCTAAAGAAGATATGAAAAGAGTTATTAAAGAAGTTCCTGGACATCATATGATAAATTTAATTGAAGATGGAGATACTCCTTTTTTAGATATGAAAGAATTAGAAGATATTGGATATAAAATAGCAGTAATGCCTTTAACTCTTATGAGTGCTTCTGTAAAAATTATGCAAGAATGTTTAAAAAATATGAAGAATAAAACATATAATAAAAATGTTTCTAAATTTTCTGAATTAAGGGAAATTGTAGGTTTTAACGAATATTACGATATAGAAGATAAATATAAATAATTATCAATGGCAAATATAACTGCTTATATAATTTTAATTATTGCAGTTATTTTAGGAACTGCAGCAAATGGTTTTGCTAAAGGTGCCCAAGGTTTTACTTTATTAATTCCAAGTATTTTAACAGCTATAACTATTGTTGGATGCATGTATGCATTATCTTTGGTTATGAAAATAATTCCTGTTGGTATTACTTATGCTTCATTTGCTGGATTATGTATTATAGCAACTTCTATTGTTGGGATTTATAAATTTAATCAAATACCTGACCTTTATACATTAGTTGGTCTTGCTTTAATTATAGTAGGTGTATTAATGGTAAATTTATTAGGAAAAACAAATTCATAATGTTCCCAAAAAAATTTTCAAATTTAATTTTTGTTTTAATTATGGGTTTTGGAATGAGTTTGTTTATGACTTTAATTATTACATATATTAATACTGGAATGGATAATGGTTACTTTCGAAGATTTTTAAAAGCTTGGAGTGTAGGTTTGCCTATAGCCATTGCTACTTCATTGTTAGTGGGTCCAATTGCTAAAAGATTTGTAGATAAAATTACAAAATAAAAAAGGAGAAAAATATGACTGATCTAATTGCATTTATAGGTGTTGGAAATATGGGAAATCCAATGTCTCAAAATTTAGTAAAAGCAGGGAAAAAAGTTAAAGTTTTTGATGTTTCAAAAAAAATGATCGAACTAGCAAAAAAAAATAGATTAGATGTGGTTGAAAATTTAAATGATCTAATTACAGATGAAGTAACTACTGTAATTACAATGCTTCCTGAAGGTAAAAACTCAAAAGATGTTTATTTAGGAAACGAAGGTATTATAAATAAAGTTTCAAAAGATTGCCTTCTTATTGATTGCTCAACAATAGATATTCGAACTTCAATTGAAATTGGAAATAAAGCTAAAGAAAAAGGAATTAAAATGATAGATGCTCCAGTAAGCGGTGGAGTTATGGGAGCGCAAAATGCCACTTTAAATATTATGGCAGGTGGAACCAAAGAAGCTTTTGAGCTGGCTTTACCTCTGTTAAAAATTATGGGAAAAAATATATTTCATGCTGGTGATCTTGGAAGTGGGAATGGAGCAAAAATTTGCAACAATATGTCATTGGGTATTACAATGATTGCAGCATCTGAGTCTTTGATGCTAGCAAAAAGATTAAATATAGATATTAAAAAAGTTCATGAGATAATGAAAAATGCTTCTGGTAATAGCTGGCCAATATCTGTTTATCCACCATTACCTGGTTTAATAGATGGAACTCCATCAAATAATAATTATAAACCTGGTTTTTCAGTGGGTATGATGAACAAAGATTTAAAATTAGCTAATGAATGTGCTAAATCAGTTAAAGCATTAACTCCTCTTGGGGCAATGGCATTAGAAATTTATAATAAATTTTGTGAAGAAGGTAACGAAAATAAAGATTTTTCAGCAATATCAAAGGTTGTAGGTGGAGATGCGTGGAATTATCCCATTGATTAAGTGATTTAAACATACATACCAACCTCATGTTTAGAATAATTCTAATATACGAGGGTTTTTTTGTACTGTTCTGGAATCTATTATATTTATCTAGCTCTGGAATAGAAAATTGGTTTAGCGAAAAATTCTTAAC
>CACLLR010000044.1 GCA_902607805.1 uncultured Pelagibacteraceae bacterium
ACCACGATAAAATAATTGTTTAGGAAGAATATTTTTTACTAATTTACTCAATCCAGAGAACATATCCCGAACCTCTTATAGTTTGTAAAAATTTTGGATTTTTTGGATCTTGCTCAATTTTTTTTCTTAATCTTGTTATTATTACATCTATAGATCTTTCTTTATCCAAATTAATTATTTTTCCTATGTTTTCTCTTGAAAAAGTTTGACCAGGAGAATTAATCATTTTTTCTAATATAATCTTTTCAGTATTATTTATTTTAAATTGTTTTTTATCTTTATAAATAAAAGATTTATTCAAATCTATTTTTATATTTCCAAACTCTATAACTCTTTTTAAATTATCACTTTTTGTTTTATTTAATATATTTTTAATTCTAAGAATTAATTCTTTTGGTTCAAAAGGTTTTGGCAAATAATCATCCGCTCCTTTTTCAAGACCATCAATTCTTTCTTCAGGCTCAGCTTTTGCAGTTAAAAGTAGTATTGGTGTATTTATTTTATTTTTATTTGCAATTGTAAATTCAAGCCCACTTTTTCCAGGCATCATTATATCTAAAACAATTAAATCAAATTTTATATAAGAAATTTTTTCTTCGGCATCTTCTGCACTTTCAGATGTAGTAACTAAGAAATTATTTTCACTTAAATATCTTTTTACTAGATTTCTTATTCCATCATCATCATCAACAACTAGAATGTGAGCTTCAAATTTTTTCATTAATTATTCTTTTCAATATTTTGTCAAAATTTAAAACTTCATTTGAATCAGAATGAAGAAAAGCTTTATAAATTCTTTTTTTTTGAACAGAAAAAATTTCATCAAAAATTCTATTTCCTTTTTGGCTTAAGTAAACATGTTTAATTCTTGTATCTGTTTTATCTTTTTTATATTCAATTGCCTCTAACTTTGTTAAATCTTTAAGTACGCGATTTAGACTTTGCTTAGTAATTTTCAATTTTTTCAATAATTCAGTAATTGTAATTCCTTGGTATAAAGACACTAAATGAATAACTTTATGGTGAGCTATTCCAATGGAGTAGTTTGCTAGTATTTTTTTTGGGTCTGAAAAACTTTCTCTATATCCAATGAATAGTTTTTCTATAAATTCTTTTAATTGTTCATCTTTAAGATAAAGAAGTTGTTTCATATTGGTAAGTTATATTGACATATTATATATACAAAGATATTTTTTTGTAAAAAAAAACTATGATTCCATACGATAAAAGAGAAGGTAAAATCTGGTTCAACAATGAGCTTATAAATTGGCAAGAGGCCAAACTCCATGTAATCAGCCATGGACTTCATTATGCTAGTTTAGTCTTTGAAGGACTAAGAGTATATGATTCTGAGATATTCAAATTAGAAGAGCACACAGATAGACTTTTTCATTCTGCAAAAAGAATGGATATTAAAATTCCTTATTCGAAAGAAGAAATCAATAATGCGAGTAAAAAAATTGTTTCAGTTCAAAATGTTCAAAATGGATATGTAAGACCATTTGCATGGAGAGGAAGTGAAATGATGGGTGTTTCTGCTCAAAAAACTAAAATTAATGTTGCAATTGCAACTTGGGAATGGGGGGATTATTTTGATCCAAAATTAAAAGTTGAAGGAATAAGATTAAATATTTCTAAATGGAGAAGACCAGCCCCAAATTCTATTCCTTGGGATAGTAAAGCAGCAGGCCTTTATATGATATGCACTTTATCTAAACATGAAGCTGAACAATTAGGCTACAGCGAGTCTTTAATGTTGGATCACGAAGGTAATGTTGCTGAGTCAACAAGTGCAAATGTATTTTTTAAAGATAAAAATGGAGAATTGCATACACCAATTCCAGACTCTTTTTTAAATGGAATAACTAGACAAACTGTAATTGAAATTGCAAAATCCAAAAATATAAATGTTCATGAAAGAAAAATATCTCCAAAAGAACTTTCAAATTTTACAGGCTGTTTTTTAACAGGTACTGCAGCTGAAATAACACCTGTTTCAGAAATTTTAGATCACAAATTTAAAGTATGCGACGTAATTATAGATTTATCATCAAGCTATGGAAAATTAGTTAGAAAAAAGAAAGCAGCTTAATCTTTATTATCTTCAGATATAGCATGATCAATTCCTTTTCTCAAATACTCATAACCAGTATATAAAGTCAAAAAAGCTGAAAGCCATAGCAAAATTATTCCAATCGTTTGAGCGTTATAATCTTGGAAGTTTATAATTTTATTTCCAGTTTCACCTGTAAGTAAAATTGATATAGCAAACATTTGTAAAAAAGTTTTAGCTTTTGCTAAATTTGAAACAGGAAGTTTAATTTTTCCTTTTGCTAAAAATTCTCTAAGTCCAGAAATTAAAATTTCTCTTGTTAATATTATGATTGCTGCAATTACTTCATAATTTTTTATATTTTCATTCATCACTAACAAAATTAATGCTGTAGCGACAATAATTTTATCTGCAATAGGGTCTAAAAGTTCTCCTAACTTTGACTCTTCTTTATACATTCTTGCCAAAAGTCCATCTAAAAAATCACTGAAAGAAGCTATTACAAATAATACAAAAGGAATTATATCACCATAAAATCCGGGCAGGTAAAAAGTGATTACAAATATCGGAACTATTATGATTCTACCGATAGTTAGATAATTTGGGACTTTAATTTTCATTCGTGAAAGTAATTATATATTTTTTTTGCTACTTTTTCCTCAACTCCTTCGACTGATTTTATCTCATCTAAACTTGCAGATTCCACTGCTCTTGCTGAGCCGAAATGATTTAATAGTGCTCTTTTTCTAATAGATCCAATTCCATTAATTTGATCAAGTAAAGACCTACTAATTCCCTTTTTTCTTTTAGCCCTATGGGCACTAATTGCAAACCTGTGGGCTTCATCTCTAATCCTTTGTAGGAAAAATAGAGTAGGATCATTTCTTAAAAATTTAATTTCTTTACCATTATGAAAAAAGGTTTCGTTTCCACTATTTCTAAGTTTACCTTTTGCGATAGCAATTATTGGAATGTCATTTAATCCTAGTTCATTTAGGGTTTCTCTTGCAGAAGAATATTGACCTTTTCCACCATCAATTAAAACTAAATCAGGCAAGCTTAAATAATTTCCTTTTTCTTGTATAGCTCTTTTAAATCTTCTATCTAAAACTTCTTTAATCATACCATAATCATCCTGTTTAAATTTTTCTGTTTTAATATTAAATTTTCTGTATCTTTTTTTTATAAAACCTTCTTCCCCATAAGTGATTAATGCTCCTACACTATCTGTTCCTTGAATATGACTATTGTCATATACTTCAATTAAACTAATATTATTATCAATTTTAAATTTTTTTGAAATTTCATCCAATAAATCCCTATTATTTTGACTCTCATAAAGTTTTCGATTTAAACTATTTTTTGCATTTTTAATTGCTAAATTTATTATTTTTAATTTAGAACCTTTTTTTGCGTTAGATATAACAATTTGCTTTCTTTCTTTTTTAGATAAAGTTTTTTCTATCAATTTTTTTTCTCTTATTTCCTCACTAATGATTATTGAAGCTGGGACAGCTTTATTTTCATAGAACTGAGATATAAATGAATTTAAAATTTCACTTAAACTTTCATCAGGATCATGTTTTGGAAAAAATGCTTGATTACCCCAATTTTGTTTTGATCTGTAAAAAAAAACTTGAATGCAAGCCTTTCCAGATTCTTTATACCCAGCCACTACGTCAGCTTCAATTAGATTGGCCTCACTTACAGTGAGTGAGGATTGAATAATATTTAAAGATTTAATTTTGTCTCTGATAATTGCTGCTTTTTCAAAGTCAAGCTCTTGGCTTGCCTTTTCCATTTGTAAAGAAAGAGTTTTTTGAATTTTTCTAGATTTACCCTTGCTCAAAAATTCATCAGCAGCATCAACAAGTTTGGCATAATCTTTTTCATCTATCTTACCTCCACATGGTCCAGCACATCTTTTAAGATAATAATTAAAACAAGTTCTATCACCAGCCTCCACTTGTTTATCTGTACACGATCTCACTAAAAAAATTCTTTGTAAGGTTTTTATTGCAGTATTTACAGCTAACGAACTTGCAAAAGGCCCGTAATACTTGCCTGGTTTATTTTTTGCTCCTCTATGTCTTTCTATCCTTGGAAATTTGTGCTCAGATATCAAAATAAAGGGAAATGATTTATCGTCTTTAAGAAGTATATTAAATTTTGGTTTGTATTTTTTTATTAGATTTGCCTCTAATAAAAGAGCTTCACTTTCATTAGCTGTTGTGGTTATCTCAATTTTTCTTGTTTGAGAAAGCATTCTTTCTGTTCTGATAATATGATTTTTTTCAGATACATAACTTTTTAATCTATTTGGTAAATTTTTTGCCTTTCCTACATATAAAATTTCATTTTTAGAGTTTAGCATCCTATAAACTCCTGGAAGTTTAGGTATTAAAGGGAGTTCTTTTATTATTACTTCTTTTCCAGTATCAGTACTTATCATGGCTTCTTTTTTTAGAAATCTGTATGCCGACTGACGAACAATCTTTCATAATTTCTAATTTTTCAATTTGAAGAGATATTTTATCAAGTCTTTTGTCTTTAAATAGTTCATCAAAAACATCCTCAGCCAA
>CACLLR010000045.1 GCA_902607805.1 uncultured Pelagibacteraceae bacterium
TGAAAATAGTCCACTTCTAGGTAATTTTTTCATACTTATTACATAAAATTTTTTATTTTTATTTTTTTTTCCAAAATTATATTTTTTTAAAGGTATAAGATTATTGTTTTCAAATTTTACTTTTTTTTTACTGTAGAAAATATTTATCTGTTCTGCTCTGATTAAACTTTTTAAATAGTTAAACATTTTTTTTGAAAAATCTTAAATCAAAATAATGTTTATTTTTTTTTATGAACTTTGCTGGATTGCCAACAACTATTTGATTTTCTGAGACATTTTTTCTTACAATAGCTCCAGCTCCTATAAAGGCGCCTTTTTTAATTTCTACATCAGGAAATATTGTTGCATTGCTTCCAATTGTTACATAATCTTCAATTTTTACTCTACCTCCCACATAAGTTCCGCCCATTATATGAACTCCATTTCCTATATTACATTCATGATCAATAGTTGATGAAGTATTTAGAATACAAAAATTACCTATATTTGAAAAGCAATGTACAACTACATTTGGCATTATTTGAACACCCATTCCAAAAGATGCAGTTTTATCAATGTAAGAGTATTCACTAATAATATTTAAAGGTTTTAAATTTTTTTTTATAAATTCTTGAGATATTAAAGCTCTTGCTTTTCCATAATGCCCTCCTATTCCAACTATGAAAGAGTTAGATTTTAATAAATATTTATTAAATTTCGTTTTATTATTTGTAAAAGGAATATTTGTTTTAAAATCTGGTTTTTTTAAAAATGGATCTATTATGGATATCAATTTTAATTTTTTTTTTAAATATTTTGAATCATAACTTTTATTAATCAGCATATTTATTAAGATTCTCGATTGGGATTTTCCACCCCAAATAACAGTACTGTTTTCTTTTTTTTTCATATTAAATCTTAAGTTTCATTGTTAATTGTATTACAAATTTTATTTATATCTTTTTTTGTTAGATATAAATGCATTGGTAAAGATAATATTTCTTCACTGAATCTCTTAGAAATTTTCATATCTTTAGATTTTTTTATGTAATTTTTTTTTTTGTAATAACTAAAGTCAAGTATTGATTTATAATGGACGCCAGGGTTTATATTTTTTTCCTTTAACCTTTTTATTATATTATTTCTATTTTTTACTAGTATTGAAAATAAATGTCTCGATGAGCCTTTACTGTGTGGAACAATTGTTATTTTTTTATTATCTTTAAGCTTAGCAAAGTAAATTTTTGCTATATTTTTTCTTTTAATATTATCTATTTTTAAATATTTTAATGCTACTAAAGCTACTGTAGCCATAAGAGAATTTCCATTATATTTTTGCCCCAAAAAAGGCACATCATATTCCCAGGCTTGAGAAGATTTGTATTTTTTCTCTCTCGTAAAAGTGTCTTTGTCAATTCCA
Source organism: uncultured Pelagibacteraceae bacterium (assembly GCA_902607805.1). Taxonomy (GTDB): domain Bacteria; phylum Pseudomonadota; class Alphaproteobacteria; order Pelagibacterales; family Pelagibacteraceae; genus Pelagibacter. Next base: position 1,400 of record CACLLR010000045.1, read on the forward strand.
CACCAGCTCAATTTTCTTGCAATACTTTCTAAGTTTTTATTTTTAAAACTAACCATTCCAGAGTCTGCTGTTGGCAAATTTTTTACTGCTTGAAAACTAAAAACCGCAATATCACTTTCATAACCAACATGTTTGCCATTGTGATACGCTCCAGCCATATGAGCGGCATCCAGTATAAGTTTTAATTTATACTTTTTGCAAATTTTTAAAATTTTATCTAAATTTCCATATGAACCACCCAAACCTACAAAAATAATTGCTTTTGTTTTTTTATTTATAAGTTTAGTAATTTTTTTTGGGTCTAAAGTTCCAGTAATGTCGATATCACAAAAAACTGGTTTAAGACCTGAATACAATATGCAATGAGACGTTGAAACAAATGAGATCGGTGTAGTTATAATTTCAGTATTATTTTTCCATTTATAAAATGTTTTTAAAACCTCAACTGATATATGAAGACCTGCTGTGGCAGAGTTAACAAAAAGAGAATTTTTTAAACCTGTAAATTTATTCCACTGATTTTCTATTGTTATTGTTTTATTTCCTATACCTGTCCAACCAGTTCTTAGAATATTACTTATTTCTTTTAGAGTTTCATTAATTCTAAATTTTGGTTTAAATAGTACGATATTGTTTTTCATTTTATGTCTTAGACTTAAAAATAATTAATCTTATTAGAGTTTTTAATAGACCAATCAACATTTAATAATTTTACTTAAGTTTTTTTTGTAACATTATTATAAAATAATTTGAATAGAAAAGTATCAAAACTATATAAAAAACTTATAACCGATGATAAAAAATTAGGCAATAATTCTAGAAAACATATTTTAAAAAAATATAATCAAGAAAAACTAATCAATAAACATATAAAATTATACAATTCTTTATTAAAATTTAATTCAAAATTCCTCTAAAAAAAGACTTAATATTTTTAGATCTTTTAATTTTCTTTGGTTCGTTGAGATTATTAGAGTTTAATTTTAAAATTTTTGCCATTCCAGATTTCTCAAAACTAAATTCCATTTTTAAATTATTTTCATTAGAGAATTTTATTTCTAATAATTTATGAAAAGTTTTGAAATTCATTTCTTCTACCCATTTATTTTCTCTATAAGAAGATTTAACATAAGGTAGCCAACTTATATCATCAACAAAAACTAAACCATTATTACATAATAAATTATAATAATTGTAAAAAATTTTTTTAACATGATTAGGCTCATGATAGCTATCAATATAAATCAAGTTTAGATCACCCATTTTTTTTATTTCTTCATTAATCATGGAAAAATTATCATCTCTTGAATGAATAAACTTCCAATTTTTATTAGAATATAAGTTGCTACAATCATCAATATCAACAGAGATCAGACTTCCATTATTTTCTTCACATAATTTTAAAAATAAACTTGTTGAAATTCCTTCTTTAACACCAAGCTCTAATATTTTTAAATTTTTAATTTTCTTAATGTTTTTGTGGATGAAACTTAATTTTGGGTCATCTAACGCAGTTTTTAATTTATTTTCATCATAAAGCATAATTTTAAATATTTTATTTAAGTAATTAAATATCTATCCCTTATAAGTTGTAATTTTTAGTTATTCAATTGTTTTGTCTGATTTGAAAAATTGTTTATTAAGTGTATGAGTAAATATTAAAAAATTTTAATGAAATTAACAAAAGAACAAGAACAAAACATTAAAGAGCAGCAATCTCAAAATTTTAAAACAAAAAGAGTAACTTCTCCAGAGTTAGAAAAAATATTGTACGAAGCAATTCCTATTTTAGATCATGGTTTTATAAGAGTAGTTGATTATATGGGAGACGATACATCTATAGTTCAAGCTGCAAGAGTATCTTATGGAAAAGGTACTAAAAAAGTTTCAACAGACTCAGGTTTAATAAAATATTTAATGAGGCATTGGCATAGCACACCTTTTGAAATGTGTGAAATTAAATATCATGTTAAACTTCCGATTTTTATTGCTAGGCAGTGGATAAGGCATAGAACAGCAAATGTTAATGAATATTCAGCAAGATATTCAATTTTAGATAAAGAATTTTATTTACCTACCAACGATCATTTAGCTGCACAATCTCAAAATAATAGACAAGGAAGAGGAGATGTTCTTAAAGGAGATCAAGCAAAAAAGGTTTTAGACTTATTGAAACATGATGCAGAAAATAGTTATAAAAATTATGAAGAGATGCTTAATGAAAGATATGACGGAAGTATAATAGATGAAAAAAAAATTGGACTTGCAAGAGAGCTTGCAAGAATGAATTTAACTTTAAATACTTACACCCAATGGTATTGGAAAACTGATTTACTAAACCTTATGAATTTTTTAAGACTTAGAGCAGATGACCATGCTCAATACGAAATAAGAGCTTATGCCGATGCAATGCTAGATACTTTAAAAAAATGGGTTCCAATAACTTATGAAGCTTTTATGGATTATAGAGTTGGGGGTATAGAAGTTTCAGCAAAAGGAAAATCTATAATTCAGAAATTAATTAAAGGTGAAAAAATTTCAATTGAAGATTCAAATCTTTCAAAAAGAGAATGGAATGAATTAATGATTGCCTTTGAACTTAAAGATAAAGTGATTTAATTTTTTCTGCAAAATT
>CACLLR010000046.1 GCA_902607805.1 uncultured Pelagibacteraceae bacterium
TTTTTTTTGTTCGGGTTTACCTAGTAATACTGTCCTAGCCATTGGAGAGTGATATCTTTTATTAACTCCTGATAGCTCAATAATTGTTGCCTCGCCTTCTACAAATTTTTCATCAGTTGCAGTTAAATGAGATGCAGAAGTACCTTGACCTGTAGGCAAAAGAGTAGCTATACTTGCATACTCTCCTCCAATTTCGGGAGTTCCTCTAAAAAGTGCCCTTTGAATTTCTGCAACCGCATCGCATTGTCTAATTCCTGGATTTATAGTTTCCATGGCAACTTTCATTGCTTTTTCAGAAATTTTAGCTGCGCCCTTCATAAGATTTATTTCTGCTTCTGACTTAACTAATCTTGCCCAGTTGACCAATCTTTCGCAATCTATTATTTTTGCGTTAGGCAATCCTTGTTTTAACTTTTCGTAACAGTAAGCTGTAAAATAATGACTATCCATTTCTACACCAATCTTCAGTTTATCCCAATTTTTCTTTTTAATTAAATCGATTAATGAATCATATGGATGTATTGGCCAAGTATGTATATATTTTTCTTCATACACAATAATATTTTCCTTTTTTAAGTAAGTTTTTATGTATGCTCCACCAGCATCTTGCGCTCTAACAAAACATAATGGCTCTTCTGAATTTACATGAACTATTGCACATTGGGCATAATAAAATGACCAAGCATCATATCCTGTTAAATAATTAATATTATTTGTGTCTTGAGAAATTAAAAGTTCAATACCTTTTTCTTGCATTGATTTTTGCACTTTTTTTAATCTTTGTTTATATTCTTCTTTGGTAAAAAGCATATCAGTTGTTAGAAAATAACTTTCCAAAACCATTAATTGAATTATTTTTTTTTATTTTTTCTAAAGTTTCCCATATTAAAGTCTGATTGCTAGATAAAACAATTACCCCAAGTTTTTTTTCAAGTCTTTCAATTATAGATAGGGCTGGCAAAGCTGTACAAGAAACAAACAATGCTTCGGCTCCATTTAAATCCATTTTTGATAAAATTTGATATAAATATTCAGGATCAACTTTTCCTATATCTATGTCAGATTCAATATCAAAATATGAATTTGATTTAATCTGAAATTTTTCTTTTTTAAAAAATTCTAATACCTCATCATTTAATTTTTTTGGATATGGAGTAAAAACTGCAATTTTATTTATATTCAATTTTTTAAGTGCCTTTATTGCTGCTGTACTTGGAGTTGTTACTTCAGCCTCTGGTTTTGCTATTTTAATTTTTTTTTTTATAGAGTCGTATCCTGCAGCAATTGTTCCTGAAGTACATCCATAAACTACACAGTCGATCTTTTCACCTGGAAGAATATCTTTTGTAACTTCAGTAACTTTCTCTGACATCTTTATTAAATTTTCACTTGTAAGGGGATTATAACATTCAATTCTATTCACAAAAAAATCTATTTTTTTATCTTTAATTACATTAGTAAAATCTTTTTCAATCATATAATCACTAGCAAGTGCTATAAGTCCAATTTTTGGATTTTGTACTTTGTTGAATTTTGGATCTATTTTCTTTGATTCCATAAAAAATATTTATAACATATCATTAAATATATATTGATTATTTAGTCCAGTTAAATTAACATAAATTTAAAAGCGATACATAACTCGTCGTTGTTTCTAATACGAAAGTGGGATAGGTCCTTTAATATTTTTAGGAGCGAGTGTGAAGTTTGGATACTTTTGTAATACTACTAATTGGAATAAAAAACCTTATTCACAAATTTTAGAGGAGACTAGAGACATCACAATTTATTGTGATCAAAATAATTGGAATTCAATTTGGTATACTGAACATCATTTTAACCACGAAGGAATGGAAAGTTGTCCTAATCCATTAATTATGAGCACAGATGCTGCCGCTAGAACAAAAAAAATAAGAATTGGTCAAGCTTGTAACGTAATTACTTTTCATAATCCTATAAAACTTGCAGAAGATGTCGCTATGTTAGATCAAATGTCAAAGGGAAGAATTGAGTTTGGGATTGGAAGAGGAGTATATGGAAGAGAAGCCATAAATATGAACATTGAAGCAGATCTTAAAGATCAGGCAAAAAATTTCAGATTATTTGAAGAAACATTAATGATTATAAAAAAGGCTTGGACTGAAGAATTTTTTAATCACAATGGGGAATTTTATAATTATCCGACACCAAATTTTATTTGGCAACATGATATGAGTCCTCCAAGTAAAAAATTTTTAGACTTAAAAACTAATGAAATAAAAAAAATTAGTATAATTCCTAAACCTTATCAAAAACCTCATCCACCAATTTGGCAAGTAGTAGATGGAGAGAGATCTATACAGTGGGCTGCTACAAATGGATTAAATACAATAATGTGGATACCAACTGTTAAAGCTTTAAAAAAACGTTTTGAAATTTATAAGGACGCAAAATCAAAAGCTGAAAATAGAGATGTTCCATTGGGTGAAGGAATTTCTCTAGTTCGAGATATGTTTGTGGCTGAAACTATGGAAGAGGCTGAAAAGCTTGCTGGAGAGCACATTATAAATTACATGAGATGGGTTTGTCATTGGAGAGGTCTAGGTAATCATATGGATCCTGGTGAAGATTTACCAGAGACAAAAAATAAATTGGATCTATTAAATTATGATTTTTTACATAAAAGAAATTTGCTTTTTGGCACTCCTGAATATGTAATAGAAAAAATAAAGGAACTTCAATCAGAATTAAATTTACAAAATCTTCAAGTTTGGTCAAACTTTCCTGGGATTAATCATGATGCTTGCATGAGAAGCATTAAATTATTTAATGACGAAGTAATTCCAAAAATAACCAATAAAAATTCAAATATTCAAAGAGCAAGCTAATGGAATTAAAATTAAGAAAATTAGTTAAATTTGTAGATAAAACTTTTATAGAAGGAGGAAAAAAAGCAAAAGAACCTGTTTTATTAGTTTCTGTTGCTGCAGTAATTCATAATCCTTGGACGGGAAAAGGTTTTGTTGAAGATTTAAAACCAGAAATATTAAATTTAGCTCCAAAACTTGGTGACATTTTGGTTCCTGAACTTATAAAAGAAATTGGATCGGGTGATAAAATATTAGCTTATGGTAAAGCTGCCATGGTTGGTTTAAATGGAGAAATAGAACATGCTTCAGCTTTTATACACACTTTAAGATTTGGAAATAAATTTAGAGATGCAGTTGGTGGAACTGCTTATTTAAGTTTTACAAATACTAGAGGTCCTGCGGGTTCTAAAATTTCATTGCCAATGATGCACAAAACTGATGCGGGTCTTAGACCTTATTATCTTACCCATGAATTTACAATTCATGATGCTCCAAATGAAGATGAAATAGTTGTTGCTATAGGTGGGGCTCCAACTGGAAGAGCTCACGCGAGAACTGGTGATAGATATCAAGATATGAAAGAGATGGGTATTGAACCTAAGTAATAAAAATCATTACACTTATATAAATAATAAAACTATACCAATAGTTTTTATTCATGGAGTAGGTTTGGATCGTAAAATGTGGACTCCACAGATTAATTATTTTAAAGATTACTC
>CACLLR010000047.1 GCA_902607805.1 uncultured Pelagibacteraceae bacterium
TTGAGGTCTATTTTTTAATTTGAATAATCCATGATTTTGAAAAAATTTTAAAAAAAAATTCAGGGGCATTTTACTAGCCTCTATTGGTGGCATTGACCAAATAGATGAAACCATTGGAATTAAATGATAATTTATAAAACTATCAGACCAATTATTTTCTTTTAAGAATTGACCTAATGTAATTTGTTGATCATATTCTTTAATTTTATCACATTTTTTATAAAAATTGATTATATCGATAAACATTTTTAAAAATTTAAAATTAAAAATATTAAACTTGTTTGCAAAAAAACCTTTTAAGCCTCTGCCACAATATTCAAAATTATTATTGTCAACAGAAACTGAAAAAGACATATCACTTTTTTCAATATCAACATTTATTTCGTTAAAAAAATTAATTAAATTTGGATAAGTTTTATAATTGAAAACTATAAATCCAATATCAACTGCTAATTTCTTATTATCAATTATTAAATCTAATGTATGAGAATGACCTCCAAAATGATCCTCTTTTTCAAATAAATCAATATGATGTTTTTTTGACAAATAATAAGCAGCACTTAAACCTGATACGCCTGAGCCAACGACTGCAATTTTCATTAATTTTTATGCAGCATCTTCTTTAAATTCGTCTATGCTAGGACAGGTGCAAAAAATGTTTTTATCTCCATAAACATTATCTACTCTAGCAACTGGAGGCCAAAATTTATTTATTTTTAAAAATTTTGCAGGATATGCTGCTTCTTCTCTTGAGTATTTATGATCCCAATTATCTGAGGCTAACTCAAGATCTGTGTGTGGTGCATTTTTAATTGGGTTGTCAACCTTATCAAGTTCTCCAGATTTAATTTTATCTATTTCAGATTTTATTTTTATTAAAGTATCACAAAATCTATCAAGCTCATCTAAGCTTTCACTTTCTGTTGGTTCAATCATCATTGTTCCTGCAACAGGCCAGGACATTGTGGGTGCATGAAAACCGTAATCAATTAATCTTTTTGCTATATCTTCTTCACTAATGCCTGTTTCTAATTTTATAGATCTAATATCAATAATACACTCATGAGCAACGTTGCCGTTGGCTCCTTTATATAAAATTGGATAATAGTCTTTAAGTCTATTTGCTATATAATTTGCATTTAATATTGCAACTTGTGTTGCAAGTTTAAGACCTTCGGATCCCATCATTTTTATGTACATCCATGAAATTGATAAAATGCTTGAACTGCCCCAAGGTGCAGCAGACACTGCTCCTATTCCCGTTGCAGGACCACAATCTTTTACAATAGGATGATTTGGTAAATAAATTTCCAAATGTTTTTTACATGCAATTGGTCCCATACCGGGGCCACCACCTCCATGTGGAATACAAAATGTTTTATGTAAGTTAATATGACAAACATCTGGTCCAAAGTTACCTGGTTTAGCAATCCCAACTAATGCATTTAAATTTGCTCCATCCATATAAACTTGTCCTCCATGTTTATGTATTAGTTCACAAATATCAGTAATTTTTTCTTCAAATACACCGTGAGTTGAAGGATAAGTTACCATCAGGGCTCCAAGGTTTTTCGAATGCATTTCAGTTTTTTTCTTTAAATCTTCAAAGTCTACATTGCCTTCTTTATCACAGTTAATTACGACAACTTTCATACCAACCATTTGTGCACTTGCTGGATTTGTTCCATGGGCAGAACTAGGTATTAGACATATATTTCTATTGCTTTCTCCTCTTTCTAAATGAAATTTTCTTATTACCATTAAACCTGCGTATTCTCCTTGAGCACCTGCATTTGGTTGAAGTGAAACTCCTGAAAAACCAGTTATAGACCTCAACCAATTCTTTAGATCAGTAAATAGCGTTCTAAATCCGTCCATTTGCTCAATTGGAACAAAAGGATGTGGTTCTGCAAATTCTCTCCATGAAATAGGTATCATTTCTGCTACTGCATTCAATTTCATTGTGCATGAGCCTAAAGCAATCATTGTTCTATTAAGAGCAATATCTTTGTCCTCTAATTTTTTAAGATATCTGAGCATTTCAGTCTCCGAATGATATGAATTGAAAACTGGATGTTCTAAATATTTAGATGTTCTTAATAAATTTTTAGGTAGATTTGGTAGACTTTCAGTTGGATTTTCTTTTATTGACTCAGCTGCATTAAATATTTTCAATAATTGATTTGCTCTATAAACATTTTTCTTTTCATCAAATGATACTGACAACATTTCAGAGTTTACTTTTCTTATATTTACTCTTTGATTTAAAGCATTTTTATAAATCTGTTCAGTCTTGTCTCTGGTTATAATAGTTACTGTATCAAAGAAATAATCTGAATACAGCTCGTATCCAGATTGTTTAATTTTATCTGCAAAATTTTTAGCTAGCTGGGAAACTCTCTCAGATATTGCTTTGATTCCATCGGGACCATGATAAATAGCATAAGCAGCTGAGACAATCGCTAATAATGCTTGAGCAGTACAAATGTTGCTTGTAGCTTTATCTCTTCTTATGTGTTGCTCTCTAGTTTGGAGCGATAGTCTATATGCTTTGTTACCGTGCCTATCAACTGATACACCTATAATTCTGCCTGGCATTGATCTTTTATACTCATCTTTGGTTGCAAAGAAAGCAGCATGTGGCCCTCCATAACCCATTGGAATTCCAAATCTTTGTGAACTTCCAACCGCAATATCTGCGCCAAGTTCAGCTGGTGTTTTGAGCTTAGCTAATGATAATAAATCACAAGCTAAAATTGCTTTACCATTTAATTTATGAATTTTGCTTATACTTTCGCTTGGATTTTTTACATCTCCTAAAGTTCCTGGATACTGCAAAATTCCACATACTAAATCCTCTTTTAAATTATTAAGGATTTCTTCTTCTCCAATTAAGACTCTTAAGCCCATTGGTTCTGCTCTTGTTTGAATAACATTAATACTTTGTGGATGACAATCCTTTGAAACGAAAACTAAATTACTATCTTTCTTATTAAGTCTATGACTTAATCCCATAGCTTCAGCTGCTGCAGTACCTTCATCTAATAAAGAAGCATTAGCAATATCCATACCAGTAAAATCAACAATCATCTGTTGAAAATTTAATAACATCTCTAATCTACCTTGAGCAACTTCGGGCTGGTATGGTGTA
>CACLLR010000048.1 GCA_902607805.1 uncultured Pelagibacteraceae bacterium
ATAATTTTTTTTTAGGTTCTTTAATTGGCATGGCACCACAAATATTTATCATGGTCAGTTTAGGTAGTGGACTTGAAAAAATTATAGAAAAAAATTTAAGCACTCCATCTATAGTAGAAATTTTAGGCTCCTCAGAAATTTATATACCAATAATTGGTTTTATTGTTTTATTATTTTTAGGTTTAATTTTTCAAAAAAAATTTTATAAAAAGTAATGGTGCCCTCACCCAGAATTGAACTGGAAACTCATCCTTACCATGGATGTGTTATACCATTTAACTATAAGGGCAATTAAATAAAGATTAGTGTATAATCTTCAAATTTTCAAATTATTGCCTTAATTTTTTTTTAAAATGAGTTATATCTATCTTCAAGGAAATGCTATGGGAATTCATTACGATTACAAATCTACTAGAGGCGCTAAGGCCATGGAAAAAGCAGCCAAGAGAGAGAAGAAATTAGCTGAGAGAAGAGCTAAAAAAATAGCAAAATCTGGAACAAAAAAAAGTGAAGAAAAAACTATTCCTTTAGATCAAGTTATTACTTTAGATCACCTTACCAATCCTGATAAAAAGTAAATGAATAAAAAACAAAAATTAAGCAAATTAGAAATTGCTTTAAAAAAAAATATAAAAAAAAGAAAAATTCTTCAAAAAAAAATTAAAAAAAATAGATAAATAATGACTGTGCAATCTGATAAATGGATAACTTTAATGTCAAAAAATAATCAAATGATATCTCCTTTTGAGGAAAAACAGGTTAGAGGAAATAACATCTCATATGGAGTTTCTTCTTATGGATATGATGCTAGGGTTGCAGATGAGTTTAAAATATTTACTAATGTTAATTCAGAAATAGTCGATCCAAAAAATTTTAAATCTACTAATTTTATTTCTAAAAATGGAAATGAATGTATTATACCTCCAAATTCATTTTGTTTAGCTAGGACTGTTGAATATTTTAAGATTCCAAATGATATTCTTGTTATTTGTTTAGGAAAATCTACTTATGCAAGATGTGGTATAATTGTTAATGTTACTCCTTTAGAGCCAGGCTGGGAAGGCCATGTAACTCTAGAGTTTTCTAATACAACCCCTTTACCTGCTAAGATTTATGCTCATGAAGGTGTTGCTCAATTTATTTTTATAAAAGGTAACGAAATTCCAAAAGTTTCTTATGCAGATAGAAAAGGTAAATATATGGGTCAAAAAGGAGTAACTTTACCAAAAGTCTAAAAATGGATAAATTTATAATCAGTGGTCCTTGCAAGATTAAAGGGCAGGTTATTGTCTCTGGAAGTAAAAATGCATCTTTACCAATATTAGCATCTTCAATTCTTTTTGATAAACCAGTTGAAATTAAAAATTTGCCTGATGTAAAAGATATAGACACTATGCTTAATTTATTAAGATCTTTAGGTCTTAATATTAAGAAAAATAAAAAAAAAAAATCAGTAATAATTACTAAATCAAAAAAAATTAATACAATAGCATCTTACTCTTTAGTTAAAACTATGAGAGCTGGAATACTAGTGCTGGGACCAATGCTTGCAAAATATAAAAAAGCGATAACATCTTTACCTGGAGGATGCTTAATTGGAGCAAGACCAGTAAATTATCATTTAAAATCATTAAAAAAACTAGGAATGAAATATTATATAAAGAAAGGATACATATATGCAAATGTAAAAAATAATTTAACTGGGGCTGAAATTAAATTTCCAAAAATATCAGTGGGTGCAACTGAAAATTTAATAATAGCATCTTGTTTAGCCGTTGGTAGAACTATTTTAAAAAATTGTGCAATAGAACCTGAAATTAAAGATCTTACTAATTTTTTAACAAAAGCAGGGGCCAAAATTAAATGGACAGGTAAAAGAAGAGTTCAAATAGATGGAGTTAAGTCATTAAATGAAATTAGTTATAATGTTATGGGTGACAGAATAGAATGTGGTACATTTTGTGTAGCCGCAACATTAACAGCAGGTGATTTAAATATTAAAGGCTTTAATCCAAAGTTAATCAGAACAGAACTTAATATGCTCAGAAAGATTGGAGCTAGAATAATTACAAAAAAAAATCAAATATTTATAAAAGGCACAAAAAATTTGAAAAATTTAAAAAATGTAATAACAAAAGAATATCCTGCTTTTCCAACTGATTTACAGGCACAATTCATGGTTTTATTGTGTAAGGCAAATGGGAGATCATCTATAAAAGAAAATATTTTTGAAAATAGATTTATGCATGTTGCAGAACTTAGGAGATTAGGTGCAAAAATAACAATAAAAAAAAATATAGCAATCATAGAAGGAAAAACTAAATTTGAAGGAGCTGAGCTTATGTCAAGTGACTTGAGAGCTTCAGTTGCGCTGGTGCTTGCAGCTATTGTAGCTAAAGGTAAATCAAAAATTAATAGAATATATCATTTAGACAGAGGTTATGAGCAGTTAGAAAATAAATTAAAAAAAATAGGTGTTAAAATAAAAAGAACTTCCAAATGAGTAATAAATATTTGAAAAAAATAATTGCTCAATCACCTCTGGATTTACAGGTAATTTCAGCATGCTGTTCAGAAGCTAAAGTTAAAATATCAAATATAAAGTATTTATCTAAAACTAAGATATTCCTTCTTTTAATTGAAAGAAAAAGTAAAGAAAAAGACAATAAAGAGAGAAAAATAAGTAG
>CACLLR010000049.1 GCA_902607805.1 uncultured Pelagibacteraceae bacterium
AAGGATGCACCCACACAGAAGGCATAATCATTGTACCCAAAATCGCCCCTACTACACCAGTTAATAAAAGAGTTAAAAGGGGATTGTCAGATTTATGTAATTTTCTAGTAACAATTAGATAAAAACCATACAAAATTCCAGTTCCTAATGCAGCAATGGTAGCTAAATTAACTTCTACAAATCCTGGTCTCATTACAATTAATGTTCCGATAAATCCAATAATAACAGCTACCCACCTTCTAATTCCTACTTTTTCATCCAAAAAGAATGGTGATAAAGCTGTAACTATTAAAGGAGCGATAAATGCAAATGTTAATGCTTTAGCTAAGGATATAACTGAAATTGAATAAAAAAATAAAATATTTGCAGAAAATAATAATAAACCTCTAATTAATTGAAGTTTTGGTTGTTCGGTCCAAATTAGATTTTTTCTAAAAAAAAAAAACATAATAGGCAAAACAAAAACTACAGTAAAAAAATATCTAGACCAAGTGATTTGAAGTACTGGTAAAGTTGAACTTAATTGTTTAGCAAAACCATCCATAATAGGCAGCATTATCCATGCTGATAAATTTAGGATTATTGCTTTCATTAAGGATAAAATTTTAAAGCAATAAATACAATTATCGGTATAGTCACTAAAGACATTAAAGTGGAAACAACTATCATGCTGGATATATTGTCTACAATTTCTTTAGGAGAGTACATAGAAGCTATTAAATAAGTTAAAATTGCACTTGGCATGGCAGATTGGATTAACAAAACACCAGCAGCGTAACCAGATAAATTAAATATTTTAATTAAAGCAAAACCTATAATTGGACCAACAATTACTCGCCCTATTGAAGAAATTAGAGAACTTTTTAAAGAAAATACTTTCATTTGAGTTAATGAAACACCTAATGACATTAATATTAAAACAATCATAGTATAACCCAGTAGCATAACAGTATTTAGGATAAACTTAGGCATCTGCAGGTCAAAATATAAAAATGAAACTGCAATTATTACTGCATATGTTGAGGGACTTTTTAAAATAATTTTTATATCAAATTTTTTACTGGCTAAAAAGATATTTGCAGTAAAATGTAAAAGAACTACCAATGATGAAATGGATGCTGCAACACCCATGCCTAAGGATCCATAAGCAAATAAACAAATTGGTATACCCATATTCCCTGTATTAGGAAGAAAAAATGGTGGCAATTCTCTAGAGATATCTTTTTTCATAAAGAATAAAAAAATAACTCCTGTTATTGCAAAACAAAAAAGAGCTATTACTGAATAAATAAAGTATTCAGAAAATACGCTGTAAGTAACTCCGGATGAGGTAATTGCAAATATGAATAAGGCTGGAGCACCAAAATTAGCCGAGTAATTAGTTATAAATGAAGTGTCAATATCAGATTTCTGCTTACCTAGCAAATAACCTATTCCAACAATAAAAAAAACTGGAAATAAAACTTCAAAGATCTTGAAATATAGATCCATATTAAAAAAGCCTAATTAATACAGGTGATTTAATAATATTTTTATTAGATTTAAAAGATTTTAAACATTTATTTGAATTTAATTCAGTTGCTTCGTGTGTGATAATAACAATTGATGCTGTTTTATTTTTATGGTTTGGTATTTGAATTAATCTTTGTATTGAAATTTGAAATTTAGCAAATTGTTTTGTAATATTTGATAATACACCAGGTTTATCTTTAACTTCTAATCTTAGATATAAAGAATTTTTAAATTTATTATAATCAAATATTTTAGGGACTTTTCTCATTTTATCAGAAATTCCAAATGGATATTTAATGTTACCTCTTAATATTGACAACAAATCAGACATCAAGGCAGATGAAGTCGGACCTGGACCTGCGCCCTCACCTTGCAAAATGCTTTCACCAACAGGAATTCCATTTGTAATAACTGCATTCATTACTCCATTAACATTGCCTATATATGTATCTTTTTTAACTAAACACGGATGAACTCTTTCAAAGAGATCATTATTAATTATTTCAGTTATACCCAACAATTTAATTCTAAAATTTAAATTATTTGCAATTTCAATATCTTTATTTTCTATATTTTCAATTCCCTCCATTAAACTTTTTTTATTTGAAATTTTATTATTAAAAGACAATGAAGATAAAATTCTGATTTTAGCAAAAGCATCAAATCCATTTAAATCTAAAGTAGGTTTGCCTGGTTCAGCATATCCTAACAATTGTGCTTTTTTTAAAACTTCGCTGAATTTTTTTTTAGATTTTTCCATTTCTGAAAGTATATAGTTGCTAGTACCATTTAAAATGCCATAAACTTTATTTATTTTATTTGTAGCTAAACCTTCTTTTATAGTTCTAAGAATAGGTATTCCTCCTGCAACAGAAGCTTCGAATTCTAAATTTACTTTATTTTTTTCTGCTAGTTTTGATAAATAATTACCATGCTTTGCAATTAAAGCCTTATTTGGCGTAATAACATGAATTTTATTTTTGATTGCATTTTCAACAATTTTTTTTGACATTCCATCTGACGA
>CACLLR010000050.1 GCA_902607805.1 uncultured Pelagibacteraceae bacterium
AAGTTCATGGGATTTATGCAATCAGATGAGGGAATGGGAGTAAGAAAAACTATTGCCCATGTTGAAAAAACAGTTCCAGCAATAGGTCCAGATAAAAGTTATGTTATGTTTAAAGTTTCTGTTCATAATGAAGAAGAAATGAAGAAATTTGCTTCAGGTAATAATCCGATTGCAAAACCTATTTTCGATGAATGTATCGAAATTGTTGAAATGTATGAATTAAGCAAAATTAATCTATAAAGATTAATAAAAATGACTGGATACGCAATAACCCAAATTGAAGTAACAAATCCTGAAGACTACAAAGAATATTTGGCAAAAGTTACAGATATAGTTACAAAATTTGGAGGAGAATATTTAGTAAGAGGTGGTGAGTTTCAATGTTTTGAAGGTGAATGGAAATATCCTAGAACAGTTGTTATAAAATTCCCTTCTTACGAAAAAGCTTTGGAATGGTATAATTCTGAAGAATATAAACCGGTAAGACAGATACGGTTAGATAATTCTGTCGGAAATTTTATTATAGTTAAAGGAGCATAATAATGATCGAAAAATTTAATGGAATAATCTACTTAATAATTTTCTTAGTTCATTTTATTGGATTAGGTGTTTACGCTTTCCAGCTAATAATAGGAACAAAGAAATTTCGTGAAAAATTTCAAATAGATGAAACAGCATCTACTATGATGAGAATGTGTGGAGCTCTTTTTCTTGGTGCAGTCTTAATGGCAATTTACATTATGTTTATTAGACCAGGAGGAGTTGAAGGAACATGGGGATTTTTTAACTTAGTTTTTGTTCAAAACCTATGCATCTTTTTAGTGAATACTTATTCTATAAAGATAGATAAAACTGGAATAAAAAATGACTCAAACGAAGGTGTAATTGCACCATTAGTTTTTACAATTTTAAGTGCAATTCTTATTTATGGTCTAGCTGATAAAATTTATATTTAACAACAACGAAAAAAGGAGAAAAAATGTCTATATTAGAAAAATATTCTGCTGCAATAGCGAATAAAGACGAAGCTGCTATGAATGAACTTTTGCATGATGATTTTAAATTTACAATGCACAAATCAGGCAATACTTTAAGTAAAGCTGACGTAATCAAATGGGCGATGAGTGGTGACATTAAACAAGATAAAACAAGAGTAGTTTATGAAAATGATGAAGTTGGTATACACCATTCATTCGTAACATTTGATGATGGAAATGTTGAGGCTGTAATGGCAGTTTATAAGTATAAAGATAGTAAAATAATTGCTTTAGAAACTGGTGCAACGCCAATGCCAAAATAAAAATGATTGATTTTTATTTTTCTATTGGAAGCACTTACACTTATCTTTCAGTTACTAGAATTCTAGATATTGAAAAAAAACATCAAGTTAAATTCAACTGGATTCCTTTTAGTGTAAGAATAATAATGAAAGAGATGAACAATATTCCTTTCCCTAAAGATAAACAAAATAAAGTTGATTATATGTGGAGAGATATTGAAAGACGTGCTGAGGGATATGGTTTCTTTGCAAAAACACCTGTTCCCTACCCATTAACTGAATTTGATCTTGCTAACAAATTAGCAATTCTTGGTCTTAAACAAGGATGGGGAATAGATTATGTTAAATTAACTTACAAAAGATGGTTTCAAGATGGGAAAGAACCAGCTACTGAACCTAATATTTCTGAAATTTTCCAAGAACTTAAAGTTGACAAAAAAAAAGTAATGGAAGATGTAATGAAAGATGAGATTGAAAATCAATATCAACAAAATACAAATAACGCGAGAGATAACAAAGTTTTTGGAAGTCCTACTTTTTTTGTTGGTAAGGAGATTTTTTGGGGGGATGATAGAATGGAAGACTCTATATCTTGGTCAAAAAAATAAGACTATTTTAAAAGCAATAAGATTAAAATTCCTATAATGAATATTATAATACCAACTATTTCGTTAATTTTTATTTTTTCTTTAAAATAAAATCTTGAAGAAATATAGCTAAAAAGTATTTCTACTTGACCCAATGCTCTTACAAAAGAAGATTGCATCAATGTAAAAGCATAAAACCAGGAAATAGTTGCTAAAAAACCTGCCACGCCAGCGGAAAAACTTTCAAATTTATTTTTGTAAAGTTTTGAAAATTGATCTTTTTCAAAAAAATAAATATAAATAGTTAATACTGTAGTTTGGATAATCAAACCAAAAAATAAAGTGCTGAGAGCTTTTTCAAAATTAGATTCAAAATTTTCTAATGTTAAAGCAGCAGCTCTAAAATAAACAACACTAAGAGCTAAAAAAAAACCTGATATCAAACCTATAATTGTAGTTTTCGAAATTAAATTTTTAAAAAATAATTTTGTATCTTTTATAGATAAAATTATAATACCTAAAGTAGCAATAATAATTCCAGATGCACCAAATTTATTTAGTTTTTCTTCTAATATAAAAAATTCTAAAATTGCAACTTGAATAACTTCTGTTTTACTAAG
>CACLLR010000051.1 GCA_902607805.1 uncultured Pelagibacteraceae bacterium
AAGTATCAACATCAACTTTTTTTATTAATCCAGGTTTTCCAAACTTTAAAATAAGATAATCGTATCCCTTTGTTCTCTTTCTCCTAGTTTCCCATCCATCCATCCATTTACCGTGTTTATCAAACACTCCTTCTTTAAATACAGGAGGCCAAGGGTTAATTATTCTTTTAGCGGGTGCAAAAAATTCATCAGTTTTATAAACAATTTTAGAACCTAGTCTTGACTGCGCTAAATCAATTAATCCATTTAAGTAAATAATATTATTTTTTTTCATTTATTTTTTAGCTTGGATAATTTTTAATCCAGTGTTTTGCAATATCTATTCTTTTACAAATCCATACATCATTAAACTTTAGAGCATAATCTAAGAATTTTTTAAGAGATTGTATTCTTCCTGGTCTTCCAATTAATCTGCAATGCAATCCAACAGACATCATTTTTGGATTAGTTTTGCCTTCTTCATATAGAGCATCAAAACTATCTTTTAAATACTTATAAAATTGATCTCCACTGTTAAAACCTTGATTTGTAGCAAATCTCATATCATTGTTATCTAAAGTATAAGGAATAATTAATTGTTTTTTATTTTTTTTATACTCCCAATAAGGCAAATCATCACTGTAGGAGTCACTATCATATAAAAATCCACCATCATCAAATACTAAGTCTCTAGTATTTGGACTACACCTTCCTGTGTACCATCCCAGAGGTCTTTTACCAAAAATTTTTTTTATAGTTTTAATAGCTAATTTCATATCTTTTTTTTCAGTACTTTTTTTTACATTTTGATAATCAATCCATCTCCAGCCGTGGCAGGCAATTTCATAATTTCCATTCTTTATTGCCTCACATACTTCCGGATTTCTTTCTAAAGCCATTGCAACTCCAAAAATTGTTATAGGTATTTTTTTTTCTTGAAATAATTTATGAAGTCTCCAAAAACCTCTTCTTGATCCATATTCATACATAGACTCCATATTTATATGTCTGTTTTTAAATGCTTGAGCCCCTATAATTTCTGATAAAAAAGTTTCAGAATGTTTATCACCATGAAGAATATTATTTTCTCCACCTTCTTCGTAGTTTAGAACTATTTGTAAAGCAAGCTTTGCATTATTTGGCCAAACTACTTTTGGTCCTTTAGATCCATAACCTATCATGTCTCTTGGATATTTTTTTGACATTTATTTAATTTTGTATTGATTTATCTTTAACACCATTCAAGAAATTTAAACATTTATTAATTTCTTCTAATTTAATAAATTCATCTATTTTATGTGCTTGTTCTATTGATCCCGGACCACATACAGCAGTGCTTATGCCAATTTCCTGAAAAAGACCTGCTTCTGTTCCAAAAGAAACTACTTCTCTTGAATTATCACCTGTTATGCTAGAAACAAACTCACATGCTTCAGATTTTTCAACTCTGTCAAACCCAATTATTTCTCCAATTATTTCTTTTGAAATTTTTGAGTTAGGAAAAACTTTTTTCATATCTGGTAAAAGTATTTCATTAACATATTTATCTAGTTCTGCATTTAAATATACTGCATCATTTTTAACTACAGGTCTCGTTTCCCATTTAACATGACACTTGTCAGAGATTACATTATGTGCAATCCCTCCAAATATTCCTCCAACAGAAAGAGTAGAGTAGGGAGGATCAAATATAGAATTTTTTGGAACTCTATTTTTTAGTTTTTCTCTTAGTTCAATAAGTTTATTAACATATCTAGCTGCATATTCGACTGCACTAACGCCTTTATGTGGTTCGGAACTATGTCCAGCTAAACCTTCAAAGTAAGTTGTATATTCAAAACAACCTTTATGTGCATCAATAATTTTCATATTTGTTGGTTCGCCAACTATACATATTCCCTTGTTAAATCCTCTTTTTTTTAGTTCTTCAATTAATAATGGAGCTCCTATACACGCCGTTTCTTCATCAAATGTAAATGAAAAATTAATATCTCTATCTAAATTTGATTTTGAAAAAATTGGTGCAAATGCTAATGCACATGCAATAAAACCTTTCATATCACAAGAACCTCTACCATACAGCTTGTCATCTTTAATTGTTGCTTTAAATGGATCTGTAGACCAACCTTTAGATACAGGTACCACATCTGTATGACCTGATAAAATTATTGGAATTTTTCCATTGGTTTTTTTTGCCTTTAATGTTGCAAAAAGATTTACTCTTTTTTTTTCACTATCAAAAGTTTTAAACGAAGTTGCACCTAGCTTTTTTAAAATATCATTACAATAATTGATTAATGAATTATTATCTTCACCAGAAATTGTTTTAAATGATATAAGATCTGATAAAATTTTTATTGAATTATTATAAAGTTCATTGTTATTATTTTCTGTACTCATAAATA
>CACLLR010000052.1 GCA_902607805.1 uncultured Pelagibacteraceae bacterium
TTCGGAAGATGTTTATCCTTTTACAAATAACATTTATCAAAAAGATGGAGGAACTCATATTTTGGGTTTTAGAAGTGCTTTAACGAGAGTAATTAATAAATATGCTAACGAATTA
Source organism: uncultured Pelagibacteraceae bacterium (assembly GCA_902607805.1). Taxonomy (GTDB): domain Bacteria; phylum Pseudomonadota; class Alphaproteobacteria; order Pelagibacterales; family Pelagibacteraceae; genus Pelagibacter. The sequence continues at coordinate 116 of CACLLR010000052.1, forward strand.
AATTTATTAAAAAAAAATAAAGTTTCTTTATCAGGAGACGATGTAAAAGAAGGTCTAACTTGTGTGCTCTCAGTTAAAATACCCGATCCAAAATTTTCTTCTCAAACTAAAGATAAACTTGTTTCTTCAGAAGTTAGAAATATTGTAGAAAATATAATTAATGAAAAATTATCTATATGGTTTGATCATAACCCTTCTGTAGCAAAAATAGTTTTAAATAAAATTATACAAGCTGCTGTAGCTAGAGATGTAGCAAGAAAGGCTAGAGAAAGTGTAAGAAGAAAAGGTGCTTTAGAGCTCACAGGACTCCCAGGAAAACTTGCAGACTGCCAAATATCTAAACAGGAGGGTACAGAATTGTTTATAGTCGAAGGTGACTCTGCTGGAGGATCAGCAAAACAAGGAAGAAATAGAGAATATCAAGCCGTTTTACCTCTAAGAGGTAAAATTTTAAATACATATATAGATGATAACTCAAATGGAAAAAAACATAATGGAAATGGACAAGATTTAAAGACCAAAGCATTATCAAAAATGATTTCATCAAATGAAATTGTTACACTTATAAATGCATTAGGATTAGATCCAAAACATGATGAAATAGATATAAAAGATTTAAGATATGGTAAAATAATTATAATGACAGATGCCGATGTAGATGGATCACATATAAGAGCATTATTACTAACTTTTTTTAACAATAAACCATTTAACAAGTTAATAGAAAATGGCAATGTTTATTTGGCCCAACCACCACTTTTTAAAATTAATAAAGGCTCAAAAGGAATTTATATTAAAGATGAGAAAGAATTAGAAAATTTTATTTTAAAAAATTCTAAAGAATTAAAAAAATACAAAAAAGGATCTAAAGATTATGATAAGTTATTTCAATTAGAAAAATCTAAACTTTATATTCAAAGATTTAAAGGATTAGGAGAAATGAACCCCGAGGAACTTTGGAATACTACACTTAATCCTGAAAGCAGAACTCTTCTTCAAGTTCAATATTCAAAAAATAATAAAAAAGATTTTGAATTAATTCATACTCTTATGGGTAATGATGTTGCTTCAAGAAAAGATTTTATTGTAGAAAATGCAATAAATGTATCTAACCTTGATATTTGATAATGAAGTTTTTAAAGGCTTCAAATCTTTACACTTTAAACAGATCTACTTATGTAAAATTACGATGGATAGCTTATATTGGACAATTAATTGCAATTTTATCTGTTCAATTTTTATTAAACTTTAAATTTAATTACTTTATCTGCATATCAATCATATTTATTAGCGTATTTACTAATCTTTATTTACAATTCAAAGTTAAGGAAAATCAACTTAATAATTTTCTTTCAACGCTATATTTAAGTTATGACATATTGCAATTAGGAATTTTATTTTTTTTTACAGGTGGAATTACTAATCCATTCATATTTTTAATTATAATACCAGCAGTTTTTTCATCTCAATATTTGAATATTTATAGCTCAATATTATTATCATTTCTTATTATATTGATCTTAACATTTCTTACTTTTTTTTACATTGATCTTCCACATCCTCCCACACATCATTTCCATGCACCGGATTATTATCTTTTTGCAATTCCACTATCTATAATTATCGGATTATTATTTTTGGTTTACTTTGCAGCTAAATTTGGTGAACAAAATAGAATAAGGCAAAAAGCATTTGATAAAATTAAAGAATTAATGGCTAAAGAAAACGAACTGATCTCTTTAGGTGGGCAAGCCGCAGCCGCAGCACATTCACTAGGCACTCCTTTATCAACAATTTTATTAATTACAAAAGAACTTCAAAAAGATTTTGGAGAAAATGAAAAAATTAAGAAAGATTTAGATTTATTAGTTAGTCAAAGTAATAGATGCGCTGAAATATTAAAAAAACTTTCAATGAATCCAAAAATTGATGATGGATTTTTAGATTCAAATCTTAATTTGTATGATTATTTAAATGAGATAATTCGATCTTTTGAAGAAAT
>CACLLR010000053.1 GCA_902607805.1 uncultured Pelagibacteraceae bacterium
AAAAACTTTAGGAATTAAAATGGGTGAACCTTATTTTAAAGCAAAAGATATAATTATCAAAAATAATGTTCAAGTTTTCTCATCAAATTATTCTTTGTATGGAGATCTATCAAGAAGAGTAATGCGAACTCTTAAAAGATTTAATTCTGATATAGAGATTTATTCGATAGATGAAGCCTTTATAGATTTATCAAATTTTTCTGATGATGAGGTAGAAAATGTAGGCAAAGAAATTAGATCAACTGTATTAAAATGGACAGGAATTCCAACAAGCATTGGTATAGCTAAAACCAAAACTTTAAGCAAAGTTGCAAATCACATTGCTAAAAAGAAAAAAACTGGTGTTACCAGTTTAATAGGAATTGAAAATATAGATCCGATATTAGAAAAAATTGCAATTAATGATGTTTGGGGAGTCGGTAAACAACTAACAAAATTCTATCATAAAAATGGAATTTATAATGCTAAACAGTTAAAAAATAAATCAAACACTTGGATTAAGAAAAATTCAAATGTTTTAGGTTCAAGAACAGCAATGGAACTCAGAGGTATTTCTTGTATTAATTTAGAAAAAACAGTATCAAAAAGAAAAAGTTGTGTTGTGTCCAGATCTTTTGGTAATAGAGTGGAAAAATTTCAAGAATTAAAGGAGGCTGTTGCTAGCTATTGTTTGAATGCTTCTGAAAAAATTAGATCAGAATCTTTAATTGCAAAATCAATTACTATCTTTATAAGGACTAGTCCTTTTCAAAGTCAGTTTGGATATTACTCAAATTCAAAGACAGTTGATTTTCCAATTGCAACAAATAATAGTATTGAAATTGTCAAAACTGCTATAACTGCTTTAGAAAATATTTTTAAAAATGGTTATCGTTATCAAAAAGCAGGTGTCATATTAGCAGGATTATCTGATGTAAAAGATAACAAAAATTTATTCTCATCTGAGAAAGATGATAAAATGAGTAGTTTAATGAAATCTATTGATAATACTAATTATAGATATGGTAGATCAACTCTAAGTCTTGCAAGTGCTGGTATTAACAAAAGATGGAATACAAAAAGACAACACTACTCAAAAATAGATACTGCTGATTTTTATTGTCTACCAACAATATTAGTTTAAAATGAATAATTATGGGAAAAGTTCGGAACATTCTTTTCATAATGGCAGATCAATTAAGATGGGATTATTTGTCTTGTTATGGACATCCTCATTTAAAAACTCCTAATTTAGATGGTTTAGCAAAAAAAGGCGTTATGTTTGAGTCGGCCTATGTCCAAGCACCAGTATGTGGACCTTCTAGAGCATCATATTATACAGGTAGAACAGTTTTTAGTCATGGCTCAACATGGAACCAGGTGCCGTTACCAATTGGAGAATTAACTATTGGTGATTATTTAAGACAATCCGGAATTAGAACAGGTGTTGTTGGAAAAACACATATGAGACCTGATATGGAAGCAATGGATAGATTAGGAATTTCTAAAAATACAAAAATTGGACTTGTTGTAAGTGAACCAGGATTTGATCCCTATGAAAGAGATGACGGATTACATCCAAATAATCAAATAAAAAATTCAGAAAAAAAATTATCATACAATGAATGGTTAAATAAACTAGGCTATGAAGGAGATAATCCATGGGATAGTTGGGCAAATTCTGCAGAAGGAAATAATGGGGAAATCCTAAGTGGATGGCGATTAAGAAATTCTAATAAACCTGCAAGAATCCCAGAAAAGCATTCTGAAACAGCTTTTATGACAAATAGAGCAATAGAGTTTATCGAAGATAGTAAAGACAATCCGTGGTTTTTGCATTTGTCATATATAAAGCCTCATTGGCCTTATATGGCACCCGCACCATATCATAATATGTTTTCTGCCAATCAATTTTATCCTGTTCATAGAAGCAATTCAGAAAAAAAAATAAATCATCCAGTTTATAAAGCTTTTATGGAAAACAGTATTTCTAAAACTTTTTCTAGAAACGAAGTAAGAGATACTGTTCTTTCTGGATATATGGGATTAATAAAACAGATCGATGATAATTTAGGA